>DATGEB010000022.1:0-11672 GCA_035310545.1 Gaiellaceae bacterium
TCGCCCGCATGGGGGTCGACGTCCTCGCCGTCGACGCGGACCGTCGGCGAGCCGATGAAGCGCAGCCGCTCGGCCGCCTCGTCGCTCGGCACGTCGACCAGACGCAACTCCGGCTCGACGCCGAGCTCGCGGCTGACCCGCTCGACGAGCACGCGAGCGCCCTCGTAGTGAGGACAGCCGACGAAGTAGAGGATCTCGACCAGCGGACGCCGCATCCCGTGATTCTGCCCTGTGCGGCCCCGCGTCCCCTACCGGCCCGGCTTGTATGCCTTGAGGGTGGTGCCGCGGGCGCCGAACTGCCTCGCCTTCGCGCGTGTGTCTTCGAACTTCGAGCGGGCGTAGGTGTCGACGAGCTGTCCGGTCTCGATTCGCTCGAAGCCGTGCCGTTCCAGGAGCCTCGCGTACGCTGCCTCCAGCAGCGCCCCGGCAATTCAGCCGGTCCAGAGGTCGATGTTCCTCCGTCCCTCTTCGCTGACCGGGTTCTGGATGGTGACGTCGGCAATCTGGATCCGCCCACCGGGCGCGAGCACGCGGAAGATCTCGGAGAAGACCGCCTCCTTGTCCGGAATCAGATCGATGACGCCGTTGGAGATGACGACGTCGAAGCTGCCGTCCGCGAACGGCAGGCGCTCCGCCTCAGCCTCGACGAACTCGACGTTCGTTGCGCCTGTCGCCTCCGCGGCGGCACGTGCCTTGACGAGCATCTGCGGTGTCATGTCGATCCCGCTGACCGCGCCGCGCTCGCCCACCATCTGGGCGGCAACCAGCGAATCGGTGCCGGCACCGGAACCGAGATCGAGCACACGCTCGCCCGGCGCGAGGCGTCCCATCGTCCAAGGGTTGGCGACGCCGGCGAACGACTCCACTGCGGCGTCGGGGACGTTCGCGAGCTCCGGCGGATAGCCGAGGTCTTCCGCCCAGGCGCGGCCTGTCGGGAAGATGAACTCGCGCTCCGGCTCGTTCGAGACGGAAGCGTAGGTCTTCTTGATCTCGCTCTTCAGCAGATCGACGTCGATGTCGACTTCGACGCTCACAGGACATCAGCTCTTGGCTCGCGGGGACCGGCCGCTGACAACGCGAGGAAACGGAGAACCAAGAGTGTGTTTTGCATGGTTCTTCGCTCCTTCAGTAGCTGAAGACGGTCGAGTCGTCTCCGACCCACTCCCACATCGGCGACGCGCCGACCACCTTGGTGTGCGGGACTCGCTCCGCCTCGTCGAGGTCGCGGGCGCTGAGGCAGATCGGACAGAGCCAGAGCTCGCCGCCGGCTTCGGTGAACTGCTCCCAGAGACGCTCGAGCGGCGGGCAGTCCTTGCAGACGACTCCCTGTAGCCCGCCCGGCAGCCCGAGGCGCACCGCATCCTTCGTCGTCCAGATCCTGACCTGCTTGCCCTGCTGTTGTGCGGCGGTCGCGACGAGGAAGGCAACGAGCACCCGCTCGCCGTCCTCCATACCGGTCGCGAGATTGATCAGAACCTTGCCGTTGCCTGCCATCTTCTCCCTCCTTCGACGGTACCGAGCGATGGTTGCGACTGCCAACCGGTCGCAGCGACGACGAGACCGCTGGCGGCGGTAAGCGCGGCGACGATCGCGATCGCGGCGCGCGGCGAGGTCGCGTCGGCGCCGAAACCGGCGATCAGCGCGCCGAGGACGAAGCCAAAGTCGCGCCAGAAACGGTAGACGCCCAGCAAGCGGGCGCGATCGCGCGGCTGGCTCGCGTCCGAGACGGCCGCGATCAGCGTCGGGTAGACCATCGCGGTGCCGACACCGAGCAGAACGGCGGCGGCGAGCGAGGGCGTAAAGACGCCGTTGCCGGCGACGAGCAGCGCGAGCGCGACCGCCTGGACGAGCATGCCGGCGGAGATCAGCGGCTTGCGGCCGGTGTGGTCGGAGAGCCAGCCGGTCAGGAGCTGTCCCGCACCCCAAACGACGGGATAGGCGGCGGCGACCGCGGCGACCTCGCGCACGCTCGCTCCATGCGCTGCGAGGTAGAGCGGCGCGAGCCCCCAGGCGAGCGCGTCGTTGAGATTGTTGACCATGCCCGCCTGACTGCTGGCCCGCAGGACGGGATTGCGAACCGTGACCTCGACGAATGCGGCGCGAAGGCCGAGCGCCGTTGTCGAGTCGTCTCCGTGCTCCTGTTGCTCGCGTGCGGCGTGGGCGCCGGTGTCGCGCACCGCGGAGATGCTGATCAGCAGGCCAAGGGCGCTCAGGAGGCCGGCGCCGATCCAGACAACGGTCCGCGGTGCGTAGCTCGCGGCGAGAACACCGCTCACGAATGCCGCCGCAGCGACGCCGAGGTAGCCGGCGGCTTCGTTCAGACCGAGCGCGAGACCGCGCCGTCGCGGCCCGGCCAGGTCGATCTTCATCACGACGGTCATCGACCAGGCGAACCCCTGGTTGATGCCGAGCAGGACGTTCGCGGCCACGACGAACCACCACGAGGGAGCGAGGGCGATCAGCGGCGCGACCGGAAGCGCGACCGCCCAGCCGAGCACGAGCAGCCGCTTGCGGCCGATCCGCTCCGCGAGCTCCCCGGAGACGAGGTTGCTGAGCGCCTTGGCGGCGCCGAATGCGACGACGAAGGCGAGGATCGAGGCGGTCGAGCGCAGTCCGAAGTCGTGCTTGCCGACGAGTGGCAGCACGCTTCGCTCGAGACCGACCATGCCGCCGACGAGCGCGTTCAGGCCGACCAGCAGCGCGAACTGGCGTGCGTTCGCGCGCAGACCGAGCCGAACCGGAGTCACGCCGGAACGCCCACCTTGCCGGCGCGGTTGGCGGCGACGATGCGCTCCTGTTCGGCCGGCTTGGGCGGCATATCGGCGAGCAGTGCATCCGCAAACGCCTCTGGATCGTCAAGGGCGAGCAACCGATTGTGACGGCGCTCGAAGCCGATCGAGGAGAACGGGTTGCCGGAGAGGCCGCGGCCGCAGACCGAGCCGCCGTAATGGCTCGGATAGAGGACGACATGGTCGGGCAACCCGAGCAGGCGCTGCAGGCTCGCGTGCAGGAGGCGCGCCTGACCACGCGCGTCGCCGGCGACGTGCAGGTCGGGGCGGCCGACGTCGCCGATCAGCAACGAGTCGCCGCTGAACACCAGCCACGGCTCCTCGTCGCCGCGCCGCCGGTCGGCAACCGTGTAGGCGGAATGCGCGGGTGCGTGACCGGGCGTCGCGATCGCCGTCACGACAGTGTTGCCGAGCTCCACCGTCTCGCCGTCCCCGAGCGCGACGTGCTCGAACTCGACCCCGGCACCTTCGGGGATACACGCGGTCGCGCCGGTGCGCTCGACAAGCCTCGGCAGTCCGGAGACGTGATCGGCTTGCACATGCGTCTCGAAGACGGCGGCGATCGGCGCGCCGATCGCGGCAGCAGCAGCGATGTAGTCGTCGACGAGATCGTCGTGCGCGTCGACGACCGCCAGCGTGCCGTGCGTGGTGCAGCCGAACAGATAGCTGGCACAGGAGCCGGCGTCGTTCAGGAACGGGCGCAGCAGCATGCGTCTCCTCTCAGCTTGCGATCTCGACCGGCAGCCCCGACCGCCGCCACTCCGGAAAGCCCACGTCCAATCGCCGCGCCTTCAGACCGCGACTGCGGAGCAGCCGCACGGCGTCGTCGGCGTAGACGCAGTAGGGGCCGCGGCAGTAGGCGACAACCTCACGCCGCTTGGGCAGCTCGCCGACGACCGCATCGAGCATGTCGACGGGGACGGAACGCGCGCCTGCGATATGACCGGCGCGAAACTCGGCCTCGGGGCGCACATCGAGGACGACCACATCACCACGCTCGAGCCGCCGTGAAAGCTCTGCGGCCGAGAGCTGCTCCACCCCGTCCCGCTCGCCCAGGTACTCGTCCGCGAGCACCGACACCTCGGCGACATGCCGAACCGCGACATCGCGCACCGCCGCCCACAACTCGGCGACCCGATCGCTCGCAAGCCGGTAGATGATCCGCGTCCCCTCCCGGCGCGACCGCACAAGCCCGGCCCGCGCCAGCACCTGGAGATGCTGCGAGGTGTTGGCGGCGCTCTGCGAGATCTCGCCGGACAGCTCGTCCACCGAGCGTTCGCCCTGCGCCAGCACGTCGACGATCTCCGCCCGCCGGCCGCTCCCGAGTGCCTGCGCCACCGACGCCAACGCATCGAACAACGACGACTTCGCCTGTCCGTTCCCCATATTGTCAAGTTATCACTTGAACACTCGGGGATCAAGGGCTGCAGATGCTAAGGAGGGGGTCGACGGCTCGAGTCCGTCAGAGGGCTTGCCTTTCAGCGGGCATCCACGCCGTGGACGCCGGGCCGGCTTCGGCTCAGCGTTTCGGTTGAGTCGGGGGCATGTGTTCCGCGCTTGACCTGGTGGGAGCGGTGGAGGATGCTGCGTCTGGCATCCCAAGCCGTGAACAGGAGGAAAGGTGCAAGCGGATTCGGCGGTAGAGATGGAGCAAACGACGCAGCTCGCGCTGTCCGAGCGGTCGAAGTTGGTCAAGTCGCTGCGGCGCTTCGACATGTGGTTCTTCACTGTCTGCGCGTTGGTCGGTCTCGATACGCTCGGCACTGTGGCGAAGAACGGGCCGGAGGGTTTCCTCTGGCTGATCGTGCTGGCGGTGGTCTTCGTCGCGCCGTACATGCTGATGACGGCCGAGGTTGGGGCGGCGTTCACGCAGGAGGGCGGCCCGTACGAGTGGACGAAGCTCGCCTTCGGCCGGCTGCACGGCTCGATCTTCGCTGTCCTCTACTGGATTACGAACCCGCTCTGGGTGGGAGGTTCGCTCGCCTTCACCGCCGCGGCTGCGTGGGGCACGAACATCCACGGGATTGGTACTGCGACCGTGGGCGATTTCGCGTTCAAGCTCGTCTTCGTCTGGGTTTCGATCGGCGTCGCGATCATCGCTCTCCGGTACGGGAAGCACATCCCGAATGCCGGCGCTGTCCTCCGCGCGATCGTGCTCGGCTTCTTCTCGCTCACGATGATCATCTACGGCGCGAAGCACGGCTTCTCGAGCTTTCAGGGCCACTTCTCGCCGACGCGGGTCGTGTTCTTCGGTCTGGTGCCGATCCTGCTCTTCAACTACGTGGGTTTCGAGTTGCAGAACGGCGCTGCGGAGGAGATGGAGAACCCACAACGTGACGTGCCGCTTTCGATTCTGCGCAGCGGCGTCACGGGCGTTCTGATGTACGTGGTGCCAATCTTCTGCATCCTGCTCGTCCTGCCGGCGAACAAGGTGACCGGAATCGCCGGCTTCATCGACGCCGTCACTGTCGCCTTTCACGGCGTCTATGGAGGGGCCGCACACGCGCTGCTGGTGCTGATGACGCTCTGCTTCATCGGTGCGCTCGTCACCTCCGGTGCCGTCTGGATGATCGGATCGGACCGGATTCAGGCGGTTGCGGCCTATGACGGCGCGTTCTTCCCGTTCTTCGGTGTCTTCAACAGGAAGCTGGGCACGCCGGTGCGCGTCAACGTCATGTCCGGGGTCGCCTCGAGCGTCTTCTGCATCGCCGCGGTCGAGTTGCTCAAGAACCAGAGCACAGCGAGCGCCTTCACCGTCGTCCTCGACATCGCGATCTCGACGACGCTGCTCTCGTATCTGTGGATCTTCCCGGCGGTACTGAAGCTGCGCTACTCGCATCCGCATGTGCACCGGCCCTACCGGCACCCGTGGGGGATGATCGGCCTCTGGGCGTCGACGATCCTGACGACGTTCTGGATCCTGCTCGGCTCCTGGGAGGCGGTCTTCCCGGACACGCTCGAGAGGGTGTTCGGGGTGGGCTACAACTTCAAGTCGAGCTGGGGCGTCGGCCAGGGCGAGTTCGAGCTGCTCACGCTCGGAACGCTGGCGGTGATCACCGCCCTGGCGCTCGTCGGATACTGGTTCGGTCGAGACGTGCGGCAACAGACCGCGACCATCGAGCTACCGACAGATGTTCCTGGCGCGCTCGGGGAGGCGTGAGCCGAGGAGCACGACCTCCGGCATATTTCGAGAGCGCCGAGGTCGCGGCGACGACTCGATGCAGACCGCCCCTGCCCGGGTGAGCCGGCTCCCTGGTTGCTCTCCGTGCGGTGACGGGCGAGTCGGCGGCGCCGCGAGCCTGGACTGATTCATGGCCGAGGTTGCGGAGATCGTCGCCGATGTCCGCCGACGCGGGGACGAAGCGTTGCGCGAGTGGGCGCTGCGGCTGGACGGAGTCGAGCCGGCGCCGGCGCTCCCGGCGGGCGAGCTGCCCGAGCAGGCGCTGCTCGACCTCACCGCGCGCGTCCGCGTCTGGCACGAGGCGCAGCGGCCATCTGACCTGCGGCTCGAGATCGAGCCGGGCGTGGAGCTGGAGCGCCGCTGGGTCCCGCTCGCTTCAGTCGGGATCTACGTTCCGCGTGGCCTCGTGTCAACGCTGGCGATGACCGCAGTGCCCGCACGCCTGGCAGGGGTCGAGCGCATCGTGATCGTGACCCCACCGGCCGGCGCGGGCCTCGTTGCCGCGGCCGCCCAGCTGCTCGGCTTCGACGACGTGTGGGCCGTCGGTGGAGCGCACGCCGTCGCCGCACTCGCCTACGGAACCGAGACGATCCCGCGTGTGGACAAGATCGTGGGTCCCGGCAACGCCTATGTGAACGAGGCAAAGCAGCTCGTATCACGCGATGTCGCCATCGACCTTCCCGCGGGCCCATCGGAGGTGCTCGTCGTGCTCGGCCGTCGCGGTGACCCGCGCGTCGCCCAGCTCGAGATCGCGGCACAGGCCGAGCACGGCCCCGACTCGGTCTGCGAGATCCTCGCCGCCGACGACCTCGAGGCTGCCCTCGCGGAGATCGAGCGGCGAGCGCCCGAGCACGTCGTCCTGCTCGGCGATGCGGAGGCGCTGGCGCCTCGGATACGCAACGCAGGCGCTGTCTTCGTCGGCGCGACCTCGCCGGTTGCAGCGGGCGACCTCGGCACCGGGGCCAACCACGTCCTCCCCACCGGCGGTCGGGCGCGTTCCACCGGCGGCCTCGGCCTGGAGGCGTTCCTCAAGCCGGTCACCGTGCAGCGGCTGACGGAAGAAGGGCTTGCCCGCGTGCGGCCGACCGTCGAAGCACTCGCCCAAGTCGAATCCCTCCCCGCACACGCCGCAGCCGCCCGCCGCGCGAGCGGGACAGCACGTTCACGCGCAAGTTCGATGAAGCCGTCCGCTCGCAGGGGATCCGGGTGATCTAGACGCCCGTGCGGCGCGGGTGACCGATCTCGCGGCCGTGGACTCGGAGTGAGAACTCGCCGCGCCATCCTGCTCCCGCCTTGACGCCGGGCCGGAAGGTGCTCGGTCAGTCCGCGTCGTCTTCGTAGAGTTGCTCACCGCGGTGGAGGCGGCGGGCGATCTCGAACGTCTGCCGCTGTGAGCGGGTGGTGGTTGCGTGCGCGGCGAGGTAGCCGGCGGCTGCGATGAGAGGGAGCGACGCGTCGGCGGTGCCGGCGAGCAGCTCGTGCTGCCGGACGGCCGCCTCGAGGCACTGGATGGTGTGGAAGTTGCGGTCTTCGCGGACGAGCGCCGCGCCGAGGGCGGCGACGAGCCGGCGCGGCTCGCCGCCCGCGGCGAGGAACGAGGAGGCGAGCTGTCTCGCTTCGTCGACCTGTTGCTGCCGGTCGAGGAGCGCGGGAAGCTCGGCGAGGAGCTCGTCCGGGTCGCCGCCGGGCGTGGGCGTCGGCAGTCGCCGGGCCGGCACGTTGAGGAACCGGTCGAGGTGGACGCTCATCGCCGCGTCGAGGACTCCGCGCAGCAGCTCCGGCGAGGGCGAGCGGCGTAGTCCCTGCTCGACCGCGTTCGCGAAGGTGAACGTGTGCAGCGCGGTATCCCAGTCGCCGAACTCGTTCGAGGTCGGGAAGCGCGCGATCCGCATCGCCGCCGCGTATGCGACCGCGGAGGCGAGCTCGACCTCGCTCGCGCCCCCACGTAGCGCCGCGAGGATCGAGTCGAGGATCGTCGCCGGCTCGTCCTCGAGGATCGACTCGACGAGCGCCGCGCGGCCGTCCCAGCGCCCGCGAGCATCGCGGCCCGCTGCTGCCGCGGCGGGCAGCTCGGCGAACGCACGCTCCAACAGAGCGACGAGGTCGACCGGGTTGCGCCAGGCGTTCGACTCCTCCATCCGCTCGGCGCCGGCGAGCTGCGCGGGCAGCGAGGCGAGCACCGCTTCGGCCCGGTCCCAGCCGGCGGTGTCGAGCGCCTCGAGCGCCTTGTTGAGGAAGTCGAGCGTGTGACCGCCATCGAGGTAGCGGTGGTCGGTGGTGGGGGCGAAGAGCATGTCGGCGAGCTCCTGCGGGGTTGCGCCGCCGCGGACGGCGGAGACGAGCGCCCGCTCGGCTCCCTCGGCGTCGCGCACCTCGACGAAGCGCCTAAACCAGGCGGCGAGCCGCGCCGGTCGCGGCGCGCGACCCGGCAGCGGCTCGAGCGGGAACCGCGGCGGACCTGCCGCGGAGTCGGAGGCGACGTCGGCGAGGCCGTGGTAGAGCGCCGCCGGACGATCGACGGGGTCGAGGCGGGGCGCGAGATTCATGAAGCACGTGAGGGTGGTCAGGCCGCGGAACCAGCCGCCGCCGCGACGGGCGACGCCGAAGTCGAGTCCGGCGCGGAAGACGTCGACTCCGCTCGGGTCGTCCTCGAGCAGCGCGATCGTCGCCTTTGCCGAGACGAGCGGAATGTCGCGCTCGAGCCCGTCGCGAAGCCGCCTGCGCCGATGGCCGACCGGATCGTCGGACGGGCTCAGGTCGACGAGCACGTCGTCGCCCTCGAGCGTGACCGGGAAGCGACGCAGCTCGTCAGCGAACTGGTCGAAGGTGCCGCCGGTCGCCAGGTCGAAGCGGGCGTGATGCCAATGGCAGGTGAGGATCCCATCACAGACCGAGCCGCGGTGAAGCGGGAAGCCCATGTGCGGGCAGCGGTTGTCGACCGCGTAGACCTCCTCGTCCCCAGCGAAGAGACAGAGCACATGGCCGCCCAGGTGGACGACCTGGCGACCCGCCGCACGCAGCTCGCCGAGCGAGCAGGCGCGGACGAGACCTTCGGATGCGACGGCAGTCATGACTTCCTCCTTTGCCACCAGAAGCGTGGATCGGCCGGCTCGGACGCCGCGAGCTCCTCGAGCGTGACGTCCCGGTAGCGCTCGAGCGTGAACGACGTCTGCGCCACAAACCCGACCGCCGACAGCGAGAACGTCAACGGATGCACCGAGAGCTGCCAGCCCACGAGAGGCCCCGGATCGTCGAGTAGCGCCTTCTCCTCGTCCGAGCGGGCGTCGAGCACGATCGCGCCGCCATGCACGCCGACGAAGTGGTCGTGCCAGACCGCGAGCCCCCGCCCTCGCTCGGCGACATATTCGTTCAGCAGGTCGTTCGCCTCCCGCGCCGACGTCCCCTCCGGCGAGAGGGCGTAGACGAGTACGCAGCGTCCACTCACAGCAAAGAGCGTAGAACCTCAAGTATGGTTGAAGTCAAGTGGTAGACGAACTCACGATCGGCGAGCTCTCCGCTCGCAGCGGTGTCGCCCCCTCCGCCCTCCGCTTCTACGAAGCCGAGGGACTCATCGATGCCGACCGCACCAGCGGCAACCAACGCCGCTACGCGCGCGCCACCCTCCGCCGCGTCGCCCTCGTCCAGGCCGGCCGCGCCGCCGGCATCCCGCTCGAACAGATCCGGCAAGCCCTCGACACCCTCCCCGCCGGGCGCACGCCGAGCCGCCGCGACTGGGAACGCCTCTCCCGCTCCTGGCGCACCGACATCGACCACCGCATCACGACCCTGCAAGCCCTCCGCAGCCGGCTCACCACCTGCATCGGCTGCGGCTGCCTCTCCATCGACCGCTGCAGCCTCCTCAACCCCGACGACGAAGCCGCCACCCTCGGCCCCGGCGCCCGCTACCTCCACAGCGACAGCCGACGCGCCCGCCGCGAATAGCCATCAAGGCTCACGCGGCGGCGCACCGAACGCCCCATCACCGCATCGCCCGAGCGCCTCCTTCTCCTCGCCGAAGCCCGCCTTGAATCAGATCGTGCGGGTCAGCGCTTCTTGCTTTGTCCCGGCCAGGAGCCGGTGAGCCAGGCGAAGCTTGTCGCGCCGGCGCGGTCGACCAGAGCCTTCACGCCGCCGAAGACCGCACCCTCGGCCGCAGCCGCGAGGACGACCTCGCGCCAACCACTGCCCTCGTCCGTCGGCTTCGGAGCTCTGTCCTCATGGCCAGCGGCGCTCCACACCCGCTTGAAGACGGCGCGGGCTGCAAGCCCGCCGAGAACGCCGACGAGGAGACCGAAAGGCTTGTAGATCAGCCGCGCCACGTCAGATCGCTTCCCGCATCGTCAGCGACCGACACTCTCGCCCGCGCTGTCCGGCAAGGTCGGATGGTCGGTCGGATAGACCCCGAGAGCGAATCCATACATGGTCTCCCCCTCGCGCGGAAGCTGGTCGAACTCGGTCACGAGCTCGGCCATCCGCTCCCAGAACGCCGACGCCTGGGCCTCCGAGATACGGGCGTGGCGCAAGAATCCCCATAGTTTCCCGCCGGTGAACGCCGCCGCCGACTCGCCGGCCGCGACCTCGAAGTCGTTGAAGTCCCGCGGCATCTCCTCACCCTCGGAGCTCCGATCCACGCCGACGAAGAACATGCGCGCTGTGCGACCGTAGAACCGCTCTTCGATCGCGCGAACGCGACGAGTCCTCACCACCTTCACCAGCCCGGCGTCCGCGAGCACCTTGACGTGGTGGGCGACAGTGCTCTTCGGCCGCCCGAGCGCGGCGGCGAGCTCGGTCACCGTGGCCGCCCGCTCATGGAGCAGGCCCAGGATCGTCGTGCGGAGGGCATGGCTCAGCGCCTTGACCTGGGACGGCGTCGTGAGCGCGATCCGGTCGGCGAGGTCGTAGTCCGGCGGAGACGCGGTCGGCTCGGTCATGCCCTCGATAGACTAACACTGTAGTATGTTCCACTTTTGTGGATCAACCGCACGGGAGGAGACGATGACCGAGGTAGTGCTCTACCACCATGTTCAGGGCCTGACCGACGGGGTGCGGGCGTTCGCCGATCAGCTGCGGCAGTCGGGACATACCGTCCACACGCCCGACATGTTCGAGGGACGCACGTTCGCAACGATCGAGGACGGGATGGCTTTCGCCCGAGAGCGCGGCTTCGGCGCCCTGGCCGAGCGCGGAGTCGCGGCCGCCGGCGAGTTGGACTCCGAGGTGGTATACGCAGGGTTCTCGTTCGGAGTCATGCCGGCGCAGCAGCTCGCCCAGACCAGGTCGGGGGCTCGCGGCGCGTTGCTCATGTACTCGTGCCTGCCGATGTCCGAGTTCGGAGCCGCCTGGCCGGATGACGTTCCGGTGCAGGTGCACGGGAAAGAGGAAGACCCGTTCTTCGCAGAGGACCTCGAGGCGGCCCGGGAGCTCGTCGCATCGACCGTGCGAGCCGAGCTCTTCCTCTATCCGGGGCAGGAGCACCTGTTCGCCGACTCGTCGCTTCCCGCATACGACGCCGACGCCGCGACGCTGCTCCTCGAACGAGTACGGGCGTTCCTCGAAGCGGTCTAGGTCTGGCGCGGATCGCCCTCGACGACACCGTGCGGCTCGCCGTAGGCGGCGAGGAGCTCGAGGAACGGGTCCGGCGGGAACGACTCGGGGCCGAGGACGCCCGCGCCCTGCCAGGCGCCGGACTCGAGCAGCTCGAG
>DATGEB010000023.1:0-19939 GCA_035310545.1 Gaiellaceae bacterium
CGAGCCCGTAGCCGATCACGAAGCGGTTCGGGATCTCGAACCCGACGTACCGGACCGGAACGTCGATCTCGCGCCGGTCGGGCTTGGTGAGGAGGGCGCAGATCTCGAGGCTCGCCGGCTCGCGCGCTTCGAGATTCCGCATCAGATAGGAGAGCGTGAGCCCCGAGTCGATGATGTCCTCGACGACGAGCACGTGCCGTCCCTCGATGTTGATGTCGAGATCTTTGAGAATCCTTACGACACCCGAGGAATCGGTGGACGCGCCGTAGCTCGAGATCGCCATGAAGTCGATCTCGCATGGGACCGTGAGGTGGCGCATGAGGTCGGCGAGGAAGAACACGGCGCCTTTGAGCACGCCGACGAGAAGGAGATCGCGACCCTCGTAGTCGGAGGAGATCTCCGCGCCGAGCTCGGCGATGCGGCGCTGGAGGTCGTCTTCCTCGACCAGGACCTCCGTGACAGCACGTTCGAGCTCAGCCGCGGACAATTCGTTCCTCCGGCGCCGGCAAAGCCGGCACCTCTGGGTCGCGTGCTCCGTCGAGCCGACGCACGCATTCCACCTCCGGGTGCTCGACGATGCCGGGCACGGCTACGACCTCGTCGCCGCGCACGACGAGCGGCCACGCCTCACGCTCCGAGCGCGGCACCTTCGCGTCGACGAACACGTCCTGGATCTTGCGCCTCCTACCTGCCAGCCGGTCGCCGGGCCTCCATCCACGCACTCTAAGCCCTCGGAGCTCCGAGCGGATGGTCCACTCGCCCCAGCCGATCTCGCCGGCCAGCTCGACCGGGCCGCGCTCGAGCCACAGCCGCTCGTGCTCGCGCACCGCCTGGAGCCCGCCGCCGAGGTCGACGCGCTTCGAGCCGACGGGCGCCGCGAGCAACTCGGCGAGTGCAGGCGGGAGCGTCTCGCGCGTGTCCAGCGAGTGGAGGAGGTTCTCGTCGGCCGCCGGATGGAGCCGCCGGAGCAGCGGCAAGATCTCCTCGCGGATCAAGCCGCGCTTCGTGCCGGCGTTCGAAGCGTCGCTGCGGTAGTCGAGGCCGACCTCACGGCAGTACGCCTTCGTCTCCTCGCGCCAGAGCGGAAGCAGCGGATGGACGACGCCGTCGTCGCTCCGCGAAGCGATTCCCGTCGCCGTTCCGCGTGAAACGAGCCGGTACAGGATCGTCTCGACCTGATCGGACGCCGTATGGCCGGTCGCACGCAGCCGGTCGCGGCCGACCGAGCGCCGCTGCTCGCGCAGCGCAGCCTCGGAGAGCCCGCTGCCGTCGAGCTCCACCACCTCTGCGCCGAGCAGCTCGGCGCAGAAGCGCGCGTCGTCCTCGGAGTCGGCGTCGCGGAGCTTGTGATTCACGTGGAGCGCGGACACCCGGTAGGCGAGTGCGCCGAGCACATGCCACAAACATGTCGAGTCGGCGCCGCCCGAGACGAGGCACGTCACATCGCCGCCCGGCGGAATCAGCTCGTGCTCGCGAACGAAGCGCTCGACGCGGTCGCGCAGCTCCTCCATCCGTCGATTGTGCCTAGAAGACCAGCGAGCGGTAGGTCAGCTCGCGGGTCATCCCGATCGAGTCGTAGAGGCGGAGGGCCGGATCGTTTGCGGGGCGCACGAAGAGACAGACGGCAGGCACGCTCTCGAGCAGCAGCCGGCAGAGGTCGGACAGCGCACGGCGCGCGTAGCCGCGTCGTCGCGCGCTCGGGTCGACCCAGACCTGCTGGAGCTGCACCGCCGCGGGCGTCCATGCCGACGCCTCCGCCTTGAACCGGATCACGCCCTCCTCGAGCCAGAGCCAGGAGCGCCCGTCCTCGATCTGCTGGCGGGTCCGCCAGCGGAACCCGTCGGCGTCGCGCTCGAGCGGATCGATCCCGATCTCTTCGCGATGAGCTTCGGCACAGGCCGGCACGAGCAGATCGAGGTCGACGAGCCGAGCCGGGCGAAGCCCCGTCTCACCCGGTTCGGGCGCTTCGCGCAGCGCATAGACGGGCTGGCCAGGGCGGTCGTCGCGCGGCCGCGGCATGCCTCGCCAGGCCGCCTCCCACAGCTCGCCGACGGCGCGCTCCTCTCCGATCATCATCCGCGCGCCGCCGTGCGCCACGACGGCCGAGAACGCCGCGCAGTCCTCGCCCGACGGCACGACGTTGGCGCCGACGTGGCAGAGCGCGCGCAGACGGCCATCGGGCTCCGCAACGGCCGAGAAGCGCCCGAGCCCGCGCCGCGCGATGTCCTCGAGGAAGACGCGCTCCACCGGCTCCTCGGCGCAGAAGGCGAGTACCTGGTCGAGCGTCGGAGAGACTGTTGCGGCCATGGCGGGATCTTTCCATCCCGTTAGAGTCGCCCAATGCCAATTCACCTCAGAGCCGAACCCGGCGACTATGCCGATGCCGTCCTTCTCCCCGGCGACCCGCTCCGCGCGAAGTACATCGCCGAGACCTACCTCGACGATCCGAAGCAGGTGAACGGCGTGCGCGGGCTGCTCGGCTTCACCGGCACCTGGGAGGGGAAGCCGGTCTCGGTGCAGGGCACCGGGATGGGCTGTCCCGGCGCGACCATCGTCTTCGAGGAGCTGATCCAGCTCGGCTGCACGCGGCTGATGCGCGTCGGCACCTGCGGCGGCCTCCAGCCGCACCATGCGCTCGGCGACCTGATCGTGGCGCTGACCGCCGTTCCCGCCGACGCGACCGCCCGACATCTGGTCGGGAAGGAGCCGCACTGCCCGACGGCCTCGTGGGAGCTGATTCACGGCGCGGTGCACGCGGCGAAGGAGCTCGGGCAGCCGATGCACGTCGGGCCGATCGTCTCGAGCGACGTCTTCTACAACCCGGACGACGCCCAGTACGAGCGCTGGTCGAGCCGCGGCGTCCTCGGCGTCGAGATGGAGGCGGCCGCGCTCTTCACGGTCGCGGCGCTGGGCGGGATCGGCCGCATCCACGGGATCCACGGCGGTTGCCTCCTCACCGTCTCGGACATCGTCGTGGAGGGCGTCTTCCAGCGGATCTCAGACGAGGAGCTGCGCGCGGCGGTCGACCGGATGACCCGCGTCGCGCTCATGACCGTCACCCACGATTAGCGAGATCCTCTTCCTCGTCAACCCGGCTTCCGGCAACGGCGCGACCGGGAAGCGCTGGCCGAAGCTGCGCGAGCGAGCCGCCGAGCTCGGCCTGCGCGGCGACGAGGTGCTGTCCGAGTTTCCGGGGCACCTCGCGGAAGCGGCGGCGGAGGCGCAAGGGGCGTTGCTCGTCGTGGTCGGCGGCGACGGAACCGTGAACGAGGTCGCGAACGGCGTCGCGGGAACCGACGCGGAGATCGCGCTCCTCTCCTCGGGGACGGGCGAGGACTTCGGTCGCACGCACGGTGTCCCGGACCGCTTCGAGGACGCCGTCCGCGCCGTGCTCGAGGGCGAGACGAGAACGATCGACCTCGGCCGAGTCGAGTGCGAGGGGAGCCCGAGCAGGTTCTTCGCCAACGTCGGCTCCGCGGGGATGAGCGGCGCGGTGGCGCGCCGCGCGAATGGGATGTCGAAAGCGCTCGGAGGGCGCATGACGTTCTTCTACGCGCTCACGCGCGAGTTCCTCGCGTGGAAGAACACGGAGGTCACGGTCGAGCTGGACGGCGGCGTCCGACGCCAGGGCCGGCTGCATGACGTGATCGTCGCCAACGGAAACTTCCACGGCGGAGGGATGAAGCTCGCGCCGGGCGCGCAGCAGGACGACGGCCTCTTCGACGTCGTGACGATCGGCGACGTCGACAAGCTCGACTTCGTCACGACGGCGCCGAAGCTCTACAGCGGCCGGTACCTGTCACACCCCAAGGTCGAGCTCTTGCGGTCTGCGACCGTGGCGATCGACGCAGCCCGACGGCTGCCGGTCGAGGTCGACGGCGAGCCGATCGGGACGACGCCCGCGCGGTTCGAGGTCGTGCCGGGCGCGCTGCGGCTGCGGGTGCCGGCTGCGTAGCGTCGCGACCATCGCCGTCGCGGCGTTCTCGGCTCTCGCAGGCCTCGTCGCTTCGGGAGCGCTGACCGGGCTCGACCAGTGGGCCGTCGATCACGCGATGCCCTTCGCGGGCGGACCGTCAGCGCCGCCGACGCTGCTCGAATCGGTCGTGCCTCTCCTCCACGCGCGGTTCCACCCGCTCGCTGCCGCCGTCGCCCAGGTCGTGACCCTGCCGGGGCAGGCCGTCGTCTCGTTCCTGCTCGTCGCCGGTGCGGCGTGGAAGCTGCGCAACGCGACGTGGCTCGCGGTCTGGGTCGCCGCCGTCGCGGTGGAGCTCGTCTTCCGCCACGCGCTGGCGCGGCCCGCGCTCTACCGGAACGGCGTGCACCTCGTCGCGTTCGACACCTCGTGGCCGAGCGGCCACGCCCTTCGTTGCGCGATCGTCGCCGCGGCGCTTGCGGCCGCGTGGCCCCGTGGCCGGATCGCGCTCGTCCTCTGGATCGCGGCCGTCGCGGCGCTGCTCGAGCTCGCCGGCTTCCACACGCCGAGCGACGTCGGCGGCGGTCTCCTCCTCGCGACGTTCGCCGTCGCCGGCGCGGCCGTCCTGGAGAGGTCAGGCCTTCTTCGGCGTGGAGCTGCGCGGCTTCGGCGCAGCGGCGCCTGACGGCTTCTGCTTGCTCAGAGCGTCGAGCCTCTTCTCGACGACGCTCAGTCTGCGCTCGAGCTCCTCGAAGCCGCGCGTCCGCCGCTGGAGCTCGTCGACCTTGTCGCCGAGACCCTTGAGCGCTTGCAACGCGCGGTCGGCGCCGGGCGCCTCGGCGAGCCGCTGGACGACTTCCTCACTCAAGTCGGCGAACCGACTCAGCAGATCCTTGTTCCGATCAGCCATCTCTCCTCCTCGATCGGTCGGTCTCGACGATATCGAGAGCGGCCACGAGTGTGCTCAGAGAATCTCGCCCGCTCCGGCGTCGCGGACAAACGCCGCACGGGAGTCCCAGGCGTCGCGCCGTGACTGACGGTCGCGAGCGAACCACCCGCGGCCAGCGTCTCTCCCGACAGCGCGGCGACCGCCTCCGCCATCGGCACGCGGACTCCGTAGTGGCCGCAATCGGCCTCGCGGAGTGAGCCGTGCACCTCGACGACCCCGCTGCGAGCCGGCGCGCTGGTGTAGACCGCCGACGTTCTGCGTCACGACTGCGCGAACCCAGCCTCGCTCCTCGAGCGCGGCGAGAGCGCGATGGCCGTCGTTCGACTCCGCCTCGGTGAGCCTCCCCAGCCGGAGCGCGTAGAACTCCCAGACTCGTGCCGGATCGCGCCGAAGCGCGTCGATGTGGCCGACCTCGGGAATCCCCGACTCGGTGCTGATGTCGGCGGCCCGTGAGCATGACCCAGGGTCGCCGCTCCCGCAACAGATCTTTCGGGCGCTCGACGCTCAGGACGAGATACTGAACGGCGATGGAGGGCTTCACGTTCTCGGTTCCGATCCGCGTGCGTTTCGCCGACACCGACGCGCAGGGCGTCGTGCACAACTCGCAGTACCTCGTCTGGTTCGAGGTCGCGCGGGTCGAGTACCTGCGCGAGTTCGCCGGCGGCTATCAGACGTTGCGCGACCAGGGAATCGAGGCGTTCGTGCTCGAATCGTTCTGCCGCTACCGGGTGCCGGCGGTGTTCGACGACGAGCTCGTCGTCCACGCCCGCTGCGTCGGGCTCCGCGGCGCGAGGTTCCGGTACGAGTATGCGATCGTCCGCGGGGACGAGCTCATCGCAGACGGTCACACCGAACACGCGTGCGTCGACGCGGCAACGATGCGACCAACGCGCGTTCCCGCCTGGCTCGCCGACGCGATCAGCGCGGCTGAGAGCTGACGACCTTCTCGAAGAGCGCGCCGAGCTGCGCGACTTCGCGCGAGGCGAGCCGCGAGAGGTAGAGCTCCCGGACGATCGCGTGGTGCGTACGCTGCGCGCGCCGCAACGCCCGCACTCCCTTCGGTGTCAGCGTGGCGAAGAAGGCGCGACCGTCCGCCGGATCCTGGTCACGTCGGACAAGACCACGCTCCTCGAGCCGCGACACCGCTCGCGTGATCCCGCTCGGCGTCAGCAGGCGCTGCTCGCCGAGCGCGCTCATCCGCTGACGGCGATCGGGCTGGCCGACGAGCGTGATCAGGATCCCGTAGTCGTCGAGGGAGAGCCCGTGCTCGGCACGTAGCCGCTCGTCGAGCGGGCGCGTCACGCTCTCGCGCAGCCGCAGCAGCCCTCGCCACGCCGCGAACTCCTCCGGCGTAAAGGGGGCGGGCTCGGACGGGAGATTACTTGACACAGTCAAATTGTTCGGAGAGAGTACTTGCGCAGAGCAAATATATCTCCCTTGGAGGTTCTCGCAATGCCGACCACTCTCGCCCCCAAGTTCCTCGCGCCGAACGACGGCCTGCGCCTGCAGTCCGGCCCCGGCCGCGATCTCGTCTTCAAAGTCATCGGCGACGACACCGGCGGCGCATTCGACTACTTCGTCGTCGAGGTCGCGCCGCACGGCGGCCCGCCGCTCCACATCCATCACAGGCAGGAGGAGACGATCCACGTCCTCTCCGGCCGCTTCAAGGTGCGCGTCGGCGACGAGGAGCGCGTGCTCGAGCGCGGCGGCTTCGCGTTCATGCCGTCCGGCCTGCCGCACGCGTTCCTCAACCTCACGGACGAGGACGCGGAGGTCGTGATCGTCTACACGCCCGGCGGCGGGCACAGGTTCTACGAGGAACTCGGGCCGCTCACGCGGAACGGGACGCCGGACCGCGCCGAGGTCGCCGCGTGCTTCGAGCGCCACGACATGACGCTCCTGGGGCCGCCGCTCAGTTCGGTCGAGGTGACACACTAGCCCTTCGGCGTGAAGATCTCGCGCGCGATCACGAGCCGCTGGATCTGCGACGTTCCTTCGTAGATCTGGAAGAGCTTCGCGTCGCGCATGAGCTTCTCGACCGGGTACTCCCTGATGTATCCGTAGCCGCCGAGCACCTGGACGGCGTCGGTCGTGACCTTCATCGCGGTGTCGGCTGCGAAGCGCTTCGCGAACGACGAATAGAGCGTGGCCTCACGGCCACAGCCGTTGTCGATCATCCACGCCGCCTGCCAGCAGAGGAGGCGCGCGGCCTGGATCTCGGTCGCCATGTCCGCGACCATGAAGCCGACGGCCTGGTGCATCGCGATCGGGAGATCGAAGGTGACGCGCTCCTTCGCGTAGGCGAGCGCATGCTCGTACGCCGCCTGCGCGACGCCGACCGCGCCGATCGCCGTGCCCGGACGCGTGAAATCGAGCGTCGCCATTGCGATCCTGAAGCCGTCGCCCTCCTCGCCGAGCCTGTTCTCCGCGGGCACTCGCGCGTCGTGCAGTGCGAACGCCGACGTGTCCGTGGCGCGCTGCCCCATCTTCTCGAGGTGCTTCTCGATCGTGACGCCCGGCGAGCTCATCGGGACGACGAACGCCGAAATCCCCCGGCCTCCGCGCGCGGGGTCGGTCTTCGCGAACACGACCGACCACTCCGCGTGGCCGGCGTTCGTGATGAAGGTCTTCGAGCCGTTAAGGACGTAGTCGTCCCCGTCGCGCGCCGCGGTCGACCGCAGCGCGGCGACATCGGATCCTGCCCCCGGCTCCGTGAGCGCGAAGGAACAGAGGATGGGCCGCTCGGCGAGCGGCGGCAGCCAGCGCGCCTTCTGCTCGTCGGAGCCGAAGAGGATGACCGGCGCCGAGCCGAGTCCGTTGGCGAGGATCGACGTCCCGATCCCGGTGCAACCCCAGTTGACCTCCTCGCCGATGAGCATCCCGTCGAACGCGGAGAGGCCGGGGCCGCCGTACTCCGCGGGCACGTGAAGGTTCATCAGGCCCAGCGCGTGGGCCTGCGCGATCAGCTCGGCGGGGTGACGCATCTCGGCGTCGTGCCGAGCTTCGTTCGGCCGGATCTCCCGCTCGGCGAAGTCGCGAGCCAGACGGCGCAGCTCCTTCTGCTCCTCTGTCAGGGCGAAGGAGACGCCCGCCGCAGTGTTCTGTTCGGTCGCGACCAACAGCCCTCCAGGCCGCTTGATTGACTGGTCAGTCAAACCTTAGCTCGGGAACGGGAATCCGCCTAGATCCGTACGATGCGGAGGTGGCGACGACCGCGAAGACGACCGCGATCGATCCGCGCGACTTCCTCGCGCTCGACGCTCTCCTCGACGACGAGGAGCGTGCGATCCGCGACACCGTGCGGCAGTTCGTCCGCGAGCGGATCCTCCCCGAGGTCGGCGACTGGTTCGAGCAGGCGATCCTGCCACGCGAGCTCGCGCAGGAGTTCGGGCGCCTCGGCCTGTTCGGAATGCATCTCGAGGGCTACGGCCTCCCGGGCGCGAGCGCGGTCACGTACGGCTTGACGTGCATGGAGCTCGAAGCGGGCGACTCCGGCGTTCGGAGCTTCGTCTCCGTCCAGGGCTCGCTCGCGATGTTCGCGATCTGGCGCTGGGGCTCGGAGGAGCAGAAGCAGCGCTGGCTACCGCCGATGCACACCGGCGAGGCGATCGGCTGCTTCGGCCTGACCGAGCCGGACGCGGGCTCGGATCCCGGCTCGATGCGCACGACGGCGAAGCGCGACGGCTCCGACTGGATCCTCAACGGCACGAAGATGTGGATCACGAACGGCACCATCGCCGACGTCGCAGTCGTGTGGGCGCGCACGGCGGACGGCGAGATCAACGGCTTCCTCGTCGAGCGCGGAATGCCGGGCTTCGAGGCGCCGGAGATGCACAGGAAGATGTCGCTGCGGGCGTCGATCACGTCCGAGCTCGTGCTGCGCGACGTGCGCGTGCCCGAGGCGAGCCGCTTCCCGGAGATCTCGTCTCTGCGCGGCCCGCTTTCCTGCCTCGACGAGGCGCGCTACGGCATCGTCTGGGGCGCGGTCGGCGCCGGCCGCGCATGCTTCGAGGCGGCGCTCGACTACGCGAAGGAGCGGATCGTCTTCGGCAAGCCGATCGCCGGCTACCAGCTCACGCAGCAGAAGCTCGCGGAGATGGCGCTCGAGGTGAACCGCGGCTCGCTGCTCGCGCTCCATCTCGGCCGGATGAAGGACGAGGGAACGCTGCTGCCCGAGCACGTCTCGATGGGGAAGATGGGCAACGTCCGTGGGGCGCTCGAGGTCTGCCGGTCGGCGCGCACGGTACTCGGCGGCAACGGGATCACGCTCGAGTATCCGGTGATCCGGCACATGAACAACCTCGAGTCCGTCCTCACCTACGAGGGCACGCACGAGGTGCACACGCTCTCGGTCGGCAAGGCGCTGACCGGCGAGAACGCGTTCCGCTGACTGAGGCCGGTAGCTGACTGAGGCCGGTAGCAGCCACCGTTACGTCTTCGTAACGGATGAGGCGTTTGTTCGAGTCGCCCCTTAACATGGGAGTGACGAGATTCGTGACTGTTTCTTGACAGTGGCTGCTACCGGCCGTTCGTTCAGAGACCATGACAGTGGCTGCTACCGGCCGTTCGTTCAGAGACCACCGGCCGTTCGCTCAGAACCCGGCGTCGTCACGCGCGGGCAGCGGGCTCCGCGGGAGGCCTTCACGCGGCTCGCCCTCGTTGTAGGCCGACGGCGCGACGTCGTTCGGGCCCTCCGGATAGAAGACGCTCGCGAGGCGCTGGATCTGCAGACGGCCCGGCCCGAGCTCGTACTGGCCGCCTCCGTAGAGCTTGATCCCGCGTTCCTCGCAGGCCTCGATCGTCTCGAGCAACCCGCGCACGGTGCCGAAGCGGGACGGCTTGATGTTGAGCCAGTGCGGCTCGAGGGGAAGCGCGTCCAGGTCGGCGAGCGAGTGAACCGGCGCGTCGAAGCTCAGTCGGTCCTCTGCGCCGGCGAGGGCCTCGCGGAGACCGTCCTCGAGCCACGCGTCTTCGACGATGACATCGGGGAGCTCCTCCACGATCGCGCGGTACAGGTCGGGATCGGGCGCAAGGTCGACGCTCGTGCCGCGGTAGTACGCCTTCAGGTCGACGACTCGCACACGGTCGAGCCCACGCAGATGCTGCAGCAGCGGCCGGTCCCAGTCGGTCTCCGCGTCGAGCTTGAACTCGAGCTGCGGCTCGACCTCGAGCCACCGGTCGGGGGCAGCGCGGGTAGAGACGACAAATCGAACGGGAAGCTCCTGCCGCCCGAGCGCCTTGCCGAGGCCGAGCCCGTTCTGCCTGAGCGCGAGATCGAGGAGCGCGCTCTCGAACGCCCAGCGCCGGTGGTCTTGCCCCGTGTGGTTGTCGGGGTCACCGTCCCAGAGCTCCAGCTCGTCGAGGTGGCGCGACATGTCGTCGAGTGTCCATGTCCCGGCGAGCATCAGCTCGGTCGGCACGTGGTCGTGGTCGTCGGCCCCGTAGGTGACATCCTCTCCTTCGCCGGTCGCGCCGGCGCCGTGCATGACGACGGTCGTGGTCACGCGCGTCCAGCCGGACGGGGTCTGCGACTCGCGCCGCTGCAGCGCGTAGTCGTCGACCTTCACCTCCAGTCCGGCGACCGAGTCCCAGAGCGACATACTCCGAGCATATGAGGCGCGGGCTGATCGGCAGCGCGGTGACCGCTCTCGTGCTCGCCGGCCCGGCCGCCGCGGGGTTGCCGAAGGCGGGCGCGCTCGTGCCGGGACGCTCGCTCGGCGGGATCCGGCTCGGGGAGACCCCGCGCGCCGTCCGCGCCGCGCTCGGCCGCAACTACGGCATGTGCCGCGGCTGCTCGCGCACGACCTGGTACTTCACATACCGGCCGTTCAGCCAGCAGGGACTCGCGGTCGAGTTCGGCGGCACCGGAGTCTCCGCGGTCTACACGCTCTGGCGCCCGCAGGGCTGGTACGCGCCGCACGGGCTCCGCTTCGGCGCGACACCGCTGACGGTGCACGCCCGGGTCGGCTCGCTCCAGACGATCTCGTGCAGCGGCTACACCGCGCTCGTCCGCGACACGTTTCGGGCACGCACCGCCTACTTCGTCTACGGCGGGCGGCTCTGGGGATTCGGCCTCTTCCGTCGAGGAGCGACTCCGTGCCGGTGATCGAGCTCGAGAACGTCGAGCGCGCGGCGGCGCAGCTCGCCGGCGTCGCACACCGGACGCCCGTCCTTACCTCGCGGACGCTCGACGAGCGAACGGGCGCGAGCGTCCAGATCAAGGCGGAGTGCTTCCAGCGCGGCGGCGCCTTCAAGTTCCGCGGCGCGTACAACAAGATCTCGTCCCTCGACGAGGCCGCGCTGCAGCGCGGCGTGATCGCCTATTCGTCGGGCAACCACGCGCAGGCGGTCGCGATCGCTGCCGGGTTGCTCGGCACGACCGCGACGATCGTGATGCCCGAGGACGCGCCGCAGGCGAAGCTCGACGCGACGCGCGGCTACGGCGCCGAGGTCGTGCCGTACGACCGCTGGACCGAGAGCCGCGAGGAGATCGGCGCCCGCCTCGCCGAGGAGCGCGGGCTCGAGCTCGTGCGGCCGTATGACGACCCGCTCGTCATGGCCGGCCAGGGAACGGTGGCGCTCGAGCTCCTCGACGACGTACCCGAGCTCGACCTGCTTCTCGTGCCGGTGAGCGGCGGCGGTCTCATCGCCGGCTGCGCGACCGTGGCGAAGGCACTGCGGCCCGGGATCCGGGTCGTCGGCATCGAGCCGGAAACCGGCGACGACACGCGCCGCTCGCTCGCGGCCGGCGAGCGGACGCGGATCGACGTCCCGCACACGATCGCCGACGGCCTGCAGGCGCCGGAGCCGGGCGAGCTCACCTTCGAGGTGAATCGCCGCCTCGTGGACGAGGTCGTCACGGTGACCGACGGAGAGATCGTCGAGGCGATGGCGTTCCTCTTCGACCGGCTCAAGCTCGTCGCCGAGCCGAGCGGCGCTGTCGGCGCCGCCGCTCTGCTGAGCGGAAAGCTCGACGCGCGCGACGCCGCGGCCGGCGTCGTCCTCTCGGGCGGGAACGTCGGCGCCGCCCGCTTCGCCGAGCTCGTCGCTACTTCTGCAGCAGGCCGCTCAGCGTGATCTCGAAGAACGTCCGCTCGGCCGCCGCGACGTCCTCCTCGCCGGCCGGAAGCCGGTCGAGCACCCACGCCGTGAGCAGCTCGTCGATCGAGCCGTAGACGACGGTCGCCGCGACTCGCGGGTCGATGTCCTTGCGGAACTCGCCGCGCTCGACGCCGCGCGCGATCACCCGCTGAATGACCTCGATCGGCTGAGCGAGCTCGCCGATCCGCTCGGCCAGCTCCGGGCTGCGGCCGAACTCGCGGATCACGACGCGAACGACGTCCGGCAGATGGAGCCAGGTGCGCAGCACGATCGCCGAGATGTGCCGAAGCTGGTCGACGGCCGGCTCGTCGGTCTCCTCCACGCTCGCGATCCGCGCCTGCAGGACGCTCCAGTTCTCGTGGAAGACGGCCTCGAGAACCTGGTCCTTCGAGGCGAAGTAGTGGTACAGGAGCCCGTGCGCGACGCCCGCCTCCAGGGCGATGTCGCCGACGCGACTCGCGTGGTACCCCTTCCTCGCGAAGACGCGCACCGCCGCCTCGAGGAGGAGACGGCGCTTGTCCTCCACGCCGTGCGTGCGTTCTGTCGAAGCGGCCAAGAGCCTACTCCGGCTCTTTTCCGTCCGTCAGGTGGGCCGGTCCCGGCGCGAGGTCCTTGACGGCGCCCGCCACCCGGCCGACCGCCTGCTGCAGGTCACTCGGGATGATCCAGACCTTGTTCGCCTCGCCCTGTGCGATCAGCGGGAGTGTCTGGAGGTACTGGTACGCGAGAAGCTCGGCGTCGGGCTTGCCTTCGTGGATCGCGTTGAAGACGGTCTCGATCGCCTTCGCCTGTCCCTCGGCCTTGAGAATCGCTGCCTGCTTCTCGCCCTCGGCCGAGAGGATCGCAGCCTGCTTCTGCCCCTCGGCCTGCAGGATCGACGACTGCCGGTCGCCCTCGGCCTGGAGGATCGCGGCGCGCTTGTCGCGGTCGGCCTTCATCTGCTTCTCCATCGAGTCCTGGATCGACGGCGGCGGGTCGATCGCCTTCAGCTCGACCCGGTTGACGCGGATTCCCCACTTTCCGGTCGCCTCGTCGAGCACGCCTCGCAGCTGGCCGTTGATGTCGTCGCGCGAGGTGAGCGTCTTCTCGAGCGCCATCCCGCCGATCACGTTGCGGAGCGTCGTGACGGTGAGCTGCTCGATCGCCTGGATGTAGTTCGCGATCTCGTACGTCGCCGCCTTCGCGTCGGTGACCTGGAAATAGATGACCGAGTCGATGTTGACGACGAGGTTGTCCTCGGTGATCACCGGCTGAGGCGGGAACGAGACGACCTGCTCGCGCAGGTCGATGAGCGGTCGCACGCGGTCGATGAACGGGACGACCATCGCGAGGCCCGGCGAGAGCGTGCGCGAGTAGCGGCCGAGCCGCTCGACGACGCCGGCGCGCGCCTGCGGGACGATGCGGATCGTCCGCGCCAGGGTGACGAGGACGACGACGGCGACGATGAGGATGACGATCAGTGCGACCATCTGGTTCGGCTCTCCTGTCTCTTATCGGTACACGAGCGCGGTGGCGCCCTGGATCTGTGCGACCTCGACCTCCGTGCCGACGTCGAACTCTTCACCGGACGTGAAGGAGCGCGCGCTCCACTCCTCTCCTCCGATCTTGACCAGCCCGCCGCGGCCGTCGACACGCTGGAGGACGACCGCCTTCGCGCCCTCGAGCGCCGCGGTTCCCGTGCGGATCGCGCGCGGCATCTTCAGGTGCTGCCGCGCGATCGGGCGCAGGAGACCGAGCGACGCGAACGAGCCTGCGCCGAAGATGGCGACCTGCAACCAGATCGGCCCTCCGACGGCGGCGGCCACGGTGGCGGCGAGAGTCGCCACGGCAATCGGCCCGAGGAAGAACAACCCCGGAGTGAAGATCTCCCCGACCGCGAGGAGAACCGTGACGATGGCCCAGACGACCCAGGCGGGCATGGCCACAGATTACGCCGGAAAGGGCGCGCAAACTATCCTGAGCGCATCATGAAGCGGGCGCTCTTGCTCACGCTTCTCGCCCTTGCCCCGCTCGTCTTCGTCGGCGGCGCCGGCGCGGCGAACTCGCAGCCGCGCGTGCTCGCGATCACCTTCGGCCCCGACCTCGAGATCAACCCGGTCACACAGGGGTACCTCACGCATCAGCTCTCGCAGGCCGCGAGCGCCGGCTACAGCGCCGCGGTCATCCTCCTCGACACTCCAGGCGGGCTCTCGACGTCGATGAAGACGATCTACGAGGCAGAGCTCGGTGCGCGGCTACCGGTGATCGTCTACGTCTCGCCGGAAGGAGCGCGCGCCGCCTCGGCCGGGGTCTGGGTGGCGCAGGCCGCGGATGTGCTCGCCATGTCGCCCGACTCGAACATCGGCTCCTCGACGCCGATCGACTCGAGCGGCCAGAACCTCGGCTCGGATCTTCGCCGCAAGGTGATCCACGACTCGGTCGCCTCGCTGACAGCCCTGGCGCAGACGCATCACCGCAATACGAAGTGGCCCAAGAAGGCCGTGGAGGTCGCATCGAACCTCACCGCCCAGCAAGCCCTGAAGATGCACGTGATCGACTTCATCGCGCCGACGCTGCCCGCGCTGCTGAAAAAGCTCGACGGCTACCACACGAAGGACGCACAGCGCCCGTACACGCTGCACCTCGCGGGCGCGCAGATCGTCACGGTCAAGCCGGGCTTCGTCACTCGCTTCCTCAACACGATCATCGACCCGAACCTGATCAGCATCCTCTTCCTGCTCGGGATCGTCGGGCTCGTCTTCGAGGTGCTCCATCCCGGAATCGTGCTGCCGGGCGCGCTCGGCGCCGTCTGCCTGGTGATGGCGCTGTACGGGTTCTCGGTGCTCACGCCGAGCTGGGGAGGCGTCGCGCTCATGGTGCTGGGGATCGCTCTGCTGATCGTCGACCTCCACGCACCGACGCACGGCGTGCTGACGATAGGAGGCCTGATAACTCTGGGCTTCGGCTTAGCCCTGCTCTTCCAGAACGAGCCCACCGCGTATCGCGTCAACGAATGGCTCGTTCTCGGCATCGGCTGCGCCGTCGGGGCGTTCTGGGTCTTCGCGACCGGGAAGGCGCTCGCCGCGCGACGGCTCCCCGTGGAGACGGGCGTCCAGAAGATGGTCGGGCAGACGGCGGAGGTGCGAGGCCCCGGGCTCGTCTTCGTCGACGGCGCGCTCTGGCAGGCGCACGCCGCGGACAACTCCGCTCTCGTCCCGGGCGAGAAGGTCGTCGTCGCTGCGGTGAACGGCCTTCAGCTGACCGTACAGAGATAGGATCCGTTCGTGCTCGGTTTCGTCCGGGTCCTGAGGGAGTACGAGCGGGCCGTCTTCTTCCGCTGGGGTCGCCTGCTCGATCCGCCGCGCGGTCCCGGGCTCGTCTGGAAGATCCCGATCGTCGACCAGATCGTGAAGGTCGACCTCCGGACGATCACCCTCAACATCCCGCCGCAGGAAGTCATCACCAAGGACAACGTGCCGGTGCGGGTGAACGCGGTCGCGTACTTCAAGATCGTCGACCCGAAGAGCGCGATCGTGCAGGTCGAGAACTACATGGTCGCCACGTCCCAGATCGCGCAGACGACGCTGCGGTCGGTGCTCGGCCAGCACATGCTCGACGAGCTGCTCTCCGAGCGGGAGAAGATCAACGAGATCCTGCAGGGGATCATCGACGAGGCGACCGGCCCCTGGGGCATCAAGGTCTCGATCGTCGAGGTGAAGGACGTCGAGATCCCGAGCGGCATGCAGCGGGCGATGGCGCGGCAGGCCGAGGCCGAGCGCGAGCGCCGCGCGAAGATCATCAACGCCGAGGGCGAGTTCCAGGCGGCCGAGAAGCTGAAGGACGCGGCGCTCGTGATCGAGGACCATCCGATCGCGCTCCAGCTCCGCTATCTGCAGACGATGCTCGAGGTCTCCAGCGGCAGCACCTCCACGATCATCTTCCCGGCGCCTGTCGACCTCATCAAGCCGTTCCTCGAGCGCGCGAAGAGCTAGGACCCGAGCAACGCGGCTAGCTCGTTCAGCGACTCGATCCGCGGCTTGAAGCCCGGATAGAGCCCGTCGCGGTCGAGGAGGATCGCAAGCATCCCCAGAGCCCGGGCGCCCTCGATGTCGTCGGCGATCGTGTCTCCGACCATCGCAGCCTCGTCCGGCTCGACGTCGAGCAGGTCGAGCACCGCGCGGAAGATCGAGGCGTGCGGCTTTGTGCGGCCGTGGTGGAACGAGCTGATGCCGGCGTCGACGTCCAGGCCGTGGTGGCGGGCGAAGTCGCGCACGTCGCGCGCGGAGTTGGAGACGAGCCCGATGCGGAGTCCGGCGGCGCGGATCGCGCCGAGCGTGTCCTGCACGTCGTCGTAGAGCTCGAAGTTCTCGTGGCGCTCCCAGCCGCGCGTGATCTCGACGGCGCAGGCGTAGGCGGACTCGGCATCGCCTCCCATCCCGCGGACGATCCGCTCGGTGAAGCGGAACCAGATCTCGTCGTCGTGCTCGAGCTCGGGATGCACCTCGAGCTCGCCGCGCGCTGCGTTCCGCGCAGCCTCGTACCGGGCGGCGTCGAGGCGAAGCCCGTGCCGCTCGCCGGCGCGGACGTACCCTTCCGGACCGAGCTCGGGGCCCGGCCGCGCGAGCGTGAAGTCAACGTCGAAAAGCACGGCCTTCATCCCCGCTACCCTATGGCGCGGTCTCGGGGTGTGGCGCAGCCTGGTAGCGCGCTCCGTTCGGGTCGGAGAGGTCCCCAGTTCGAATCTGGGCACCCCGATTACGCTCCTCTCTTGCAGACCCCGAACAGGCTCGGGCGAGAGGGCGCGCGCAGCCGAGTGTCCTCGGCGGGGGCGTGACAATTTCTCTCTCCACGCCGTATGTTCAGCGCATGCGGGTCGTCCGGACGGTAGTCGTGCTTGGTCTGGTCGCTCTCGCCGTATCCGCCTGCGGAGGCAGCAGTCACGTCAGGTACTCAACGTTTTCAAGGGTCGGCGAGCTTTCGGTGCCGACGCCGCCAGGATTTCGCCGCCGCTCCTGGAGCGGCGGAGTGACGATCAGCAACCGGGCGATAGGGCTGGGGAGCCTCGCCGGCCCGCTCACCTCGGGCTATCTCCCCGAGCGCCCAAACCGGGTCGCTCTGAGCGTGTATCGGCTGAGCGAGATGTCGCCAGGCATGCTCGCTCGACACATTCACCTTCCGTTGACGCTCACCCAGCTCCTCCGGGCATCCCGGCAGCCGGGTGGGGTGCTCAGCGGCGGCGCCTTCGTTTTCCAGAAGAAGGTCTCCGGGTTCCACACGGATGCGTATGGCGTTCAGGTGTGGCTCGGGGGAAGCGCCTCCACGGCTGACCGCTCGGCGGTCCTCAGAGCCCTCAACGCTATTGAGCCCGGCTGATCCTCAGGGGTCTTCGTTCCCGAGCACTCCCCAGGCGACGGCACACGCGCTGGGTCGTAGAGTCAGGGCGTGGCGGCTTCTCGCGACCGGTGGGCGGAATGGCTGGCAGAGCGGCGATTCGGCGGAGACGAGAGCGTCCGCGCGGATGTGCTCGCGAAGCTTGCTCGCACGCGAGACATCGTCCTCGACCGCGCAGGCCCCGTTGGCGGGGAGACGGTTCTCGATGTGGGATGTGGAGAGGGGCTGATCGGCTTCGGGGCGCTGGAGCGTGGCGCTGCCACCATCGTCTTCAGCGACATCTCGTCTGATCTACTCGCGGTCTGTCGTGAGACGGCGAGTGACCTTGGTCTTCTGGAGCGTTGCCGCCTCGTCGAGGCAGCGGCAGACGATCTCGCGCCGATAGGTGACGCTTCCGTCGATCTGGTCACGACGCGCTCTGTTCTCATCTTCGTCGAGGAGAAGGCTCAGGCGTTCAGCGAGTTTGCGCGCGTGCTCAGACCGGGCGGTCGTATCTCGCTCTATGAGCCGATCAACCGCTTCGCCAATACGGAGAACGCGGGCCGTCGCTTTGCCGGTTATGACCTCACGGGTCTCGGTCAGATCGCCACCAAGCTGCACGACCTGTACGACGCGATCCAGCCGCCTGACGACCCCATGCTCGACTTTGACGAGCGCGACCTCATCCGGCTCGCCGAGCAAGCGGGTTTCTTTCCCATCAATCTGATGCTCAACGCCGCAGTCGAACCCCTCCCGCCCCGTGACTGGGACGGCCTACTCGACACCGCCGGAAACCCGAACGTCCCCACGCTGCGCGAGGCGATGGAGCAGGCTCTGACGACTCACGAGCGGGGGCAGCTGACGAGCCACCTCAGACCACTCGTCGAGCAGGGACGAGGGACCTGGCGGATGGCCCACGCATTTCTCACGGCCAGCAAACCCGAGAACTGAGACCGAGAGAGCTACTTCCTGGCTGCTGATCAAGGGTTGTACGTCGGGAGTATCCGCACGACCACCGTCGTGCTGAAGTCGAGACCGTCGATCTGCCAGCCGTAGCAACCAGGAGTTCTCACGAAGGTGAAGTACGGGAGGTCTTGCCAGCGACCTCGGCCGGTGGGGTGCATGTTTCCGAGCACCAGGAGCGGCGCCCTGTCCGCGGGCGTGCTGCCGATGTGGATTACTCCCGGCCGGTCGAGTCGTTCGCCGCGGACGAGGAACGGCCCCTCGTCGTCTGCGGGGGTCTCGTCGAAGTGCGTCTTCAGGGCCAACCAACCGTGATCCCCGGACGGATGGAAGCCCTGGCGCGGGTTACCTGCGCCGTCGGTGCCGATCCGGACCGGGCCGGTGCCGACCACCATCGAGCCAAACTCGGGTGTCTGGACGAAGCGGCCCGGCGACTGCGGACAGTCGGCTGGACTTGCCTCCGGCGGGTGGAGCGGGCGAAGCAGCTTCTTCAGGGTCGTCATCGACTCCGCTCCGGCGACTCCGACGACGACCGGCGCGATGGGAAGCGTTCGCACCGTAGTCCGGGTCGTCGAGCTTGCCGTGCGCCGCGCCGCGCCGGTCGCGCATCCGGCCACGAACGTCGCGCCAACGACGCCTGTGAGAAGCGCAAGCGCGTGGCTTCCGGCTCTCCGCACGGCACAAGCATTACGCCGAGAGGCTCCTCACCGGTCCCGCCGGTCAGGGGCGTTGCGGAACGCTCGCGCGGGCGGGCGACCGCTCAGGGGCGTTCGCGCGAAGGGTGAACTGACGCTTCGCTCAGCGGTCGTGCGGTTGCGCGAGGAGGCGATGGCTCTGCACGACGGCCTCGGCGAGATCGATGAGCCTCCGGCCGGCGAAGCGGTGGAGGACGATGTCGAGCGTGGACTGGAGCTGCTCGGGGTCGTCGTCGGTGATGTGAGCGAAGGTGCGCCGCTTTGTTGGTGAATGCGGGATCTTTGCTGTGGAGGAGCGCGATCACCGGGCAGGCGGCCTCGTGGACGATCCGGCTGATCATGTCGAGGGCGTCAAGCGGATCGTCGCCCCGCGCGGTTGCCGAGAGCTCGAACAGGAGCTCGCCGACGTGACGTAGATCGACGGCGCTCCAGGGAGAGCGACCGATCGGTGTCGCCGGTTCGTTCGTCCTGGACGAGCGAGCGGTACGCGTCGAGGACGAGGCCGTGGAAGTGGTGGACGCCGTGCTCGGACAAGCCGGAACCGGCCGGGTCGTAGACGATGCGCCCCTGCGTGAAGGCGGGCGTGCTCATCCCCCGTTGCACGCTCTCGACGAGGCCGATGTCCTGCAGGACGTCGTCGATGTACCGGATCGACTCGACCTCGGCCTGGTTCGGCTCGGGTGTCTCCAAGTAGAAGTCCCAGGTCTCGAGGGTGCGGTCGACTCCGTCGGGGAGGATCTGGAAGACCATGAAGTTGCCGTGACCGGGGTAGCGCAGCAGGCAGGTGTTCGGCCACAGCCACCAGACGGCATGGTCGTTGACCGTGGGGCCAGACACGTCGTAGGCGGTGTTCTCGTGCTTGCCCGCCTCGGCGAAGTGGCTCGACCAGATCCCTTGCGTCTTCACCTCGTACGTGCTCATGTCGACGAGGTCCACGAATTCCGGGTGCGCGATATGGCAGTGGTAGCA
>DATGEB010000024.1:0-8404 GCA_035310545.1 Gaiellaceae bacterium
GCTAGCCCGGTCGCGGGAGGGACGATGTGTCGACGACCTCGAAGTCGGCTCCCGTGAGCCGGCCGAGCGAGTGGAGGTCGTCGTTCGACCAGTGCCGGTTCGGTGCGCCCGAGACGTACCAGGGCGAGCCGTTGTCGGCGAGGATCATCCCGTAGCGCTGCAGCGCGCGCAGCACGACCCGCGCCTGCGGTGGGAAGGAAGCCACGTCCACGCTCGCCTTCAGCCGAACCCGCAGCCCCATCGGCGGCAGCGCCGGGTCGTTCGAGCTCGACGCGAAGTGACGCGCGGGATAGACGTAGGCGCGGCGCGTCTGCGGCGCCGTGAAGCGGAGCGCGTGGTCGATCACGCCGCGCGAGACCTCGTCCCAGCGGGCGAGCCCGGGGAAGATCGGCAGCCCGGCGGCGTCGGCCGACGTCCAGCCCGCCGGCCGGAGATGGTTGGAACGGAGGTTCCAGACGGCGCCCGACCCGGCCGTCCAGCCGTGTCCCGTGTGGCGCAGGTCGTACAGCTCGTAGAGGCGGCACGAGCTCTTGTCCACGAGAATCGCGTGGCGGTCGCCGGTCGCGTGCGCGCCGCCCTCGATGTGGACGTCGCGCGGAATCGGGTAGCGCACGCGGTCCGACTCGTTGGCGTACTCGAAGGAAACGCGCGACCGCGGTGTCTTCCGCGAGACGACGTCGAACGGGATTCCGATCGGCCCACCGTCCCATTTGCCCGATCCGAAGTCGGCGTGGACGGGAGAGTCGAGCCCGATCGCGGCGATCAGCTGCGCGGAGTTCGCCGCCACCGGCAGCCCGTCGACGCGCTGGTTCCAGGCGTTGCTCGCGGGGAAGATGGGGCAGTGTGGCGCGGCGGGGAGCCGCAGGGCCCGCGCCGACGAGCCGGTCAGGAAAATCGCGGAAAGTGCCGCCGTGGCAAGCAGACGCTTCATCCCTCTGTCATCGACCGCCGCGTTCGAGATACTGAGCGCGATGGGCATGGCACCCATGCGGCGGGTGCTGGGCGTGGCAGTGCCGGGCCGGACGGGCTTGCTGCCCGTGACCAGACAGTCGGCACGGCACCTACGAATCAGGGGGTGGCGGAGGTATGTGCTCCGTATCAGCCGAGATCCCCCGGAAAGGGGAGGCGTCGGAGTCGACGTGAACCGCGGGGTATCGCGCGCGAATCTGGTCGATGAAGCCGGCGAGGCGCTCGGCAATCGCCGGATCCTGCAGCTCGACCACGTTCTCGGCGTTCATCTCGCCGGAGTGCGAGAGGTTGAAGCTGCCGACGAACACGGTGTCGTCGGCGACCGTCACCTTCGCGTGCATGTAGTCGTGCACCGAGTCGGGCGTGTAGGGCGTCGAGACCTTGCCGGAGAACGGCGCTCCGGTGAGCGTCGTCCGCAGCAGCGGCGCCTTCCACTCGACGTTTCCGTTCTCGCGCCACTGAGCGAACACCTCGGCGACCTGCGTGGCGTCGACGACACCGGCGAGATCCACCTTCCCGTCGGATGCGACCTGCGCGAGCGTCGCGAGGATCGGCGCCGAGCTGATGACCGGCGAGGCGATCCGGACGCGGCGCTTCGCGGCTCCGATGGCCTTTGCAATCCGGTGCGCGAGCCGCTCGCCGCGGCCCGGACAGAACCACGCGCGCATGCCGTCGATCGGGGCCGTGTCGACCTTGCCGGTGCGCGCCACCTCGCGCGTCGTCCAGAGCTGCTCGAAGTCGGCCAGGTACCGAGATGCGATGCCGGGCGAGCCGAGGGCGATCGCGACGTTCTCCTCCCGTGTCCACGAGTCGGCTGTCCAGTTGACCGAGCCGGTCCAGACGGAGGCGCCGTCGCGGACGACGTACTTGTGGTGCATGAGGTCGGGGACGCCCGGGATCGCCGCGGTGGGGAAGGGTCGGGCCTCGAGCGCTTCGGGATCCGTGATCGGCGGCGGCGGGACCGGGACGGTCTTGGTGTGGTCGAGGTTGTACGCGAGGCGCACGGAGACGCCGCGCTTCTGCGCTTCAACGAGCGTCCCGCAGACGATGTCGTCGAGCTCCTTCGGCAGCTTGAGGTCGTAGACGGCGATCTCGAGCGTCTGCTTCGCGGCGGCGAAGAACTCCGCGAGGGCGTGCGCGGTGTCCTCGGCCGGCTGGCCGCCGTCGGTCAGCGTCCGGACTTCGACGCCGTCCACTCCGCCTTGTGCGCCTTCTTCGCGGCCTGGTAGTCCGTGAGTGCCCGCGCCGAGTCGACGTCGCCGAGCGTCGGATGCCCAGGCACGAGCTCCTGAGCCACGGGCACGCCGAACCGCTTTGCGAGCACGGCCCCGAGGGACTTGATCTTCATCTCGCCGAAGCCGGGCAGCGCGCCGATGCGCTTGCGCAGCTCGGCGCCGTCGGCGGCTTCCGTCCAGAGGCGGGAGGCGTCGCCGCCGTAGTCCTCCGTCACGGTCGCCGCCAGATCGCGCACGCGCGTGGCCATGTTGCCGGGGAAGCGGTGGATCGCCGGCTTCTCGCGGAAGATCGGCTCGAGGTCGGTCTTCGCGACCTTGGCGGGCTCGAGCGTTCCGAGCCGCTGCTTCAGCCGGAGCGGGCCGAGAAACGCCTGCTGGACGGTGACCTGCTGGTCGAGCGCGAAGCCGACGAGGAGCGCGAACGGATCCTCGGCGAGCAGCCGGTTCGCGTCGTCGTCCTCGGTGAACCAGAGCGCATCGGGCACGCCTCGATCCTACTCTCGACCACGGCTTCTGCAGCCACGGCCGGTACCTGGTACCGGCCGTGGCCAGAGCGGTCAGATGGATTGATCGCGACCGAACTGTCCAATCCGTGATCCCGGAGCCGTATTCGGGAACGAGTCGGTGCTTTCCGGCAATGTCTCGTCCGAACACGGCCGGTACCTGGTACCGGCCGTGGCTTGAAGGGTCAGGCCGAGGCCTGCATCAGGGCGCGGCACCGTTGGACGTACGGCGTCGCCTGCTCCTCTTCGAAGTAGGCGAGCGCCGCGTCGAGCCGCGAGGTGTCGCCGCGCTCCGCCGCGAGCAGGGCGGCCCACGCCTCGGGGAACCTGGCGCCGATCTCTCCGTAGATCTCCGAGGCCCGCCGAAGCTCGCCGCCCGCGGCCGCTCTCCCCGCCTCCAGCCAAAGATGCCCAGGCATCCCCTCCATCAGCCTGAGGTACTCGTCGCCGCGGTCGAGCTCCACGAGCTGGAGAGGGAGGTCCGACGCAAGCTCGTCAGGCGACATGAGCGCTTCGGCGAGAAGAGCATCTGCCTCGGTCTCGCGTCCCGCGGCGCGGACGCAGCGAGAAGCGACGGTGAGGACGTATCCGGCGACCTGCGCGTCGACGCCTCGCTCGCGGAACGCCTGGAGCGCCTGTTCGGCATCTGCGAGCGCGCTGTCGACCTGTCCGTAGGCGAGCAACGCACGGGCGCGCGATGCCAGGACGGGCGGCGTCTGGTACCGCTTCGCACCCGACTCGTGCTCGAGGTAGTGGGAAGCCCTTGCGACCGTTGACTCGAGATCACCGCGGAAGCTGCTCTCGTAGACCAGCTCGGCGTCGTTCCACTCCAGCCCGCTGACGAAGCCGTAGCGCTCGCAGAGGTCACGCGCCGCATGGATCCGGGCCGAACCGTCCGCGAGGCGCCCGACCTGCCAGAGGGAGTTGGCGAGGTTGTTCAACCCCGTATGCAGATCGAACGCCGCGCCCGCGGCCTCGGCGCGCTCGATGCTCCGCTCGAGGTCTTCGATTCCGCCGGCGTCCCCCCCGTGGACGCGCGCCAAGCCGATCGTGTTCAGGCATCGCGCTGCGAGCTCGTCATCACCTGCCTCCTCCGCGATGGTCAGGGCCTCTCGCGCAAGCTGGAGCGCGCGCGGAAAGTCCCGGTCGAGGATCTCGGCGCTTCGAGCGGCCTGAGCGAGCGCGCGTGCGGCTACTGGCGAGGAGGGCACGCGGCGCGCAAACTCGACCGCTCGAGCGGCAGCGGCACGGCAGTTGCCGAGATCGCCGCGGAAGAACGCGTCGCTCGCGCGCATCGCCGCCGCTTCCGCTGCGTGCTCGTAATCGCTCTGGGCGAGGAACCCCTCGATCGCAGATTCGAGCAGCTCGGGAACTTCCTGACTGTCCACGAGCCGAGATCCGTAGGCGCCGAGTAACTCGAGAGCCGGACGTTCCGGCGAATGAAGGTCGGTCAGCCCAAGAGCCGCCCGCGCGAAGTCCACCGTCGCCTGGCCCGCGCTCAGCGAGTAGGCGCGCTGGGCCGCGTCTGCGAACGCCTGCCGCGCCGGCCTCCGGAGTGCGCTGCTGTCGAGCCCCGCCGCCTCGGCGAGGGAGAGCGCCTCGTGGTAGTGGTTCGCAAGCATCTCGGCGTGATCCTCCGCGCGATCGCCGGCCAGGGAAGCGATCCATTCCGCCGCGCGCTTGTGCTTCTCCGCTTTCTCCGCGCGCGGGATCTGACTGTAGGCGACATCGCGTACGAGCGCGTGGAGAAAGGCGTACTGCGTCTCGCCGGCGATCGAGGAGCGCCGGTCGCGGCGGATGAACTCCTTGCGCTCGAGAGCGTGAAGGGTGTGGTCGGTCGCGCCCGGTAGCGCTCCCGGCCAGAAGACCTTTCCGATCACCGAGGCGTCCTGCAGGAGTGACTTCTCCTCGGGCGAGAGCGCGTCGATCCGCGCCGCGATCAGTCCCTGCACCGTCTCGGGCAGTGGGAGCTCGCCGCCGTCGTGCTCGGCGAGCATGCGCGCGTACTCCTCGGCGTAGAGCGGGTTGCCCTCGGCGCGCCGGAGCACCGCCTGCTGCGCGCCGGCGTCGAGCACGGCGCGGTCGAGCAACCGCTGCAGGAGCTGCGCGGTCTCGTCGTCCGAGAGCGAGCCGATCGAGACGGTGAAGGCGTTGCGCTTGCCGCCTCCCCAGCCGGGCCGGCGGTCGAGCAGCTCCGGCCTGGCCGTCGCGACGATGAGGAGAGGCACCGCCGTCGCCCAGTCCGCGAGGTGATCGACGAAGTCGAGGAGCCCATCGTCGGCCCAATGGAGATCCTCGAAGACCAGGATGAGGGGGCGATGCTCCGCGGCGGCCTCGAGCAGGCGGCGCCAGGCGGCGAACGCCTCCTCGCGCTCGGCGCGTTCCGCACCCTCGAGACCGACGAGCGGGCGGGCGTGACGCGCCAGCCACTCACGGTCCCGCGCGTCCTCGCCGAGGCCTTCGACCATCGCGACGAGCTTCTCCTCTGCCGTGGCGCTGTCGTCCGACTCGAGGATCCCGGCGTGCGCCTTGACGATCTCGCCGAGCGCCCAGAAGCTCACGCGCTCGCCGTAGGGGAGGGAACGACCCTGACGCCAGGAGATGATCTCCTCGTCTGCGTCGGTGATCTGGAACAGCTCGGCGACGAGGCGGCTCTTGCCGATGCCGGGGACGCCGACGAGCGTGACGAGCTGCGCCGACTGTTCCGTGCGGGTGCGCTCGAAGGCGTCGGCGAGGAGGCTGCGCTCGCGCTCCCGGCCGACGAGCGGCGTGCGCAGCTTCTGCTCGACGTCGCTGCCGAAGCGGGAGCGGGCGGAGACGACCTCCCAGACCGCGACCGGCTCAGACTTCCCTTTCGCCTCGACCGGGGGCGCGTCGCGGTACTCGATCACGTGGCGCGTTGCGCGATACGTCCCCTCGCCGACGAGGATCCCATTCACCGGAGCCGAGCTCTGGAGCCTCGCCGCGGTGTTGACGACGTCGCCGGCGACCATCGCGTCGCCCGCGCCCGGCTGCGCTCCGAGCGCGACGAGCGCCTCGCCGGTGTTGACGGCGGTGCGGATCTGGAGCTCCTCTCCGATCGAGTCGCGGATCGCCAGCGCAGCTCGCACTGCACGCTCGGGGTCGTCCTCGTGGGCGACCGGCGCGCCGAAGACGGCCATCACGGCGTCGCCGATGAACTTCTCGACGGTGCCGCCGTGCCGCTCCAGCTCGGCCCGGAGCTGCGCGTAGTAGTTGGAGAGCGTCGCGCGGACGTCCTCGGGGTCGAGCCCTTCGGCGCGGGCGGTCGAGCCGACGAGGTCGGTGAAGAGGATCGTGACGACCTTGCGCTCCTCGCGCGGCGTCTCGGCGTCCAACGTGAGCGCTGCGCCGCACATCCCGCAGAGCCGGAAGCCGTCGGGGTTCTCCTGGCCGCAGGCAGGGCACGTGACCATGGGACGTACCGTAGACCTCTCAGTCGAGCCGGTCGAGGACCGCCTGAGGGACGAAGCCGAGCCGGACGTAGCGCTCGAACGCTTCGCGCCAGCGGCGATCGGCGGCGCCGGTCGGGCGCAGCCACGCCGCCGCCTCGTCGAGGTCGTCGCGCGCAATTGCCGCGAGCGCCGCGGTGAGCGCGACCTGGTCGGCCGGAAGCCCGGCCGCGCGCGCGAGGTCGACCTCCTCCGCGAGGTCGGTCCGGTCGTCGAAACCGCGGCGCCTGCGGTAGGCGGCCGCGATCTCGTACAGGCGGCGGAGTTCACGCAGCGGCTCCGCGTGGCTGTCGACCCGAAGGTCGAGGACGGGTTGCCACGGTTTCTCCTCGGGGTCGCCGGAGACGACGAGGAGTGCAGCCGCCTCGCGGCCGCGGAAGTCGCCGCCGGACTCCTCCGCGGCGTCGAGCGCCGCAAGCAGCCTCTCGGCGAGCGAGCCGTCCGTTGCCTCGAACGTGTCGGCCGCAGCGAGCCAGACCGTCGACGACGCGAGCATGTTCCCCTGGGCGGAGACCCCCGTCCGGCTCGTGTGACCGCAGTCGGGGATGCAGGCAGCGCCGGTGTGCGCGGCCGTTCGTCCGTCGACGCCGAGGAACGCGACCTGCCGAAAGTCGCGCTGCTCGTCGGCCTCGACGAGGTGGGCGAGCGCGTCGATGGGCGACTCGCCGGTCGCGAGCAGGTCGAGCCCGAGCGGGCCGTAGCTTCGCTCCGTGAACGACTGGGTGGCGATGGCGCCGACCCCTGGACGCGCCCACGCGCAGAGCCCGACGCCGAACGCACGCGACTGCACCGCGACGCCGAGCTCGCCGCTCGCCTCGTCCCGCGCGACGACCGAGTAGGTCATGAGACCGAGCGTATCCGGCCCTCGTTCCTACGGTATTCGCGATCGGGGGTGTCACCGGGCGAGGGGCGGCGCCGCCTCGCTGGGCGGCGGTAGCCTGAGAGCATGTCCGCGCTCGACTCCTTCAGGCCCGAGACCCGCGCCTGGTTCGAGCGGAACTTCGCGGCGGCGACGCCCGCGCAGGCGCAGGGCTGGCCCGCGATCGCGGGCGGCGGACACGTTCTCATCCAGGCGCCGACCGGCTCGGGAAAGACGCTCGCGGCGTTCCTGTCTGCGATCGACCGGCTGACCGCTGCGCCCGGCGGAGGGCTGCGCGTGCTGTACGTCTCGCCGCTCAAGGCGCTCAACTACGACGTCGAGCGGAACCTGCGCGGGCCGCTCGCCGGGCTGCAGTCCGAGCTACGCGTCGCGGTGCGCACCGGCGACACGCCGCAGAAGGAGCGCGCGGCGATGCTCCGCGAGCCCCCGGACGTGCTCATCACCACGCCGGAGTCGCTCTTCCTCCTGCTCACCTCGCGGGCGCGGGAGCTGCTTCGCAGCGTGGACACGCTGATCCTCGACGAGGTGCACGCGGTCGCCGGGACGAAGCGCGGTGCGCATCTCGCGCTCTCGGTCGAGCGGCTCGAGGCGCTCGCCGCGCAGCCGGTGCAGCGGATCGGCCTCTCGGCGACCCAGCGCCCACTCGAGGAGATCGGCCGCTTCGTGTCGGGCGGCCGCGCGATCGAGCTCGTCGATGCGGGGGTCGCGAAGGAGCTCGACCTCGAGGTCGTCGTCCCGGTCGAGGACATGCGCGAGCCCGGCACCGGCAGGGAGGAGGGCTACGACGCGCGCTCGATCTGGCCTTCGATCTATCCGGCGCTCGTCGACCTCGTCCGCGCGCACCGCTCGACCATCGTCTTCGTCAACAACCGCCGGCTTGCCGAGCGGCTCGCGCTGCGGCTCAACGAGGCAGCAGAGGAAGAACTCGCCCGCGCCCACCACGGCTCGCTCGCGCGCGAGCAGCGGACGGTGATCGAAGAAGACCTCAAGGCCGGCCGGATCCCGTGCCTCGTCGCGACGTCGTCCCTCGAGCTCGGCATCGACATGGGCGCGGTCGACCTCGTCATCCAGGTCGAGTCGCCGAAGTCGGTCGCGCGCGGCCTGCAGCGGATCGGTCGCGCCGGCCACGAGCTCGGCGCGGTTTCGAAGGGCCGGATCTTCCCCAAGTTCCGGGCCGATCTCCTCGAATCCGCGGTCGTCGCACGGGCGATGCGCTCAGGCGAGATCGAGGAGACGCGCATCCCGCGCAACCCGCTCGACGTGCTCGCGCAGCAGATCGTGGCCGCGGTCGCGCGCGAGCCGAGCACCGCCGACGCGCTCTTCGATCTCGCGCGCCGGGCCGCGCCC
>DATGEB010000025.1:0-13124 GCA_035310545.1 Gaiellaceae bacterium
TCGACCGCGATACGACGGCTGTGCGGGCAGGTCCTCCCGTTAGCGTGCAACTTCAACATCCGGACCCCTCCTTGGAGCTGGCGGCTCGGCAGCTCCAGCCTCCAAGGAGACCCGGATGGAACAACGCTCTCAGGAACTACAGCTAGAACGCGCCGGGCCGCCCCGCTGCGATCCAGTCGCGCACCTCGAACCAGTGGCTCGCCCGCAGCGCTGCGGCGACCTTCTCGTCGGTGTGGGCCGCGGAAAAGACGTGACGGTCGAGGTCGCAGCAGATCGCGACGTCGGCGAGTGAAACCTCGGGAATTCGCATGAGCGCGTCCGCAGGAAGCCTTGCCTCCGCGACGGTGTAGTGCTTGAACTGGAGCTCTGGAGCGATCTCCATCAGCTCGGGCCAATCGGGACAGGTTCTGGAGCTCAAGCGGGTGATGGGACGGACAGGGCTCGACGGACGATTCCGGCGAGCGTGCGGACCAAGGAGGGGTCGGCGTTCGGCATTTCGACGCGCTCGAGTTGCATTCCGAGCCCGGCCGCCTTCTCCTGCGCCTCGACGTCGAGATCCCAGCGAATCTCGAGATGGTCGGAGACGAAGCCGACCGGGCAGACGAGGACACGCTCGACACCCTGCCCTCGCAGCGCCTCGAGATGGTCGAGAATGTCCGGCCCGAGCCACGGCTCGCCCGTGGGCGACTCGCTCTGAAAGGAGAACGTCCAGTCGGACAGGCCGGCGGCCTCGGCAACCAAGCGCGCCGTCTCGAGGAGCTGATCCTTGTACGGATCGCCCTGCTCGATGATCCGAGCCGGCAGCGAGTGCGCGGTGAAGACAACGTGCGCGTCGGTGCCGCGAACGCGGTCCGCGAGCAGCTCGACGAAGCCCGGCTCCTCGTGCCAGCTCTCGACGAAGCGCAGCTCCGCCCGACCGGCGAGCGCGCGCTCGAGCTGCTCGCGGTAGACCGCGATCGAGAGCGCCGAGTAGTGCGGCGCGAGCACGAGGCCGGCGATCTCGTCGGCGCCCGACGCAAGCGCCGCCTCGGCAGCGTCCGCGATCCGCGGCGTCCAGTGCTTCATCCCCGTGAAGACCGGAAGGCCGAGCTCGTCCTCGAGCGCCGCGCGCATCTGCTCCGTGATCGCGTTGAGCGGAGACGAGTCCTCGATCCCCAGACGCCGGTAGCGCTCGACGAGATCGGCGAGGTTCTCGGGTGTGATCGGGCGGCCGCCGCGGATGTCCGCGTAGTACGCGGGAACGTCCGCGAGCCGCTCCGGCGACCCGTACGCCATCAGGACGACAGCGCTCTTCATGCCGTCTGACCGTAGCTGCAGACGAGCTCGGCGAGGCGCGACAAGACGTCCGGGTCGGTCTGCGGAAGAACGCCGTGGCCGAGATTGAAGACATGTCCAGGCCGACCCCCGGCACGGCGCAGCACGTCGAACGCCGCGGCCTCGACGCGCTCCCACGGCCCGAGCAGGACGGCGGGCTCGAGGTTCCCCTGCACGCCCCGCTCCTCGCCGACGACCGTCCACGCTTCGTCGAGCCGGATGCGCGAGTCGACACCGACCGCGGTGCCTCCCGCTTGCGCCATCTCGGCCAGCAGCTGCGGCGTCGTCCCCGTTCCGAAGTGGATCGTCGGGACACTCGCGGCCGCCAGCACGCGGGCGGAGTACGGCGCGACGAACTCGCGGTAGTCGGAGACGGTGAGGACCCCGACCCAGGAGTCGAACAGCTGAATCGCATCGGCGCCCGCCACTGCGGTCGCGGCGACGTACCGCGCGAACTGCTCGGTCAGACGCTCCATGAGCGCGTGCCAGACAACCGGCTCGCGATACATGAGCGTCTTCGTGCGGACGAAGTCGCGGCTCGGCCGGCCCTCGACGAGATAGCCCGCGACGGTGAACGGCCCGCCGCAAAAACCGACGAGCGCGCGCTCCGGCTCGAGCTCCGTCCGCACCAGCCGCACGGCTTCGAGGATCGGCGTCGCCCATTCGTCCGCATCGACGACGCGCAGTCGGTCGACGGCCGCAGCCGAGTCGATCGGCTCCTCGACGACCGGGCCGACACCCTCGACGAGGTCCACCTCGACCCCCATGCCGAGGACGGGCGACATGATGTCGGCGAAGAGGACGGCCGCGTCGACGCCGTGCCGTCGCACCGGCTGCAGCGTCACCTCCGCGCAGAGCTCGGGCGTTCCAGCAATCTCGAAGAAGCCGTGCTTCCGGCGCAGTGCGCGGTATTCCGGCAACGAGCGGCCCGCCTGCCGCATGAACCAGACCGGCGTGCGCTCGGCCGGCTCGCGCCGCAAGGTGCGAACGAGGAGGGGCTCGGTCGTCAGGCTCGGCTCGTTCAGGCCCGGATCGGCTCGCGGCCCTGCTCGCGAAGCAGGCGCGAGAGCCCTTCCTCGAGCGGCACCTCCGGCTCCCAGCCGAGCACCTGGCGGGCCCGCGTGATGTCGGGCTTGCGCTGCATCGGGTCGTCGATCGGCAGCGCCTCGAAGACGATCTCGCTCGACGCGCCGGTGACGCGCTTCACGAGCTCGGCGAGCTCGAGCAGCGTCCGCTCGTCGGGGTTGCCGATGTTCACGGGGAGATGTTCGCCGCTCTCGGCCAGGGCGACGATGCCGCGGATCAGGTCGTCGACGTAGCAGAAGCTCCGCGTCTGTGTCCCGTCCCCGTAGATCGTGAGCGGCTCCTCGGCGAGCGCTTGTCGGACGAAGTTCGAGATCGCGCGGCCGTCGTTCGGGCGCATCCTCGGCCCGTACGTGTTGAAGATCCGGACGATCGCCGTGTCGACGCCCTGCTGGCCGTGGTACGCCATCGTCAGCGCCTCGGCGTACCGCTTCGCCTCGTCGTAGACGCCGCGCGGGCCGATCGGGTTGACGTGGCCCCAGTATGTCTCGGGCTGCGGGTGCACCTGCGGATCGCCGTAGACCTCGCTCGTCGACGCGAGGACGAACCGGGCGCGCTTGAACTTCGCGAGCCCGAGCGCGTGATGCGTGCCGTACGAGCCGGCCTTCAAGCTCGCGAGCGGCATCCGGAGGTAGTCCACGGGGCTCGCAAGCGCCGCGAAGTGGAAGACGAAGTCGACAGGCTCGTCGATGTAGATCGGCTCGGAGACGTCGTGCGGAACGAAGCGGAATCCGTCGTCGCGGATGTGCTCGATGTTCGCGAGCGAGCCGGTGACGAGGTTGTCGATGCAAACGACGCGGTGTCCCCGCTCGAGCAGGTACTCGCAAAGGTGTGAGCCGAGGAAGCCGGCCCCTCCCGTCACTAGCGACGTGGGCACATCCGCGATGGTAGCTCGCGAGTGCTGCGCACTCGCTCGCTGGGAAGACGGAACTGCGCCGACGGGAGAGCGCGGTCTCCCGTCGGCTCCGTGCAGAGAGCACAAAGGGGGCTGACGCACGGTTCGAGCCGCTCTTCCGTCGCGAGCGGACGGGCCTGCGGCACGTCCGCCCGCTACTCCGCAGCGGCGTAACGCAGGCTTCGCTCGCTACTTGAGGTCCTTGTTCGATTCCATGTCGAACCACATCGCGAACAGCGTGAACTGGAGGCCCGAGATCACGAGCAGCGCGACGAGGACGACCGTCGCAATCGGGATCGAGTAGCCCGCGATCCGGTACCCGACGACGACCAACCCGAGCAGGACGCCGGCGGCGGTCGCGATGAACCCGATCACGTAGAAGAAGACGAGCGGGTGGAAGTCGCGCTTCACGTATTTCTCCCAGAGCCGCCAGAAGAAGCCGCGTACGAGCAGCCACGCGATCCGCGGCACGACGTGGCGATAGCGCATGTGCGAGCGCTCGCCGACGCCGTAGATCGGGCGCGACGGGATGTCGCGCACGCGCGCGTTCCAGACGTTGAGGTGCACGAGCATGTCGTTCGGGAACCCGTAGTTCGTGTAGACGTGGTCGAGGTCGAGGAGCTCGAGCATCTCGCGCGAGACGGCTGTGTACCCGGACTGCGAGTCGGCGACGTGCCAGTAGCCCGACGCGACCTTCGTCAGCATCGAGAGGACGGCGTTGCCGAAGAAGCGCGTCTTCGGGATCAGCTGCCACGCCTGGCCGGTGGCGAGCCGGTTCGCCTTCGCGTAGTCGAGCTCGCCGCGAGCGACCGGAGCCACGAGCTTCGGCAGGTCCTCGGGATCCATCTGGCTGTCGCCGTTCATCACCACCACGACGTCGAGCCCGTCGGCGAGCGCGCGGCGGTAGCCGGTGATGGTCGCCGCGCCCACGCCGCTGCGCTGCTCGTGCGTGATGACCTCGACGCGCGGATCGCCAGTCGCCTGCGCGGCCTCGACGGTGCCGTCCGAGGACCCGTCGTTGACGACGACGATCCGGTCGACGAGCTTCGGAATGCCGCCGAGCGTCGCGCCGATGAGGGCCTCCTCGTCGTACGCGGGGACGACGACTCCGACGCGCTTCCCCTCGAACACGGGAAGAGACTAGACGCCGTTGCGCGGCGCGAGCCTGGGCACGACGCTGTCCCACAGGAGCGCGGCGAGCGCGCCGAGGATCAGGCCGATCAGCGCGGCGATCACGACCGTGTTGCGGCGGCTCCGCGCGGTGATCTTGTGCGACGCGGCGCGGGTGTAGATCGACGGCCGCTCGACGCCCTTCGCCAGCAGGAGCAGCTGCGCGTTCGTCGTCTTGTCGATCTGGTCGCTGCGAAGCGTCGTCTGCAGGATCAGCTTGATCGTGTCGGAGAGGCCCGCGTTGCCGGTCGCCGTCTGAACCGATTTGATCTGGGCGTTGTCGAGCGCAATCTGCTGATTGAGGTTCGCGATCTTCTGCGCGGCATACGCTCCGAGATGCTTCGCGCTGACCACCTCTTCGGCAAGCGCGTTCGCGGCACAGGACGCGACCTTGCCCTTCTTCGCCTGCACGGTGATCTTGACGAGCGGGTTGACCTGAGACGACGCTCCCTTCGTCGCTGACGCCCCGGTCGCGATCGCCTGCGTCGAGATGCCCTTCGCGAACGCCGACGCCTTCCCCTTGCTGCAGCGCTGGGCGACCGTGTTCTGCACGGCCTGCGACTGGACGGCGGTGGCAACGGCGGACGGGTTCGTCTGGATGTTCTGCACCAGGGCTCCGCCAGTCGGCGTGTACGGCTGGCCGAGATAGATCGTCGCCGTCGCCGCGTAGACCTGTGTCCCGCCGAGCGAGACGAGATACCCGATCACCGCTCCGGCGACGACTCCGGCGGCGAGCAGCCACCAGCGGACGGCGAGCAGCCGGACGTACTTCACGAAGTCGACTTCCTGCTCGGCCTCGGGGTCGAAGCCGCCTGCGGGGGGAGCGGGCGTAGTCACAGCGGGCGACTGTAGCCGACACGCATGAGCGGGCTCTTAGGAACCGGCGTCACCGGGCGAGACGGCGACGACGGGACGGCTTCGGCTCGACCGCGTAGATCCGCGAGAAGCCGTTGAGAAGCAGCCGCATCCCGTTGCCCGAGACCGGGACGTACTGCCCGTGGGGGAAGTTCAGCACCTGGCGGCCGGTACGCACATCCACTCCGACGATGCGGTGCGAGAAGCTGCCGGCGTAGGCGACTCCGTCCACGATCACCGCGGCTCCCGAGATCGGTCCACCCGTCTGTATGCGCCAAAGGACGCGGCCGGACGAGGCCGAGACACCGGAGAACGTCCCGTCGTACGAGCCGAAGCAGACGACCCCGTCGGCGACCGCCGGCGAGGAGTAGACGTAGTTCGCGGCGGAGACGTGCCAGAGGGAGCGGCCGCTCGTCGAGAACGCCCACAGCGAGTACGCGACGGAAGGGACGAACACGCGCCCGTGCGCGACCGCCGGGGTGCCGTAGATCTTGCCGTTCACCTGGCCGACCCAGCGGGTTGCGCCGGTCGCGGGAGAAAGCGCCCAGAGCCGGCCCGCATAGTCGCCGATGAACAGCCTCCCGTCCTCGATCGCAGCGCTCGAGGTGATCTTCGCGCCGAGGTACTTGCTCCAGATCACCGTGTGCCTGCGGAGGTCGAGCGCGTACATCTCGCCGCCGGCCGTGCCGAAGTAGTCGATCCCGTGGACGACGATCGGCGACGACTCGATCGCCGACCCTGCATTCCAGCTCCACTTCAGGCTGCCGTTCGAGCGATCGAGGACGTACACGTGGCCGGACATGGTGTGGTAGACGACCTCGTCCCCGTCGACAGCGGGCGAAGACGCCATGAGCGGCGCGCCGGGAGTGTCGTGCGTCCAGGCGACCTTGCCCGATCGCATCGAGATCGCGTGGATCACGCCGTACTGGTTGCCGATGTACGCAAAGCCGTCCCAGACCACCGCCGGGAACTCGATCAGGTGACCCATGGCGCGGCTCCAGATCAGCCGGAAAGGAGGCTTCAGATGGATGTCCGAAGGCGCCTGGGTGCGGGCCTGCGTGGCGCCGTAGACCGGCCACTGCAGATCGGGCTGGTAGATGCGGATCGTCTGCCTGCGCCTCTGGAAGTTGAGCCGCTCCGTCACCGTCGTGTAGCCCTTGGCCACGACACGCACCACGAGCCGGTCCCGCGGCGCCTCGATGATCGTGACGCCGTGCCGGTTGGTGCGGCCGACCTTCCCCCAGAGGGTCACGCGCGCGCGCGGCACGCGCACGCGGCGGTCGCCGTCGAGGATCGTGACGACGAGCGGCGCGAGCTTCCCGCTCGGCCGATGTGCCTGACTCGGCTTCGGCTTGGGCTTCGGCTTGACGGGCGGCGCGGCGACGCGGTGTGCGCTCCCGCAGGCGGCGAGGAGTGCCAGAACCGCGCCGGCGACGAGGAGCCGCCTGATCACACGTGCTCACCGACCGCGAGCTCGCGATAGCCCGTGAGCCACAGCGGCACGCCGTCGATGTCGCGCAGGATCACGTTGTCGTCGGGGAAGTGCGGCACGGGCTCGCCGATTTCGCCGAGCCGGCCGAGCGTCGCCAGCACCTGCGCCTCGGCCATGTTCGCGCCGCCCGCGGCGAGCGCAGACGTGGCCGCGACGTGCCGGACGTTGATCTCCGTCACCTTGAGCGCGCCGGTGCGATCCTCGCGGAGGTCGACCGTGAGGAGGCCGTGGGCGCGCTCGCCCGTGAGCTCGGAGACGAGCCGCACGACTTTCTCGCCCAGCGTCCGCGCCCGCTCGTCGTTCACGAGCCTGCCCCGGTTGATGTTGCCGCTGATCCCCGACGCGGTGAGATGTCCCATCAAGTATTCGAGCCGCTCGTAGCAGCCGGCCTTCAGGAGCTCGTCCTCGACGAAGAGGAGCGTGCAGGCGATGTTCCGGCCGGGCAGGTGCTCGGCGACCATGTAGCTCTCGATCTCGGGATTGAGATACGCCCAGGCGTACGCCTCCCCGGGCTCGGTCACGGCAATCGACCCCCTGGCGCTCGACGAGGCCTCGGAGTAATCACGCAGCCAGACCGGCGTCCCCCCGAGCTCGAGACCCTTCCGGGCGAGCAGGTCTTCGCGGCCGACGATCCGGTAGTGCGGGACGAACCCGCTGTCGCGCAGAGCGTCGTACAGCTTCAGCTTGCTGATCGCGATCTCGACGAAGGAGGGTGGCGGGAGGAGGATCGGAACGGGAAACTCGCGCCCGCTCCAGAAACGGACCTCTGCCTCCGGTGCGACGACGGCGGCGTCGATCGCCTCGTCGCGGCAGATGCGCGCGATCAGCTCCCCGTAGCCGGGGTCGCTCGGCTCGGCGACGCGATAGACGCGGTCGTAGAGCCCCTCGTAGAAGCCGTACCAGTTGCCGCCGCGATCGGCTCCGACGAGCCGGGCGTCCGCGAAGAGCGGGCTGGCGTGGAGCGAGCGGGCGATCGCCCTGGGGGTGACGCCGCACGCGCCGGTCACGAGGATGTTCAGCGGCGGCACTGCGTGTCGAGGATAGCCCGGGCTCGTTACGGCGTTGTATGCCAGCCGCCGGTATCGCCCTTGTACGTGCCGCCGAACAGGGCGAACGGCGTCCTTGCGAGAATTTGCAGATCCAGCAGCGGAGAGCGGTGCTCCACGTACCAGACGTCGAGCTCGATCCGGTCCGCCCAGGGCAGCGTGGCGCGGCCGTTGACCTGCGCCCAGCCGGTGATCCCGGGCTTCACGTCGAGCCGGTGCCGCTGCCGCTCGCTGTACTCCTCGACCTGGTAGCGCAGCGTCGGCCGCGGGCCGATCACGCTCATCTCCCCTCGCACGACGTTCCAGAGCTGCGGGAGCTCGTCGAGCGAGAGCTTGCGCAGCAGCCACCCGACGCGCGTGATGCGCGAGTCGCCCCGGTTGACTGCGAGACCGGCGCCGATGTGCTCGGCGCCGACGACCATCGTGCGCAGCTTCAGCAGCTCGAAGTCGGCGCCGTTCTGCCCGACGCGCGTCTGCCGGTAGAGCACCGGGCCGCCGTCTTCGAGCTTGACCGCGAGCGCGGCGAGCGCGAGGAGCGGCGACGCGACGATCAGCGCCCCGCCCGCGATCGCGACGTCGGCGGCGCGGTTCATGCGAGCTCCTCCCGCTGCGGCGCCCAGGTCGCAGGCACGCCGCGCCGGAGGTAGTTCCACAGCGCCACGACTGTCGCCCAGGTGATCAGCACGTAGTACCGGGCGATCCCGACCCCGGCGAGAGCCGCCGCGAGCAGGCCGAGCTGGAGGCCGAGGCAAACCGCGTAGAAGACGTGGCCGACCAGTGCGATCGAGCTCCCGAGCAGGATCAGATGGAGCAGCCCGCTCGCGTAGCGGAGGTGGCGGTGCGAGAGGAGCGCGAGGAGGTAGCCGGGGGGCTGCCCGCGCAGCATCCGCCCGCGCAGCACGATCAGCCAGGAGTGCTCGAACATCCGCACCTTGCGGCGGTACTCGCTCTCGTTCGTCGGCGTCGGGCGCTCGTAGGCGAGCGCCTGCGGCTCGTAGATCGCCCGGCGTCCGTGCTGCACCATCAGATACGGGAGCGAGAGGTCGTGCCCGAAGCGAGGATCGACCTCGACGTAGTCCGCGCGCCGCAGCGCGTAGATCGAGCCGTTTCCGGCAGTGACCGAGCCGAGCCGCGACTCGCCGTCGCGGGTCACGAGCTCGTAGCGCCAGTAGACGCCCTCCTTGTTCGAGCCGTCGGGCGTCTCGAGCTGGAGGCGGCCGCAGACGTACGCGACGCGCGGGTCGGCGAAGTTGCGGACGAGCTTGCGCACAGCGTCGGGAGCCCAGGTCGCGTTCGCGTCGGAGAAGGCGACGACCTCCGCCTCGGTCGCACGAACCGCTGCGTCCTGCGCCGCGACCTTGCCGCCGCGCGGGTTGCGGATCACGCGCGCCCCGGCGGCCTCGGCGAGCTCTTCCGTCCGGTCGGTCGAGGCATCGGAGGTGACGACGATCTCGAGCAGCTCCGGCGGATAGTCGAGCGCGCGCAGGTTCTCGAGCCGCCGCTCGATCGAGCCCTCCTCGTTGTAGGCCGTCACGATCACCGCGACCGACGGGAGATAGGCGTCGTCGGCGGCGATTCGCCGCGTGCGGACGCGCGCCGCGAGCGAGACGGTGGCCGGGTAGAGCGCATGCGTCCACGCGAGCGCGGCAAGCGAGCCCCAGAAGAGGACAACAGCCGCGATCACGGCCGCAACGCTAGCGCTGGAACCGGCTCAGTTGCCCCAGGGGCCGTAGCGCAGCTTCGGCGAGGGCGGCGTAAGCGAGAACGCGAGCGAGTTTCCCGAGCCCGGGGCGGTTGCGCGGAGCCAGTCCCTTTTCGTTGCCGCGAGACGCAGCTTCGCGCGGAAGATCCCGGAGCGGTTCGACCGGATCCTCGCCACGGTCCGCCAGCTGCCGTGCGTGCCGTAGCGGCGCTGGATCGTCACCACCTGCTTGGTGCTCGTCGCATTGCGCCCCCAGATGCTGACCGTGCCGCGGCCGAGATAGGCCACGAACGGGAATCGGAACGCCGTCCGCACCGGCTTGGCCCGAGCGCGGCTGAGCGAGCTTGCATGGAAATACAGACCGCTCTGGTAGGGGCTGGAGCCACCCTTGTCCTCGAGGCCGAACCAGGTCACGAGCGAGACACCGGAGCGCCACATCTGATAGAGCGCCTCGGCCGTCCAGCGCGACGCGAGCCCGATCGGAGCTGCGTGGCGTCGCGGCGGCTTCGTATCCCAGCTGAACTCTGTGACCCAGAACTGCACGGGGTGCGTCGAGACGATGTGGTGCATCTTCACACCGGCCCGGAGCAGTGCGCGCATCTTCGGCAGATCGCCGAGCGAGACGTCGTTCGGCCGATTCGCACTGCCGAACGGCCCGTTGAACGAGTACGGATGATGCGACCACACGTCGAAGTGCACCGCGTTCTTGCACGTCCGGTGCGGATGCGCGCCCGCGGAGGGGCAGAGGAGCGACCGCATGTAGGTGAGCGGCGAGATCGCGTACCAGGTCTTCGCCTTGTTGCCGAACGGATCGAGGCCGCCGGCCACGACGAGGTTCGCCTTGCTGACAGCGTGCACCGAGCTCGCAACCGCGTTGACCATCGAGCGGTAGGTCGCGGCGTTCACGGGCGAGAGATCCTGGCTGAGATTCGGCTCGTTCCAGACCTGGTAGACATGCGCCGGCGGGGCGCCGTGGTTGCCGTCGTAATGCAGCGCGAGCGCCGTGGCGAACGCTCCGAGCGCGGAGGCTTTCGGCGTGAAGATGTGCTTCCCGTACCTGGTCGCCATGGCCCACCCCGGCGCACGCACGATGTCGAGGATCGGGGTCAGTCCAGCCTGCTCTGCGGATGTCACCGTGCTGTCGAGCCAACTCCAGGAGTAGTCGGACGACGTGGGATCCGCGGCGACGAACCCCGGCGAAAGCGTGGGCGGTGCGATCTCGTTCCACGGGACGATGAGCCGGACGTAGGAGGCGCCCGCGGCGCGGACCTTCACGAATCCCTCAGCGCGCTGGGCCCCAGTCAGTGCGAACGGGTCGTCCACCGACGTGCGAAGAGGAAGCGTCGACGACGTCGAGTACAGGCGGGTCGCGTGGCGCGCCTCTGCCGAGCCGGAAGACGCGGCAACCGCAGCGAGCACCACGACGACCACGAACACTGCGATGTTCCGAAAGGTGACCCCCACCGCGGGACAAGCTACAAGCGATCCGGAGCGATCGAGGGAATCCTTTCGAAGCCTTTACAGCTTCGGCCGGCTAGTTGCCCCAGGGGCCGTACCGCACGTTCTTCGGCTTCGTGAGCGAAAACGCAAGAGAGTTCCCGGAGCCCGGAACAGTCGCCCTGAACCAGTCCGTCTTGACCGCGCTCAGCTTCAGCGTCGCGAGGAAGATTCCAAAGCGGTTGGCGCGCACGCGGGCGACCGTGCGCCATGCGCCTCGCGTGCCGTGACGTCGCTGGATCGTCGCAAGTTGGGCGTTGCTCGTCGCGTCACGTCCCCAGATTCGAACCGTTCCCTTGCCGAGGTAGGCAACGAACGGGAAGCGGAACGACGTCCGCATCGGCTTCGCCTTTGCCCGTTCCAGCGACTTGGAGTGGAAGTAGAGGCCCGACTGATACGGGCTCGGGCTCGGTTGATCCTGCAGGAGGTACCACGTCGCCAAGGAGATCCCGGAGTGCCACATCTGGTACAGCGCCTCGGCCGTCCAGCGGGCCTCGAGGCCGAGCGGAACCGCGTGCTTCCGCGGCGGGTTCGTGTCCCACCCGAACTCCGTCACCCAGAACTGGACGGACTTGGAGGATACAACGCGGTGAAGCTTGACGGCCCTCTTGAGCAGCGCGTCCATCTTCGGCAGGTCGCCGAGCGAGATGTCGTCGGTCCGCGTCGCCTTGCCGAAGGGGCCGCCGAACGTGTACGGGTGATGCGACCAGACGTCGAAATGAACCCGCGTCTTGCAGGTCGCATGCGGGTGAGCTCCCCCGGAGAGGCAGAGGAACGACCGCATGAATGCGAGTGGAGCCTGGGTGATGAAGGTCTTGGCCAGGTTCTCGAACGGATCGAGGCCGCCTGCGACGACGAGGTTTGCCGAACTGACGCCGTGCACGGACGCGGCAAAGGCGTTCACCATCCCGCGGTAGGTGGCCGCGGTGTCGATCGGCGAAAGATCGAGGCTGAGGTTCGGCTCGTTCCACACTTGGAAGACGTGCACCGGAGGCTCGCCATGACGCCCGTCGTAGCGAAGGGCAAGAGCCTTCGCGAATGCGCCGAGGTCGGTGTCTTTCGGCGCGCCGGCGGTCTGGCCGGCACCCTTGTACGCGAGAGCCCAGCTCGGGGGAGTGGTGACGTCGAGGATCGGCAGGAGCCCGTTCGCCTCGATCTCGGTGACCGTGTTGTCGAGCCAGCCCCAGGCGTAGTAGGGCGACGACGGGTCGGTGGGCACGAAGTCGGCCGGTTCCGTCGCCGGCGCAATCGACGACCAGGGGACAACCAGCCGGACGTAGGTCGCGCCGGCGGCCCGCGTCATGGCGAACGCCGTCGACTGGTCACCACCCGTGAACGTGAATGGGTCGAGCAGTGACGTGCGGAACGGGAGCGTCCCGTGCGTCGTGTAGGTCTGGATCTTCGCCGCGTGACTGCCCGCGCTTGCGAGGCTCGGTGATCCGTGGATCAGTGCGACCAGGCAGGCACAGACAACTGCAACCCCGACCCACAGAGCCCTCCGCGAGACCCTCAACCGCACGGCGGCACGCTAGCTGACCTGTCGGCGGTCTCCTTCCGTTGCTAACGAAAGCTTCACAACCAACCGTAACCCGGGCACGAGGCGGCCGGAACGAGGGCTACACTCGTCCGTCGTGAGGGCAGACGAGGGTCTTGTGTCAGCCCCCGCTCGCGGTCTCGTCACCCGCACCGCCCCGGCTACCGGGGCCTTCTGGCTCGTCGGCTCGGCGGCGGTGGCGTTCGCGCAACCGACCACGGACCGCGGGATCGCCGCCGCCGGCGCAGCCGCCGTAGCCTTGGTGACGATCCTCACCGTCGGCCGGCTGACGCCGGACCGGGATCGGCGATACTTCCGGTCCGTGGTGTGGACCATGGTCGCCGTCTCGGTGGTCGGGGACTGGCTCGTACAGCACCTCGGGGTCAACGCGAACGGCTTCGTCCGGTACGGCCTCGACACCCGGATCGCCCTGCCGCTGATCTTCGTCCTGCTCGTGCCGCTCGTCGTGGGCGCGCTCCCCGCCCGGCTGCGATCGCGCGCGCTGTGGCGCGAGCACGCCTGGCGCGAGGCCCGTC
>DATGEB010000026.1:0-33039 GCA_035310545.1 Gaiellaceae bacterium
GAGAAGCTCGCCGAGCTGCGCACGCTCATCGAATCCGAGTAGCCGGCACCGCCTCGGCCGCGAGCCGTTCCTCGACCGCCTCGCGGATGATGGTGGGGAAGTCGTAGCGGATGGAAAGCCGCCAGTCGTCCTCGACGAGGCGCCCGTATCGCTCGAGCTCGTAGTCGGTCGCTGCCACGACGTAGACCCGGCCGGGATCGAGGCTGCTTGCGTCGCCGGCGACATGGAGAGGGCCACGGGGCTTGCCGCGCAGCGGGTGGTCCGTCGTCTGTTGGAATCGCGCGTCGTTGCCGCGCTCGATCATGTGTGAGAGCTGGGCTCCGGTGAGCTCGACGACCGCGGGATTCGCGGTGGAGTGGCACACCTCCCAGAGCTCACGGCGGCGCAGCGAGCCCGCGGGAAGGGGCTCGTCGAGGACCGCCGCCGAGGTCGCGAGGCCGAGCTCGGCGGCCATGCGTTCGCGGAGCATCTCGGCGATCCATTGCGCGTCGAGCGGCTCCTCGAGATCGGCGATGACCTCGTCGAGCGAGGCATCGAGGTCGGCTTCGGCCGCAGTGACCTCCGCCAGTACCGCCGGATGGGGCGGCACGTCCTCTCCGATCTCGAGCGTCGAAGCGCGAATCTCGCGGTCGATCACGTCGATTCGACCGAGATGCTCGGCAAAGCACCCTGCCTGGGCGATCGTCACCGAGCCGACACGGTCTCCCGCGGGCAGAAGGTGGTGCGTGTGGGCGCCGATGATCAGGTCGACGTCGCCCTGGACCTGCGCGGCGAGCTCGGGGTCGAGGGCCGACGGATAGCTCTCCGCCTCGATCGCGTAGCCGAGGTGGGAGAGGCACACGACGAGCGCCGCTCCCTGCGCCCGCAGCTCGCGAGCCCAGCGCCGCACGGTTTCCACCTCGTCGGCGGCCTCGATCCCATAGACGCCGCCGTCGAGGAAGCTGTGAAAGGGATCGGTGACGCCGACGAACCCGACGCCGTCGATCAGCGTGGTGGGCTGGACGCCGGCGAGAGGTTCGCCAGCAGCAGCGGGTAGCTCGCGGCACGCGCCTGATCGGGAATGACGTGTGGGCCGTAGCGCAGCCAGACCGCGTTCCCGACGACTGAGACCTCGCAGCCGGCCGCGGAGAGCAGCCTGTGCATCGCGACGCCCTTGGTCAGGTTGGAGAGCCGCGAGGTCGTTTCCTCCACATCGCCGGCGTCGACGTAGATCACCCGGTGGGGAGTCTCGGCCCGGATTCGTTCGACGAGCGTCGCCACCTGTGCGAGGCCCTCGACCCGTCCGTGAATGTCGTTCGTGTGAAGGATCGTGACCTGCATCGACCCGAGAGTACGCGAGGCAATGGCGGCGCCTACACTGAGCCGCTTCGGGACGTAGCTCAGCCTGGTCAGAGCGCCCGCTTTGGGAGCGGGAGGCCGGCAGTTCGAATCTGCCCGTCCCGATTCCGCCGCACCCCGAGCGCGCCCGAGGTCGTTACCTCTCCATGGTTCACCTGCGAGTGCGGGAGGATCGGCCCGTGACGTTGCAGCCGGACCGGCCGCATCTCACCCAGGCTCGCCTGCGGGAGCTCTCTCCTGGGGACTGGCGGACGATCGGCGTTCGCGCCTTCAAGCAGTTCCTCGAAGACCACGGGACGATGCTCGCCTCGGCCTTGGCCTATTCGACCTTCTTTGCGATTCCGTCGATTCTGCTCGTGGCCGTCGGCGCGTTCACGCTCATCGCCGGACCGCAGACGATCACGTCGGTCATGCACCACTTCGCGCACGTGATTCCGGCGCAGGCCACGAGCCTGCTCGGAGGCGGCCTGCATCGCCTCGACCAGCATCCGTCGACCGGGATCGCGCTCACGATCGTCGGCGTCGTGCTTGCGGTCTGGTCGACCACCGGCGCCATGACGACGTACATGACGGCCCTCGACATCGCCTACGAGCGGAAGGACGAGCGCTCGTTCATCCGCAAGCGCCTCGTCGCGCTCGAGCTCGTCGCCGTGATCGGCCTCGCGTTTCTCCTCGTGGCCGTCCTGCTGATCTTCGGGCCTCCGCTCGAGCGCTTCGTCGCCTCCCACTCGGGTGCTGCGTCGGGCGCGGTCGGCTGGATCTGGTGGATCGCGGAGTGGCCGATCCTCGTTTCCGGTCTCGTGGTCGCGTTCTCCGCGGTTCTCGACGTCCGCCCCGAGCATCGCCACGTGCGTTTGCGTCGGCTCGTCACACCGGGGTCGGTCCTTGCAGCGGCGATCTGGCTGGCTTCCTCCGGAGCTTTCGCGTTCTACACGGCGAGCTTCGGCTCGTACAACAAGACGTGGGGATCGCTGGCGGCGGTGATCATCATGCTCACCTGGCTGTGGCTCGCCGCGATCGCGTTGCTCCTCGGCGCCGAGCTCAATGTCGAGGTCGAGCGCTGCCGGAAGCACCAGCCGGGCTGAGCCGCCCGCTCGCCTGCTCGTCTGCGAGAAAGCGCAACAGGTAGAACGCAAACGCTCCGAAGAAGACGACTGCTTCCTCGGCCGCCATCGTCACGCCGGCGACTTGCTGGTCTGCGAGCGGCGACGGCCCCCAGGTCCGGGGTGCGCCGGCGTAGAACGGGTAGATCGCGCGCGGGATCAGCGCGAGGAGCAGGCCGAGCGGCGACGCGAGCACGAACGCGGCAAAGAGGTACGCCGCCTTCGCTCCGGCCGAGCCCTTGCCGTGCAGGACGGGCCACCAGACGCAGAGGCCGGCGGCGAGATAGCTGAGGTGCTCGACGTGCAGGAGCGAGTGGGGATGGCCGAGCGCTCTGTCGTAGATCCAGGGCAGGTGCCACGTGTAGTAGACGGCGAGCCAGAGGGGCAGCGCGACGAACGGCCGGAAGAGCGGAAACCCTGCAGCCCGCTCGGCGAGTTGTGGTGGGACGGCGAGCAGGAGCAGCGCCGGCGCCCACTCGGCGAGAACGACGTTCTGCAGGAGGTGCGCCCAGAGGAACGTGTGGTTCGCGAGCGGCTCGAGCTCGGTGACGAACGCGGCGAAGACGATGAGGACGCCGAGCGTCCCGGCGACGAGGCGCGGACGTGAGACGCCGCCGACTCGGGTCGCGAGCACGAGCCCGACGGCGAGCGCCGGCGCGAGCCCGATCGCCTCCGCCGAGGGATGCATCTCGCTACCGTACCCAGCGCTCCGCGGGTGTAGCTCAATGGCAGAGCCCTAGCCTTCCAAGCTAGTTATGCGGGTTCGATTCCCGCCACCCGCTCCTCCCGATCTGCCCACGCATAGCGAGTCTGCTATGACTACGCGGTGGCCAGGATCAGCTACGACGCGGCGACCGCAGCGGCATTCAAGGCTGTCCGTGAGCTCCCTCGCGACGGTCTCGCCGAATGGCGCGAGGCGGTCGAGCGCCACCTGCGACCATCGCACGGGATGACCGTGGCGGACATCGGCGCGGGCACCGGCGCCTTCTCCACGGCCTTCACCGACTGGTTCGGCGTGAACGTCGTCGCGATCGAGCCGTCCGCTGCGATGCGGGAGCAGATCCCGGAGAGGCCCACGATTCAGGTGCTCGAAGGAGACGCGCGCTCGTTGCCGCTGGCCGACGAGTCGGCGGACGCTGCGTGGCTCTCCCTCGTTGTCCACCACATCCCGGACCTCGAGGCCGCCGCCCGCGAGATCCGCCGCGTCCTTCGTCCGGGCGCCCCTGTCCTCATTCGGCAGGGCTTTCCGGGGAGAGTGGGCGGGGTCGAGCTCGTCCGCTGGTTCCCGGAAACGGCTCGGACGGTCGATACCTATCCCTCGGTCGCGGACACGTGCAAGGCGTTCGCGACGGCCGGATTCCGCCGGGAGGCGCTCGAGCCCGTCTCCGAGACGTTCGCAGGCAGCCTCGCCGACCTTCTGGGTCAGCTGGACACGTTTAGGCGCGCCGACACGACGATGCGCCCGTTGACCGAGGCCGAGTTCAGCCGCGGCGAGGAACGTCTGCGGCGGGCCGTGCAAGAGACGGAGGGTGCGGTGAGCCGGCAGCCGCGAACCAACCGGCTCGACCTCCTCGTCCTGCGGCGCTGACGCTCGTTACTGCGGCGGGCCGCTGGCCGGCGTGATCGAGCCTGTCTGGGCCACGCCGTTCGTGTCGGTGTAGCCGATCGGAACCGCGTTGCCGATCGGGAGCGAGAGGAGGGCCTGGCGCATGTCGTCCAACGTCTTGATCGTCACGCCGTTCAGCGAGGTGATGATGTCACCGGCGACGAGGCCCGCCGTGTCGGCCGGCAGATTCGGCAGCACCTGCTGGATCTGAGTGCCGCCGGACACGTTCTTGAGCACGACGCCGAGGAACGCGGTCGGCCCGACATGGATCGCCGCGCTCGCCTCTCCCTTCTTGATGGCGCTCGCGTCGCGGAGCGCCTGCCGGATCGGGATCGCGAAGCCACGCGGCGCTCCCGCCGTCGAACCGGCGGTCACCATTCCGATTACGCGGCTGTTTGCGGTCTCGAGGGGACCGCCCGAGTCGCCCGGCTGCACACGGGTGTTCGTCGCGATCACGTTGTGCAACGTCTCGGATTCGCCGGAGATGTCCCTCGCGACGATCTTCCGATGAAGCGCGACGACCTGTCCGGTCGCCGCCTTCGGCTCCCCGCCGAGGCCCTGCGCGTTGCCGCGGGCGACGACCTGCTGGCCGACGTGCAGCCGCAGGTAGCCGCCGAGCTTGACCGTCCGGAGGCCCAGAGCCTTCGCGAGCTGAAGCACGGCGATGTCGTGCGAGACCGAATAGCCGACGACCGTGGCGTCGTACCTCCGGTGCGTCGTGACGTCGACGACCTTGAACGTCGTCGCGCCTCGGATCACGTGGTTGTTCGTCAGCACCTCGCCGGTGCGTGAGATCAGCATCCCGGTGCCCGCGGCGGCTCCGTCCTCGTAGCCGAGCTTGGTGTAGATGTCGACGATGCCGACGTTCGCGCTCTTCGTGGGGCGCACGGTGTGGCTGGCGTGCCCGGCGGCGCCGGCCGGAGAGGCGGCTACGGCCGGCGCCAGCGTCGCCAGCAGGACGGCGAGCAGAAGGCGTCGCGTCGAGCCGGGCACAGCACGCATCACAGCAAGCATCGATGAGCGGGATCTAAGCGATCTGCAAGCACGGTGTAAGCCAGGTTCGCGGGAATCTCGGGCAGACCTTCCGTCCCTCTCGATCCGACCGGTCTGCCGGTCCGGGGCTGTGCTCAGAGCGCGATCCGCTCGATGACGACGTCCTCGGTGGGACGGTCGCCCGCCGCGGTCTGCACCTGTGAGATCGCGTCGACCACGTCCATTCCGCTCGTGACGCCGCCGAACACGGTGTGCTTGCCGTCGAGCCAGGGGCACGCGTCGGCGGTCACGACGAAGAACTGGCTGCCGTTCGTGTTCGGGCCGGCGTTCGCCATCGCGAGCGCGCCTCGCGCGACCGGGTGGCTGTTGAACTCGTCCTCGAACTGGTAACCGGGCCCGCCTGTGCCGGTTCCGGTCGGGTCGCCGCCCTGGATCATGAAGTCCGGAATGACGCGGTGGAAGATGACGCCGTCGTAGAACCCGTCCTCGGCGAGCTTGCGGAAGTTCTCGACGGTCTTCGGCGCGTCCTCGTCGTAGAGCTCCAGCTCGACGGCGCCGTGATTGGTGTGAAGGGTCGCTGTGCTCATTGCGGCGGAACGCTATCTGCGAACGGCTCGAGCGCGCCCGCAGTAGGTTCGAGCGACCCTTCCTCTAGCCCGTCGACCACCTCGCGCAGAAGTGCGTGCGCGGCGTCGACGTCGTCGGCGGACAGGACGGTCGCGACTCCGGCGAGGTGCTCGCCGCGGCGCTCGTCCCAGAGCTCGAGCACGACGGTGTCGAGCTCCCGCTTCGGGATGTAGGAGTCCTCGGCGACCCCGACGCGGACAGAGACGGCGCGGCCGTCCGGCAAGATCGCGTCCCGCTGCACCGGCTCTCCGCGAAGGGACATCGTGTCTCATTCTGCCGGAGTGGGCCGGCCCGAAACCACTAGGACCTCCCGTGCGCGAATCTGCGCCGAACGGCCCATGGCGGGCCGCGCCGATCTCGGGAATCCTGGCGACGTGAATCGCGGGAGGGCAGTGACGCTCGTGGTGGTTGTGGCGGCCCTGGCCGCGATCGGCCTCCTCACGTCCTCGGCGTTTGCGAGGAGCAACTCCTCGACGGCGAGCCTGCGGGTGCTCAACCGCCAGGTCTTTGGCGCGATCAACGCGTTCCGGAGGGCGCACGGGCTTTCCACGCTGCGCGAGTCGGCCGGTCTCGACAGGTCGGCGCTTGCACACTCGCTCCAGATGGGCTCGAAGGGCTACTTCGCGCACAACTCGGCAAACGGTCAGCAGTTCTTCGTGCGGATCGAGCGCTATTACCGCTTGAAGGGCTACTCGCACTGGACGGTCGGGGAGAATCTCCTCTGGAGCTCGCCGACGGTGAGTGCCGCGCAGGCGATGAAGCTGTGGATCGCGAGCCCGCCGCATCTCGAGAACCTCGAGACCGCGAAGTGGCGCGACCTCGGCGTCTCAGCGGTCAGCGTCGCGAACGCGGGTGGGGTCTACGGCGGGCAGACCGTCACGATCGTCACCACCGACTTCGGCGTCCGCAGCAAGTAGCTCTCCGTCCTGCGACGGCGGTCGACGCTGCAGCGCGTAGAGCCCCGCGATCGCGGGCCCGAGCGGCAGCCAGAGATTGAAGACGCGGTAGGCGAAGACCGCGAGGACGGCGGGCGCCAGCGGGTATCCGACCCAGGTGAGCGCGAACGGGAGGAGCGCCTCGACGGCGCCGGCGCCGGCCAGCGGAAGCGTCCTCCGAGTCAGTGCATAGCCCGTCGCGTAGCCGACGACGACCACCTGCACCGACGGTGTGTGCCGCGTGAACGCCGCGAGGCAGACCCAGAGGACGAACACCTCGCCGGCCCAGTAGACCGCCATCCCCAGGAACGCAGCCGCGCCGTGGCGACGCGGCGACGCGACGATCTGCCCGACGACCGCGATGGCTTGGAGCGGCGGTCCGAGAATCGGCCTGAGCCAGCCGCGGCAGATCCAGTGGCGGTAGCGGACGGCGACGAGCGCGAGCACCGTCCCCGCCGGGACGCCGATCGTCCACGAGAGCACGACGGCACGCTGGGCGTCGTCGTGCTGGAGGAGCAGGAGGATCGCGCACGCGCACGCGCCGACCGCGAGAACCGCGTACTCGAGCGAGCCGAGACCGAGCACGCGCACCCGCGCCTCGGCCGGCGGCACGCCGAGATCCTGCAGCGCCTCGAGGTCGACTGCGAACCCGCCGCGCGGGATGAACATCCCGAAGCCCGCGGCGACGATCGCGCCGGCGCGGAGCGCTCCCAGCCGCACGCCGCGGCCGACCTGCGCGACCTCCCGGTAGGCGAACGTGTAGCCGACGTGGGCGGCGACGGCGCCCACGAGCGCAAATGGAAGCCAGTACGTGTTCGCGTGCCGGATGTGCGACGCGACAGCGACGTAGCCCGCCGCGCCGGCCACGAGGATCGTCGCGATCAGCGACAGCGCGGCCGCGACGATCATCAGCATGACGACGTGGTGCGCCTCGTGGTCGCGGTGATGCGCGAAGAGGATCGCGAGCGGACCCCTGCGCGTCATCTCCGGTTTCTACCCTGAGCCCTCACGAGAGATGCGCCCGGGAGGATTCGAACCTCCGACCCGCGGATTAGAAGTCCGCCGCTCTGTCCACTGAGCTACGGGCGCGCGGTCACAAGAGTAGAGCGCTCTGCGGCGCGGGTAACGTGCCGCCGATGGCCGGCGCGCTCGAGCAGCTGAAGGAACGCCTGACGGAGGTCACCGATCTCGCCAAGGTCTCGCGCCTTCTCTCGTGGGACATGCAGACGATGATGCCGCCGGCCGGAAGCCGGCATCGCGGCGACCAGATGGCGACGGTGCAGCGGCTCGCGCACGAGCGGTTCACCGATCCCGCGGTGGGGCGCCTGCTCGAGGGGCTGCAGTCGCTCGAGGAGTCGCTCGACCCGGACTCCGACGACGCAACCCTCCTTGCGCTCACGCGCCGCGACTACGAGAAGGCGGTCAACGTGCCGAGTTCGTTGCGCGCGGCGATGGCGCGTGCGGCCGCCGAGGGGCGGTCCGTGTGGGCGAAGGCCAAGGCGGAGTCGGATTTCGCCTCCTTCCTGCCGTTCCTCGAGCGGATCGTCGAGCTGAAGCTCCAGTACGTCGACTGCGTCTCGGAGGGAGCGGCAGAGCGGTACGACGTCCTTCTCGACGACTACGAGCCGCAGGCGACGACGGCCGAGGTGCGGACGCTGTTCGAGGAGCTGAAGCCGCCGCTCGTCGAGCTCATCGCAGATCTGCGCGAGCGGGATGTCGACACCTCGTTCCTTCACGGTGACTTCCCGCCCGAGCGACAGCGCGCGCTCGCGCACGAGGTGCTCCACCTCTTCGGCCACCGGCCCGACAGCTGGCGCATCGACCCGACCGAGCATCCGTTCGCCTCGGGACCCGGGCGCGACGACGTGCGGATCACGACGAACTACCACCCCGACTCGCTCGAGTCGCTCTTCTCGACCATGCACGAGTACGGCCACGGCCTCTACAACCACCAGCTGCCGCAGCACCTCGAACGGCTGCCGACCGGCCAGTCGTGCTCGCTCGGCATCCACGAGTCGCAGAGCCGGCTCTGGGAGAACCTCGTCGGTCGCAGCCTTCCGTTCTGGCGCGCCTTCTATCCGCGCCTGCAGGAGACGTACCCGGAAGTGCTCGCGGACGTCGATCTCGAGCGCTTCCACGCCGGCGTCCATGCGGTCGAGCCGGGCCTGATCCGCATCCGGGCCGACGAGGTCACCTATGGGATGCACGTCATGCTCCGCTTCGAGCTCGAGCAGGACATCGTCGAGGGCCGCGTCGCGCTCGCCGACCTGCCGCAGCGCTGGAACGAGAAGATCTGGGAGTACCTCGGCGTCGAAGTACCCGACGACGGGCACGGCGTCCTCCAGGACGTGCATTGGTCGCAGGGCTCGATCGGCTACTTCTCGACGTACCTCATCGGGACGGTCGCCTCGGTGCAGATCTGGGAGGCGGCTCGCCGCGACATCCCCGAGCTCGGAGACCACGTCGGCGGCGGCGAGTTCGCGCCGCTCCGCGACTGGCTCGGCGAGCACGTGCACGCGCTCGGCAGCAAGTTCTCGCCGCAGGAGACGCTGCGGCGCGCAACCGGCTCGTCGCTTTCCGCGCAGCCGTACCTCGACTACCTCCGCAGCACGTACGCATAGCTCCTGTCTCGTCGGGTAGGCGCCCGGCAAGCAAACGAAGGAGGGGTCTGCATGGCAGACGTGCTGAAAGGAAAGAGCGTCGCGATTCTCGCCGCCGACATGTTCGAGCGAGTCGAGCTCGAAGAGCCGAGGAAGGCGCTCGAAGACGCCGGAGCCGACGTCGAGATCGTGTCGATCCACGAGGGCGAGATCCAGGGCTTCGACCACTTCGCGCCGGCGAGCACGGTGAAGGTCGGCCGCACCGTCGAGGAGGCGTCACCGGACGACTACGACGCGCTCATGATTCCGGGCGGCGTTGGCAATCCCGACCAGCTTCGCGGCGACGAGAACGCCGTCTCGTTCGTCCGTGGCTTCCACGACGCCGGCAAGCCGATGGCGGTGATCTGTCACGCCCCGTGGGTCCTCGTCGAGTCCGGAGCCGTTCGAGGGAAGCGGCTCACCTCGTGGCCGACGCTCGAGACCGACATCCGCAACGCCGGCGGCGAGTGGACGGACGAGGAGGTCGTCGTCGACGCCAATCTCGTGACGAGCCGCAAGCCGGACGACATCCCGGCCTTCAACCGCGAGATGCTCAGGATCTTCTCGGGAGAGCGCGTCCCGGCCTGAGTAGCGTTCGTCCCGTGCCTCGTCCCGGGTTGATTCCGCCTGACACCTGGCCCAGCGACGGGGAGATCGTGCTGCGGCTGCGGCGCGAGGCAGACGCCGCGGCGATCGCGCTCGCCTCGCACGACCCGGAGACACGGCGTCGGCTGAACGACGCGCCGCAGGCGGGGGGAGGCGGGCTCGACGGCGTGAAGCGGGCCGAGGAGCAGTGGTCGGCAGGAACGGGCGCGCCGTTCGTCATCGCCGATGCGAGCGACGATCGGCCGCTCGGCCTGCTGAACCTCCAGTTCGGCGACGACGAAGGAGTCGCGAGTCTCGCGGTGTCGGTCTTCCCCGAGGCGCGCGGTCGAGGCATCGCCCCGCGGGCACTACGGCTCGGCGCCGTCTGGGGCCTGCGGGAGCTCGGGCTCGCACGTGTGGCGGCTGAGGCCGCGATCGACAACCACGCCTCGATCCGCGCGATCGAGAAGGCCGGCTTCGTCCGGGAGGGGATCCTGCGCGCACACTGCCAGACGAACGGCGCGAGGCACGATTGCGCGATGTTCTCGCTCGTCGCAAGTGATCTTCAGCCGCCGCGTGACGATTCGTCCGGACGACGCCGCTGAGGGTAGATCGTCTCGCCGCGCGCGAGCATCGCGACGAACGTGGACAACCGGCGCGAACGCGTCACCGGCTGCGCGGCCGTCGCAAGTCGGTAGAGAATGGCGTAGCGGTTCTGGCTGGACAGCAGCGCGAACGTTTCGGCCGCTTTTGGCTCGGCTGCGAGAGCTGCGGCAAGATCGTCCGGCACCTCGATCGTCGCCGAGCCCGCATAGGCAGCCTGCCAGCGGCCGGTCGAACGCGCGTGATCAACGGCGGCCTGTCCTGCCGGCTGCATCCGCCCCTCGCCAATGAGTCGTTCCGCCAGTTCGACGTTTCGCTTCGACCAGGCGCTTCGCTGCCCCCGCGGGGTGAAGCGCTGGCGATAGCTCCGCTCGTCGCGGCGGCGCAACTGACTGTCGATCCAGCCGTAGCAGAGTGCCTCCTCCAGGGCGTCCCGATAGATCAATCGGGTCGGCGGGCGACCGCCTCGCTTCGCCAGCACGAGCCATACGCCGGCCGACATCGCGTGCCGATCGGCGAGCCAGGCCCGCCACGCTGCCGCATCCTCCACGATCAACTCAGGCACGTCGCCCATCCCGGAACGCAGACTAGAACGCGCGTCGACCGGCGAGTGTTCGGTCTTGCCGACTCCTGACGCCTACTGAGCCCGAGATCTGGATCACCATGGCCTGGGGCCAGTTCCGACCCCTGAGCGGCATGACGGCTAAACAAACGAGCTGGTCTGCGCATCATCTATCCGATGACGCGGCGGACAAGGCTCACGGGCGAGCTCGAGATCGTTTACCGGCTGCGATACCGGCACTTCTTGCGTGTGGCGACGGCGATTCTTGGCGAAGAGGCGGCGGGACACGATGCAGTGCAGGAGGGATTCGCTAACGCGCTGCGCGAGCAGGAGTCGTTCCGCGGAGACGGGCCACTCGAAGCATGGGTCTGGCGCTCGGTTGTGAACGCTGCGCTCGCTACGCGTCGGGGCCGACTGCCCCGGCGTGAGAGTGCGGAAGCTGTCGATCCCGCGAGCGCGAACGGACATGCAGCAGACGAGGTTGGCGTTCGCGCGTGGGTGGCGGCGCTGCCTGAGCGGCAACGGTTGACGGTCTATCTCCGCTACTACGCCGATCTCGACTACCGCTCGATCGCGCAAGCCCTCGACGTTGAGGTCGGGACGGTATCGGCGGCATTGAGCTCGGCGCATCAGGCGCTCCGACGCTCATTGAAAGAGGTTGAGCGATGATTGATGTAGAGCCGCTGATCATCTCCGGGCTAGAGCAGATGCTCCCGCTCCCCAACGGCAGTCGCGCCAACTGGAACGATGTGCTCGACCGGGCTGGTCAGCGTGGATCGTTCCTCGCCCCGTCGCTGACAGCAAGGCGCGGACGGCGGTGGCGCCGAGTGCTAGTGGCGGCGGTGGCCGTGGCCGCGCTGGTGGGGGCGGGTGTCGCCATCGCCGCCGGTGTCGGCGCCTTCAATGGGATCAGCGCCGCGCAGCAAACGCAGACGGGTGCTGACGTGCTCCCTCCGGCGGTTCTCGCCCAGGTCCAGCAGATGAATGCTCAGACGGCTGCGGAGAATCAGGCCGCTAGCTCGCGCTTCCAGTTCCCGCTGCTCCTGCCGGACACAGCTCGCGTCCTCGGGACGATGCCCGACGGCTCGAAGGTCTATGGACTGACCGACACCCACGGCAACCTGTGCCTCATCGGCGAGGCAGGCGATGGCTGCGGCCCTCCGCTCACCCACTCGCACCCGATCACCCTCGGCGCGGCCAACCCTAGTCCGACGGCGGGTGGCACCTTCGTCGTCCAGGGCGTCGCAATGGACGGCGTCACCTCCGTGTCATTCACGGTAAGCGGCAAGGCAGCGACGGTGCCGGTCAAGGACAACGTCTACATCTACAAGGAACCGGACTCACACGCGGATGGACCGCGTTGCGTCATTGCCCACTTCGCCGACGGCTCGACGGTGAACCCGTTCCCGGAAGTTCCCTGTCCCTAGCGGCGCAACTGGCCCTCCACAATCTGCACGGCCTCCGGACTGCGTGCGCCGCTGCACTCGGCTGCGCGACCGTCCCCTCGCCTGAGGTGTGAGGGTGGCGGACGGGACTCGAACCCGCGGCCACCGGGACCACAACCCGGAGCTCTACCAACTGAGCTACCGCCACCGAGCGCCCACAGCGTAGCGGGATACCCTTTGCAGGCTCGGCCCCGTAGCTCAGCGGATAGAGCGGCAGCCTTCGAAGCTGCGCGCGGTGGTTCGATTCCACCCGGGGCCACTCGCGAGTAGCCAACGCGCCTTCGGAGATAACCGGGGCGTGCAACCTGGAGACGAGGTCGCCGGCCGCTACCGGCTCGAAGAGCTGCAGGGTCACGGTCCGATGTCCGAGGTCTGGCGCGCGTACGACGAGACTCTCGACCGGCGGGTCGCCCTGAAGATGCTGTCGCCGACGGCCGATCTCGGGCGTTTCCGCCGCGAGGCGCGCTCGCTGGCAGGGCTCGCACACGAGAACGTGACTCGCCTATTCGACCACGGCGACGATGCGGCCGGTCCGTATATGGCCCTCGAGTGGTTGCCCGGCGGAACGCTCGAAGACAGGCTCTCCGGTGGCGCCCTCCCGCCCGGCGACTCTGAACGCATCGCGGGCGGGCTCGCGGCCGGGCTCGCTCATCTCCATTCGCGTGGCCTCGTCCACCGCGACCTCAAGCCCGCGAACGTGCTCTTCGACGAGGAGAACCGGCCCAAGCTCGGAGATTTCGGCCTCGTCCGGCACGGGGTCGGCTCCGGCACGCTGACCGAGGCCGGAACACTCCTCGGGACCGCTGCCTACATCTCGCCCGAGCAGGCTATGGGAGAGCCGGCCGGCCCGGCGAGCGACGTCTACTCGTTCGGAGTGATCCTCTTCCGGATGCTCACCGGCTCGCTGCCGTTTGCCGCCGACAACGCGTTGGCGCTCATCGAGCTTCATCGTCACGAGCCTCCGCCCGCCGTCGAGCAGCTGAACCAGGAGGCGCCGCCATCGCTCGCGGGGCTCGCAGGTGCGAGCCTGCAGAAGGATCCCGCGGCGCGGCCGCAGGATGGGGCCGCACTTCTGGCCGCCCTCGGCACAGCGCCCATCGCGTCCGAGGTCCTCCCGGACACGGAGCAGACCCTCGTCGTTCCCCGGGCCGAGAGCGCCGCTCCGAGACGGCCGTGGATTCGACCCGCGGTCGGCCTCGCGGTCGTCTTTCTCGCGGCAGCGGGAGCCCTCGTCGCGTGGGCTGTCGCCAGGCCCGCGTCGACGGCTCGCGGAGACACTGCGATCGGCTCGGTGGCGGGAGCGACGAGGAACGGGCGACCCGGCTCCACGCGGTCCTCGCTCCCGGTGGGGCGCACGACCCGCACGCATTCCACGCGGACAAGTACGGGGAGACGAAGCGCGACGACCGGCGGGCGCACGACCACGACCAGGACCACGGCCCCGACCACAACGCAGGTGACGACCACGGCGCCGACGACGACGGCACCCACGACGACGACAGCTCAGAGCACGACGACCAGCTCGACCACTACATCCTCCACGACGACCACCGCGGGCACGACAACGACCGGCTGAACGAAGCAGCCGCGCTTTCGGCGCGGCTGCTTCAGGACGGGTGGACCGCTTCCCGCTAGCCGTTCGTGGTCTTCGACTGCTGGGCGACGCACTTCCCGAAGGCGTTCTTGCCCTTGCCGTACGTGGCCTGGAACGTCGCCAGATCACTCGACTTCAGGGACTTGCACGTCTTCGCCGCAGCGACGCCGGCGGACACGTCATTCTGGGCGTTCTGCCTGGCGATGATCGAGACGCACTTGCCGTAGGCGTTCGCGCCGGCGCCCTTGCCCTTGCCGCCGTTCGTGCCGTAGTACTCGTTGAACGTCTTGCCGTTGCCGTAGTCGGTCGCGAACGTCGGGTCGTTCCGCTGTGTCTTGCAGGTCTTGGCAGCGTTGCTGACGTCCTGCTTCGACTGCGACTTCTGCTTGCCGAGGCAGCCTGCGAAGGAGTGGTACGTCATCCGGAACGTCTTGTTGCCGTCCTTTGCCCGGAGCGACTTGCACACCTGCGTCGCGAGCTGTGCCGGCGTCGGCGTACCGGCCAGGGACACGGCGGGCACGCACAGGACGGCCGTGCCGACGAGAAGGACGATGAGCTTCCGCATCTGTTTCACCTCATGGGTCTGGGCGATTTCCCGCACAATCGTTTCCGCACGTCGGATGTTCGCCGTCGGGCGACGAATCGCAAGCCCGCCGGCCGCCGATTTACCCACCGTTTACGGTGGCCTGGCCGTCCCTTTTCACCGTTCGCGACGACGGGAGCGGAGTGCGATCGCGGCGCCGGCGACCGCGGCGGCCGCCAGCACCACGACGAGCGTCTGCCCGTCGATCTTGCCCAGCTGGCCGACGGCGGCGAGCAGGACGGCGAGGACGAGGACGAACATGCCGACCGCCGTCGCCAGCGTTCGCATCAGCCCTCGCCGGGCGCGAGATAGCGGCCGAACCACTCGAGGACCGCCTCGAAGCGCTGCACGCGGTGCACCGGCGAGCCCGAGCGCGAAAGCTCGTGTCCCTCGCCCGGGAAGCGGACCATCTCGACCTCCTTGCCGAGCAGGCGGAGGAGCACGAAGAGGTGCTCGCCCTGCTCCACGTTGCACCGAAGGTCGCTCTCGGAGTGCACGATCAGGAGCGGCGTTTCGATGTCTCGCGCGTACGTCGCGGGCGACGTCCGCAGCCACTCGTCGACGTTGTCCCACATCGGCCCGCCGAACTGGCGCTCGAAGATCCAGAACACGTCGCTCGAGCCGAACGCGCTGACGAGGTTGTTGACCGCCCGCTCCGACAGCGCGGCCTTGAAGCGCTTCGTGTGGCCGACGATCCACGACGTCATGTAGCCCCCGTACGAGCCGCCGAGGACGCCGAGCCGATCCGCGTCGAGGAACGGGAACCGCTCGATCGCCGTGTCGACGACGCCCATCAGATCCTCGTAGTCGACCGTGCCCCAGCCCGGTCCCGCGTCCCCTCCCGGCCCGCGAATCGCGCGACCCCACGCTTCGGAGTAGCCCGACCCGCCGCGCGGGTTCGAGAAGAGGACACAGTAGCCGGCGCCTGCGTAGACCTGGACCTCGTCGAAGAAGCCGGTCGTGTACTGGGTGAACGGCCCGCCGTGGATCGTGAGGAGCACGGGATACCGCCTGTCTGCGTCGAAGCCCGGCGGCCGCACGAGCCAGGCGTCTACCTCGGTCCCGTCGGCCGACGTCGCGGTGAAGCGCTCGACCTCGAGGAGCCGGCCATCGGCGACGAAGTCGTCGCACACCGACGTCATCCGTTCTCCGTCTCCGGTGAAGAGCTCGGAGGGGCGCGTGTGTGTCGTCGCGGTGTAGGCGAGGCGGCCGTCGCGGAGGTCGAAGTAGTTGATCACCTGCTCGCCGCCGACGAGGAGCTCCGCCTCGCTCGAGCCGTCTGCGGCGACGGCGTAGAGATGGACGTTGCCGCCGTCCTCGACCCGGAACGTGATGCGGTCGCCGTCCCACACCGGATCGCGGACGATCGGGTACGGAGCGCATTGGCGGTCCAGGGACGCCGTGAGGACCCGACGGTTGCCTCCATCTGCGGCCATCACGGCGATCTGACTGTGGTGCGGCTCTGTGCCGTCCTCGGACCAGTGGGCGTAGGCGATGAGCCCGCCGTCCGGCGAGAACGACGCCATCGAGCCGGACTCGTCGGGCTGCGTCAACCGCTTCGGCTCCGCGACTTCGGCGTCGACCTCGAGCTCGTACAGAGCCCCGATCGGCTCGACGTCCCAGTGCTCGCCGCGCAGCGAGCTGAACACGATGCGGCGCCCGTCCGGAGACCAGGCCGGCTCGTCGTCCTCGCAGTCGCCGTCGGTCAGCTGCCGTTCCGCGCCCGCGAGGTCGACGACGAAGACGTGCTTGCGCCGGTCGCCCGTCCAGCCGACGCCGTCGAGCTTGTAGAAGAGGCGTGTGAACCGTCGCGGCGCCCGCCGTCGCTCGTCCTCCTCGTCGTACGCCTCGTCGCGCACACGGCGCGCGAATGCGATCCGGCTCGAGTCGGGCGACCACGCAATCGACTCGACTCCCTCCTTGCCTTCGGTCAGCCGGCGCGGCTCCCCGCCGCCGGAGGGGAGGACGTAGAGCTCCCCGTGCGCCTTCCCCTCGTCGCCGTCACGAGTCGAGATGAAGGCGAGCCAGCGCCCGTCGGGGGACCACCGAGGCGCGCAGTCGCTCCGCTCGCCCGACGTGAGCTGCCTTGGCGCCTCCGAGCAGTCGAGAGGTGCGAGCCAGATCGCCGCGCGGTAGCTGTTCGCCTCCCGGTCGATCCAGTTGACGACGTACGCGACGTGCGTGCCGTCGGGAGAGACGCGCAGGTCGCCGACGCCCGTGACGGCATAGACATCCTCCGGCCGCATTCCCCTCACCCCGGCGCGACTCTAGACTTTTCGTCCGACTCGCGCGGGCGTGGCGGAACTGGCAGACGCGGCGGGTTTAGGTCCCGTTGGGCCGCAGGCCCTTGGAGGTTCGAGTCCTCTCGCCCGCACTACGGAGCTCACGCGCGGACGCGAACCGCGTACACCACCGCCGACAGCATCGCGAGCCAGATGGCCGCCGCGAGGGAGAGCATGCTCAGGATCCATGCGCTCACGCGCCGGGAACGTTCGACCTCGTCCACGCGCTCCCTGCTTGAATGATCCCGTGGAGACCCAAGTCGAGGAGCTGCCGGAGAATCGCGTCCGGCTGACCGTCCAGGTTCCGTCGCACGACGTGCACCACGCGGTCGAACACGCGGCCGAGGATCTCGCGCAGAGCGTCAAGGTGCCGGGCTTCCGCAAGGGGAAGGTGCCGCGCCAGGTGCTCGTGCAGCGCGTGGGTCGCGAGCGGCTCATGACCGAGGCGGTCGAGAGTCACATCGGCGGCTGGTTCTGGAACGCGGCGGCCCGCACGCGCGTCCGCCCCGTCGAGCAGCCGCACTACGACTTCGAGCTTCCCGCCTCGGCCGACGAGGATTGGAACTTCACTGCCACCGTCGCCGTGCAGGCGAAGCCGGAGCTGCCCGACTGGACGACGCTCGAGGTCGGGGTCGCCGAGGTCGAGGTGCCGGAGGATCTCGTCCAGGCCGAGCTCGCTGCGCTGCGCTCGACCGTCGCAGAGCTCGTTCCCGTCGAGGGTCGGCCCGTCGCTCCCGACGACACGGTGATCCTCGATCTCGTGTCCGACGACGAGACGCGGCGCGACTACGTCGTCGAGCTCGGCCGCGGCGCCGTCGTCGAGGAGATCGAGCAGGGCCTCGTGGGGATGAAGGCCGGCGAAACGAAGGAGATGTCGTTCGAGCTCGTCGACGGCTCGACGCAGTCGCTCGCCGCGACGGTGAAGGAGATCAAGGAGAAGGTGCTGCCGCCGGTCGACGACGAGCTCGCGCGGGCGGCGACCGAGTTCGAGACGCTCGCCGAGCTGCGCGACGACATCGAAACGCGGCTGCGCGAGCAGATCGAGGACGAGGTCGAGACACGTTTCCGTGCCGACGCCGCCGACGCGCTCGTCGCAGCGTCGAAGGTCGACGCAGCCGGGCCGCTCGTCGAGTCGCGCGCGCGCGAGTTGCTGCGCGGCTTCGCCCGCCAGGTCGAAGCGCGCGGCGTGCAGCTCGAGACCTTCCTCGCCATGACGGGCCAGCAGCCCGACGAGCTCGTGGCAAGGCTGCGGGAGGAGGCGCAACGCTCCGTCGCACGCGAGCTCGTGCTCGAAGCTGCGGCCGAGCAGCTCGGGCTCGAAGTGCCCGACTCGGAGGTCGAGGAGCTCGTGCGCGAGGAGGCCGAGGCGGTCGACGACGACGCCGACCAGATGCTCGGGGCCCTGCGCGAGAGCGGCCGCTTCGAGGCGCTCCGCGACGACCTCCGTCTCCGCCGCGCACTCGATCGGGTCGCCGCAGACGTACGGCGCATCCCGCTCGCGCAGGCAGAGGCGCGGGAGGCGATCTGGACGCCCGACAAGGAGAAACCACCGACCGAGACGAAACTCTGGACCCCCGACCAGCCGCAGAGGCCCGAAGGAGCCCGATCATGAACCCCTCGAATCTCGTCATCCCGTCCGTCATCGAGCAGACCTCTCGCGGGGAGCGCTTCTTCGACATCTACTCGCGGCTGCTCAACGAGCGGATCATCTTCCTCGGCACCCCGATCGACGACCAGGTCGCGAACCTCGTCGTCGCGCAGATGATCCACCTCGAGTCCGAGGATCCGGACAAGGACATCAACATCTACATCAACTCGCCGGGCGGCTCCGTGTACTCCGGGCTCGCGATCTACGACACGATCCAGTTCATCAAGCCGGACGTCGCGACGACCTGCGTCGGCATCGCGATGTCGATGGGCGCGCTGCTTCTTGCGGCGGGCGCGGAGGGAAAGCGCACCGCCCTGCCGAATGCCAAGATCCTGATCCACCAGGTGTCGGGCGGCTTCCAGGGCCAGGGCACCGATATCGAGATCCAGGCCAAGGAGACCATCAATCTCAAGCGGCGCCTGGAGGAGATCATCGCCCAGCACACGAACCAGCCGGTCGACAAGGTCTCGAAGGACATGGAGCGCGACTACTACATGACGGCCGAGGAAGCGAGCTCGTACGGAATCGTCGACCAAGTGATCGCGCACCGTTAAGGGCATAGACGAGAAGGCGATTTCGAGGTAGAAGAGGCAGATGGCGCGGGCAACGGACGGCAACGAACAGCTTCTCTGCAGCTTCTGCGGGAAGAGCCAGCGACAGGTCAAGAAGCTGATCGCCGGCCCGGGGGTCTACATCTGCGACGAATGCATCGATCTCTGCAACGAGATCATCGACGAGGAGCTCACGACCCCGACTCAGCTCGACCTCGAGAACCTCCCGCGGCCGCGCGACATCTACGACGTCCTGAACGACTACGTCGTCTCGCAGGAAGAGGCGAAGCGCACGCTCTCCGTGGCCGTCTACAACCACTACAAGCGCGTGCAGATGGGGACGGAGGACGACGAGGTCGAGCTCCAGAAGTCGAACATCCTCCTCCTCGGCCCGACCGGCTGCGGCAAGACGCTCCTCGCGCAGACGCTCGCACGGATCCTCAACGTCCCGTTCGCGATCGCCGACGCGACGGCGCTGACCGAGGCCGGCTACGTCGGCGAGGACGTCGAGAACATCCTCCTCAAGCTGATCCAGGCCGCGGACTTCGACATCAAGAAGGCCGAGACCGGGATCATCTACATCGACGAGGTGGACAAGATCGCGCGGAAGGCGGACAACCCGTCGATCACGCGCGACGTCTCGGGCGAGGGGGTGCAGCAGGCGCTCCTCAAGATTCTCGAGGGGACGGTGGCCTCGGTGCCTCCGCAGGGCGGGCGCAAGCACCCGCACCAGGAGTTCCTCTCGATCGACACGACGAACATCCTCTTCATCTGCGGCGGCGCGTTCGCCGGCCTCGACAAGATCATCGCGCGCCGCATCGGCAAGAACGCCGTCGGGTTCGGCGCCGACATCCGCTCGAAGCACGACGTCGAGTCGTCGGAGCTGCTCGCGGACGTCATGCCGGAGGATCTCCTCAACTTTGGACTGATCCCGGAGTTCATCGGCCGCCTCCCGGTCGTCTCGGCCGTGCACCAGCTGCGGCGCGAGGATCTCGTTCAGATCCTCGAGGAGCCGAAGAACGCTCTCGTCAAGCAGTACCAGCGCTTCTTCGGGTACGACGGGATCGAGCTCGTCTTCACCGAGGACGCGATGTGGGAGATCGCCGACCGCGCGCTCGAGCGCGAGACCGGCGCGCGCGGACTGCGCTCCATCATCGAGGCTGCGTTGCTCGACGTGATGTTCGAGCTTCCGTCGCGCCGCGACGTGACGAAGTGCGTGATCACGAAGGAGACGATCTCGCAGGGCATCCGCCCGACGCTCGTCACGAGCGCCGAGGCCGCCGGCGACGAGCCGGACGAGCCGGTCGAGCAAACTGCCTGAAGAGCTGCGCTCTTCCGGCAGAGTGACCGAACTCCGCGCGCACGAGAGCGCGGTCTCGGGCGCGTCCGGGCTGAGTGCTCGTTGCCTGCCGCGGCGGGCGCCTATGGCGCGCGCCGGGGAGCGGGGAGAGCCTGCGGCCGAGTCGCCGCTACTCGGCTGTCTTGGCCTCCGGCCGCTCGCATAGCGTTCCGCAGGTGAGCGCGATCGAGGTCGGAGCCGAGTTCGGGCCGTCGTCCTGGGTCGACGTGCCGCAGGAACGGATCCAGGCGTTCGCCGACACGACCGGCGACCACAACTTCATCCACGTCGATCCGGAGATGGCGGCGCAGACGCCCTTCGGCGGCACGGTTGCGCACGGCTACCTGACGCTCGCGCTGCTGCCGGCGATGTCCTACGAGGTGATTCCACACGACGATCCCGGGGCCGGAATGGCGCTCAACTACGGCCTCAACAAAGTGCGGTTCCCGGCTCCCGTCCCGTCCGGGTCGCGGGTGCGAGGCACGTTCCGCGTCGACTCGCTGAGGGAAGAGGACTGGGGCCGCGAGGCGACGATGACGGCGACGATCGAACGCGACGGCGGCGACAAGCCGGTCTGCGTCGCCGAGGTGGTCTACCGCTACTACCGCCTCTAGCGCCTGGATCCCAAATGGCGAGCTTTTACACCTTGACAGGTGTAGTTTCCGGCGTCTAGTGGTACGTTCTGGATCCGAAACTCTGGACGAGGAGGCGTTGATGATTGAGGAGGCAGCCGAGGAACTCGAGGACCGCTGGAGCGGCGACGCCCGCTGGGAAGGGATCGAGCGGACGTACACGGCAGAGGACGTCGTCCGTCTGCGCGGCTCGGTCGTCGAGGAGCACACGCTCGCGAAGCTCGGCGCCGAGCGTCTGTGGCAGCTGATTCAGGCCGACCAACCCGTCCGCGCGCTCGGCGCGCTCACGGGCGGCCAGGCGGTCCAGATGGTGCGCGCCGGGCTCGAGGCGGTCTACCTCTCCGGCTGGCAGGTCGCCGCCGACGCGAACCTCGCGGCCGCGACCTACCCCGACCAGAGCCTCTACCCAGCGAACAGCGCTCCCGCTCTTGTGCGCCGCCTGAACAACGCGCTCCTCCGGGCCGACCAGATCGACTGGGCGGAAGGACGGAACGGCACCCACTGGCTTGCGCCGATCCTCGCCGACGCCGAGGCCGGCTTCGGCGGGCCGCTGAACGCCTACGAGCTGATGCGCGCGATGATCGAGGCGGGCGCCGCGGGCGTCCACTACGAGGATCAACTCGCGTCCGAGAAGAAGTGCGGGCATCTCGGTGGAAAGGTGCTCGTGCCGACGCAGCAGTTCGTCCGCACGCTCAACGCGGCCCGGCTCGCGGCCGACGTCTGCGGCGTCCCGACCGTCCTCGTCGCCCGCACCGACGCGCTCTCTGCCGCGCTCCTCACGAGCGACGTCGACGATTACGACCGCGACTTCGTCACCGGCGAGCGCACCTCGGAAGGCTTCTACCGCGTGCGCGACGGGATCGACGCCGCAGTCTCGCGCGGCCTCGCCTACGCGCCGTACGCAGACCTCGTCTGGTTCGAGACGTCGACGCCGGACCTCGGCGAGGCGAAGGAGTTCGCCGACGCGCTGCACGAGCGCTTCCCGGGCAAGCCGCTCGCGTACAACTGCTCGCCATCCTTCAACTGGCGGCAGCACCTCGACGACGACGAGATCGCTTCCTTCCAGGACACGCTCGGCGAGTGGGGCTATCGCTTCCTCTTCATCACGCTTGCCGGCTTCCACTCGCTCAACGCGGCGATGTTCGAGCTCGCCCACGGCTACGCCGACGAGCAGATGCCCGCGTACGTGCGGTTGCAGCAGCGCGAGTTCGAGCTCGAGGAGCTCGGCTACACCGCGACCCGGCACCAGCACGAGGTCGGCGCCGGCTACTTCGATCTCGTCACGCAGGCCGTCGCGCCCGGCAGCGAGACGCTCGCGCTGAAGGGCTCCACCGAGGAGGCGCAGTTCACCCGGGAGCACGCGTGAGCGCGGTCGCGAATGTCGAGGTCGTGGCTTCGGCCGACGAGTCCGTGCTCACGCGCGAGGCGCTCGATCTCGTCGCACGCTTGCACCGCGAGCTGAACGCGCGCCGGCGCGAGCTGCTCGAGGCGCGCCGCGAGAGACAGGCCGAGCTCGACGCGGGAGCGAACCCTCGTTTCCTTGCCGCGACGCAAGACGTACGTGACGCCGAGTGGCGGGTCGCCGAGGCGCCCGCCGACCTCCGTGACCGTCGCTGCGAGATCACCGGCCCGGTCGACCGGAAGATGATGATCAACGCGCTCAACTCGGGAGCCCGCGTCTTCATGGCCGACTACGAGGATGCGTGCTCGCCCTCGTGGGCGAACATCGTCGAGGGGCAGCGGAACGTCACCGATGCGGTGCGCAGGGAGATCTCACTCGAGACCTCGGACAAGTCGTACCGGCTGAACGACGAGATCGCGACGCTCCTGATCCGGCCGCGCGGCTGGCACCTACCCGAGCGCCACGTGCTCGTCGACGAGGAGCCCGTCTCGGCGTCGCTCTTCGACTTCGGCCTCCACATGGCGCGCAATGCCCACGAGCAGCTCGAGCGCGGCGGCGGGCCGTACTTCTACCTCCCGAAGCTCGAGTCGCATCTCGAGGCGCGCCTCTGGGCCGAGGCGTTCTCGCTCGCGGAACAGGAGCTGGGCCTCCCGTGCGGGACGATCCGCTGCACCGTTCTCATCGAGACGATTCTCGCCGCCTTCGAGATGGAGGAGATCCTCTACGAGCTGCGCGACTGGGGCTGCGCGCTCAACGCCGGGCGCTGGGACTACATCTTCAGCGCGATCAAGAAGTTCCGGGCGCGCGACTGGGTGCTGCCCGACCGCGCGCAGGTGACGATGACCGTCCCGTTCATGCGCGGCTACACCGAGCTGCTCGTCCGCTCGTGCCACCGGCGCAGCGCGCACGCGATCGGCGGCATGGCGGCCTTCATCCCGTCCCGCAAGGACGCGGAGGCGAACGAGATCGCGCTCGGGAAGGTGCGCGAGGACAAGGAGCGCGAATCCGACGACGGGTTCGACGGCTCGTGGGTCGCGCACCCCGATCTCGTGCCGGTCTGCACCGAGGTCTTCGACGGCGTCCTCGACGAGCGACCGAATCAGGTCGAGCGGCTGCGCGAGGACGTCGTGCCGGACGAGTCGGCGCTCCTCTCCATCGCGGAGACGCCCGGCGAGGTCACCGACGCGGGCGTCCGGACGAACGTCTCCGTCGGCGTCCGCTACCTCGACTCGTGGCTGCACGGCGTCGGCGCGGCGGCGATCGACAACCTGATGGAGGACGCGGCGACTGCAGAGATCTCCCGCTCGCAGATCTGGCAGTGGGTGCGTCACGGGCGCGTCGACGAGAAGCTCGTCCGCCACGAGATCGAGCTCGTCGAGGCCGGCGACGAGGCGAAGGAGGTCTTCGCCGCCGTCGCGCTTTCCGAGGACCTCGAGGACTTCCTGACCCTGCCCGCGTACGAACGCCTCAACGACTGAAAGGGGGAGCAATGGAGACCGTCGAGCTAATCAGAGAGGACGGGTACGAGCTGCTCGAGCCCGACGATCCGCCGAAGTCGGAGCTCGCGGAGTGCAACTGCCCCGAGTTCTGCGAGCGCGACCACGACAACGAGTAGGTCGCGCCGGGCCGCGTACACTCGGCGCATGTCCCTCGACAGCACGAAGGCCGACGACATCGCGCTCGTGATCGAGGAGGCGATCGTCGCGGGAGAGCTCGAGCCCGGGACGGTCCTTCGCCAGGAGCAGCTGTCGGAGCAGTTCGAGGTCTCGCGCACGCCGATCCGCGAGGCCCTGCGCAGGCTCGCCGCGCTCGGGCTCGTCTCCTTCGTCCCGAACCGCGGTGTCCGCGTCCGCACGATCTCGCGTGAGGAGCTGCACGAGGCGTTCATGGTCCGCGCCGAGCTCGAGGCGCTCGCGACCGAGGTCGCCGCGACGAAGATCACGCGCGAGGATCTCGCCGAGCTCGAGGAGGCAGAGCAGAAGTTCGCGCGGATCTCGAAGGACCTGCGCGCTCGCGAGCCGGGCGAGGCGCGGCGCTCGATCATGGGCGAGTGGGTGCGCGCGAATCACGCCTTCCACGACGTCATCTACCGCGTCGCCGACCTGCCCCTCGTCGAGCAGCTCGCGAAGAGCGCGCGCCGCTCCTTCTCCGGCCCGGCCGTCTGGGCGCCGGGCGACCACGCGATCGACGGCCTCTACGCGAAGAACGCCGAGCAGCACCGGGCGATCCGGCAATCGCTCGCCGCCGGCAGCCCGGCCGGCGCTCGCGCGCTCGCGCACGAGCACGTCCTCTCCTCCTTCGCGATGCTCGAGGCGATCCTCGAGCAGGTCGGCGGCACCTGGCCACAACCGAAGCGCTCCCCCGCTAAGCTCATCTCATAGTCGCTGCCTGACGACATCCGCCCGATGGACACGCTTTACAAGCCGCAGGGCGTCGAAGAGCGCTGGCAGCAGACCTGGGAAGAGGAAGGTCTCTACGCCGCCGATCCGGACGCTCCCGGCGACGCGTACGTCGTCATGCATCCACCGCCGAACATCTCCGGCTCGCTGACGATCGGCCACTGCCTGCAGCTCTCGCTCGAGGACACGCTCGTTCGCTACCACCGGATGCGCGGCCGCAACACGCTCTTCCAGCCCGGCTACGACCACGCCGGCATCTCGACGTGGGCGTCGATCGGCCGGACGCTCGCGAAGGAGGGGAAGAGCCAGCGCGACCTCGGCCGCGACGGCTTCGACGCCTACGTCCAGGAGTGGCTCGAGCGCTACGGCGGCACGATCATGAGCCAGTTCCGACAGCTCGGCGCCTCGCTCGACTATGGGCGCACGCGCTTCACGATGGACCCGGACTACTACGCCGCGGTCATCCGCTGGTTCGTCCACCTGTACGAGCGCGGCTTCGTCTACCGCGCCAACCGCATCGTCAACTGGTGCCCGAAGGACCGGACGGCGCTCTCCGACCTCGAGGTCGAGCACGAGGAGGAGGACGACGCGCTCTCGTACATCCGGTACCCGCTCGCCGACGGCTCCGGCCACGTGACGATCGCGACCGTGCGCCCGGCGACGATCCTCGCCGACGTCGCCGTGGCCGTTCATCCCGGGGACGAGCGCTATCGCGAGGTCGTCGGCAAGGAGGTCGTCGTCCCCTTCGTCGAGCGGCGCGTGCCGGTGATCGCCGACGAGCGCGTCGAGATGGAGTTCGGGACGGGCGCGCTGAAGGTGACGCCGGGACACGATCCGACCGACTTCGAGATCGGCCGCGACCACGGCCTGCCCGAGCTGACCGTGATCGGGCCGGACGGCCAGATGAGCGACGGCGCCGGCAAGCTCGCCGGGCAGACGCAGGAGGACGCCGGCCGCGCCGTCCTCGAGTGGGCCGCGGAACGCGGGCAGATCGAGAAGCGCGAGAGCTACCGCCACTCCGTCGGCCACTGCGAGCGCTGCCACAGCCGCATCGAGCCGCTCATCGTCCCGCAGTGGTGGGTCGCGATGGAGGAGCTCGCGAAGCCGGCGATCGCCGCGGTGAAGGAGGGGCGCGTCGTGTTCACGCCCGAGCGCTTCGCCCGCGTGTACCTCGACTGGATGGAGAACGTCCGCGACTGGTGCGTCTCCCGCCAGATCTGGTGGGGCCACCGCATCCCCGTCTGGTACTGCCCCGACGGCCACGTCACCGTCGCCGAGACCGAGCCGTCCGCATGCGCGGAGTGCGGCGCCGCCGAGCTGCGGCAGGAGGAGGACGTCCTCGACACGTGGTTCTCATCGGCGCTCTATCCGTTCGCGACGCTCGGCTGGCCCGAGGAGACGCCGGAGCTCGCGCGCTGGTACCCGGGCCATCTCGTCGCGACCGCCCGCGAGATCATCTTCCTCTGGATCGCGCGGATGATCTTCTCCGGCCTCGAGCTGATCGGGGAGGAGCCGTACGCCGACGTCCTCATCCACTCGACGCTGCTCAACCCCGAGGGCAAGCGGATGTCGCGGACGATGGGGACCGGCATCGACCCCGAGGACGTGCTCGAGCCGTACGGCGCCGACGCGACTCGCTACGGGCTGCTCAAGGTGACGTCGAGCCAGGATCCGCGCTTCTCGTACGGGACGATCGAGGAAGGGCGGAAGCTCGCGAACAAACTCTGGAACGCGAGCCGGCTCCTGCTCATGGCGGGCGACGCCGAGCCCGAGCTGAAGCCGAGCTCGATCGAAGAGCGCTGGATCCTCGCCCGCATCGACGCGACGCGCGCCGAGCTCGAGGGCGACCTCGCGTGCTTCGACTTCGCGCACGGCGTCGAGCGGCTGTACCACCTGACCTTCGACGACTTCTGCGACTGGTATCTCGAGTCGATCAAGCCGCGGCTAGGCGAGAAGGACGTCCGCGCGACCGCGCTCGCCGCGCTCGAGCGGCTCCTCGAGCTCCTCCACCCGGTCATGCCGCACGTGACCGAGGAGATCTGGACGCAGCTCCCGGCCCGCGCGACGCGGCTGATCGTGGCGCCGTGGCCGGAGGCGCAGCCGGAGTTCGCGCCCGATCTCCACGCGCTCGATGCGGCCCAGACCGCGGCCCGTATCTACCGACGGAGCGGCGTCCGCATCAAGGTCGAGGGTGACGCCGCGCGCATCTTCGAGGCGGTCGTGCGTCCGGCGGCCGACGGCCAGGGCGACGTCGAGGCCGAGCGCGCCCGCGTCCAGAAGGAGGTCGAGCGGGCCGAGCGGATGCTTGCGAACGAGAAGTTCGTCTCGAACGCCGCGCCGGAAGCGGTGGCCGCCGAGCGCGAGAAGCTCGCGCAATACGTTGCCGAACGCGACGCGCTGGGTTGAATCCCTCTCGCCGTGGCCGGCCGACGGCTTCGGCACAGAGCGGATGCGTGCGCTGCTGCGTGCGCTCGGCGACCCGCAGGAGCGGTTCCCGGCGATCCACGTCGTCGGCACGAACGGCAAGTCGACGACAACGCGGCTGACCGAGGAGCTCCTGGCCGACACCGGGCTGAAGGCCGGCGCGTACCTCTCACCCCACGTGCGCGGCTGGAGCGAACGGATCCGCGTCGGCGGGGAGGAGGCGGACTTCGACGCGGTAGTGGAGGCCGTGCGTCCGGCGGCAGCGTCGCTCGGCGCGACACAGTTCGAGGTTCTCACCGCCGCGGCGCTCTGCGCTTTCGCCGGCGCGGAGGTCGACGTCGCCGTCGTCGAGGCCGGCCTCGGCGGCCGTCACGACGCGACGAACGTCCTCCGCACGCGGGTCGTCGTCCTCACGAGCGTCGCGCTCGACCACATGGACGTGCTCGGCAGCACGCGCGAGGCGATCGCCGCCGAGAAGCTCGCCGTCGTCCAGCCGGGGTGCACGATGGTGCTCGGCGAGCCCGAGTGGCGCGAGCTCGCGGAGGAGAACGGCGCGGCCACGGTTGTCGTCACCGGCCGCAGCAACCTCGCACTCGCAGTTGCGGCGGCGGAATCGTTCCTCGGCAGGCCCGTCGACCCGCACGCAGCCGATGACGTCGCTCTCGCGGGACGCCTCGAGCGGCGCGGCGAGCACCCGCTCGAGATCTGGGACGGAGCCCACAACCTCGCGGGGATCGGCTGGCTGCTGCCGCGGCTCCCGTCGGCGCCACCCGGCGGCTGGATCGTCGTCTGCTCCGTGCTGCGGGACAAGCGGCCGGGGATGATGCTCGAAGCCCTGTCGGTTCTCGGCTCGACGCTCGTCGCGACGGAGAGCCGCAACGACCGCGTTCTGCCGGCCGCCGAGCTCGCCGCACTCGGCTCCGCCCACTTCGAGAACGTCGAATCGGTGCCCTATCCGGCGGCCGCCCGTGCACGCGGGCTGGAGCTCGCGGGACAAGAAGGCGCCCTGCTGGTCACCGGGTCCCTGTACCTTCTTGCGGACCTCTCGTGACCCTCGCAAGCTTCATCAGCTCCGGTACCTCGCACGCCGTCCTCAACGGCCTCCTGTTCTTCGCGTTCGTGCTCTGGCTCTGCCTCGGCTTCTGGACGTACAAGGACGCGAAACGCCGGCTGGAGGATCCGCTGTTCATCGGCCTCTCGGTGCTCGTCGCGCTCGTGATCCCGTACGTCGGGCCGTTCATCTACATGCTGTTCCGCCCGCCGGAGTACCTCGCGGACGTGCGCGAGCGGGAGCTCGAGATCAAGGCGATCGAGGATCGCATCGCGCACGCCGACCATCGCTGCCCCGTCTGTCACGCCGAGGTCGACGAGTCCTATCTCGTTTGCCCCGTGTGCACGACGAAGCTCAAGCAGGCGTGCGTGAGCTGCGGCGCTCCCCTCGAGCCGATCTGGCAGGTTTGCCCCTATTGCGAGACGCCGATCGAGCCCGCCGACCCCGGGGCGCCGCCGGCACTCGGCACACGACGCGGTCGCCGCACGACGAGCGTGAGACGCTGACCTGGCCGTCGAGCGCACCCTCATCCTGATCAAGCCGGACGCCGTCCGGCGCCGGCTCGCCGGCGAGATACTCGCGCGCATCGAAGCGCGCGGCTTCGTGATCTGCGACGGCAGGCTCCTCACCGCCGGCCGTGAGCTGGGGGAGGAGCACTACGGCGAGCACCGCGAGAAGCCGTTCTTCGGCGAGCTCGTCGAGTTCATCACGTCGGGCCCGACCTGGGCGCTCGTCGTCGAGGGCGAAGGCGCGATCGCGACCATGCGGGCGACGATCGGCGCGACCGACCCGGCGAACGCCGCCCCGGGGACGATCCGCGGCGACCTCGCCGTCTCGATGCCGGACAACCTCGTGCACGGCTCCGACTCCCCCGAGTCGGCGCAGCGCGAGATTGCGCTCTGGTTCGGTGACTGAGCACGTCGATGTCAATCGCGCGCACTGGACGCGGGCCAACGCCGAGTTCACCGACCGGGACGCCGAGGAGAAGTGGGCTAGGGAGGACATCGTCTGGGGCGCCTTCGAGTGGCCGGAGTCCGAGCTCGGGATCCTCGGAGACGTTGCGGGACTCGACGTCGTCGAGCTCGGCTGCGGCACAGCGTACTTCTCCGCTTGGCTCGCGCGCCGCGGCGCGCGGCCGGCTGGGGTCGACGTCACGCCGGCCCAGCTCGAGACGGCGCGGCGGATGCAGAAGCTCCATGGTCTCGAGTTTCCGCTCATCGAGGCGAGCGCGGAGGATGTGCCGCTGCCCGACGCCTCCTTCGACATCGCTCTGTCGGAGTTCGGCGCGGCGCTCTGGTGCGATCCCGAGATCTGGATTCCCGAGGCCGCGCGGCTGCTCCGGCCCGGCGGGCGGCTCGTCTTCATGCGCGGCAGCACGCTCATGCAGCTGTGCGACGACGAGGAGCACGCGACCGACCGCCTCACGCGCGACTGGTCCTTTCTCCTCGGCCGGATGGACTTCCGTGGCGAGGGCGGCGGGATCGAGTGGCACCCGCCGACGGGCGTCATGCTCGGCGTTCTCCGCAGCGCCAGCTTCGAGCTGCTCGAGCTGCATGAGCTCCTGGCGTCGACCGAGGCGCAGACGCATCCCCGTTACGATTTCGTAACGGCGGACTGGGGACGACGCTGGCCGAGCGCCGAGCTCTGGGTCGCGCGCAAAGACGCGTGAGCCAGCCGCCTGCGCCGCCCCTCCTCCTGGCCTCGACCTCGCCGCGGCGGCGGGAGATCCTCGAGCAGCTGCGAATCCCGTTCGACCTCGTCGCGCCCGAGTACGAGGAGACGGAGGACGATCCGGTCGCGCACGCGCTCGGCAAGGCCCGGTCCGTGCTCGCCGAGGCCGGCGGTCGTCCGGTGGTGGGCTGCGACACCGAGGTCGTCCTCGACGGTCGCGTCTTCGGCAAGCCCGCGGGGCCGGAGGAGGCGGAGGAGATGCTCGAGCGCCTCGCCGGCCGGACGCACGAAGTGGTGTCCGGCCTCGCGCTGATCACGCCGATGTGGGAGGAGGTGCGACACGAGGTAACACGCGTGACCTTCCGCGGCCTGACGCCGCGCGACATCGGGCGGTACGTGGCGAGCGGCGAGTGGGAGGGACGCGCCGGCGGCTACGCGATCCAGGGTGAGGGCGCGGCGCTCGTCGAGCGGATCGAGGGCGACTACCTCAACGTCGTCGGGCTGCCCGTGACGTTGCTCGTCCGCCTCTTGGCCGAGCGCTTCCCGGGAACGTACGGATTCGGATGAACGAGAGCGCAGTCAGCGCCGCCGTCGCGGTGGCGGCCGAGCACGGCCTGGTCAGCGACGACCCAGTCGTCCTCCGCGACGCCTGGCACGTGCTCGTCCACCTGCGGCCGCTCCCACTCGTCGCCCGCGTCTCGAACGGGCTGCCGTATCCGGACGGGCCGCCCGAGGAGGACGTGATCCGCGAGCTGGCGGTCGCTTCGCACGCGGCGCGCGCGGGAGCTCCCGTCATCCCGCCCTCCGACCTCCTCGATCCCGGCCCGCACCGGCACGGCGGACATGTCGTCGCCTTCTGGCAGTACGTGCGGCCGCGCCGTGAGGTGGAGCCCGTGGCGGCCGGCGAAGGGCTCCGCGCGATCCACGACGCACTGGCCGACTACGAGGGCGAGCTGCCGTCCCTGCACACCGGCGACCTCGTCGCGATCACCGACCGGCTCGAACCGTCCGACGACGTCGAGCTGCTCCGCGAGCTCGGTCTGCGCGAGCCGGCCGGCCCGGCGCAGGCGATCCACGGCGACGCGCATCTGGCGAATTGCCTTCCCGGGCCGCTCTGGCACGACTTCGAGACGGCATGCCGCGGCCCGCGCGAGTTCGACCTCGCGGCGCTCACGCTCTCGGACGAGGTGCGCGCTGACGACGCGTCCCGCATCGCGCTCGAGGCGTACGGCGACCACGACGCGGACGTGCTCGAGCAGTGCCTCCCGATCTACGCCGCCTGGATCTACGCGTCGTTCATGGTCGCGTTGCCGCGCCGGCCCGAGCTCGGCCCGGTGCTCGGGGAACGGCTTCGCTGGCTGCGCGCGAGCTTCGCCTAGTCGAACCCGAGCGCGGCTGCCGCGGCGACGACGCATTCCTCGTCCTCGCTCGCCGCTCCGCCGCTCGCGCCGATCGCCCCGACGAGCTCGCCGTCGGCGAGGAGCGGGACTCCGCCCGCGTAGACGACGATCCTCGGATCGGTCGTGTTCCAGCCCCAGTCGTCGCCGCCCGGCTGCGTGCTGTGCGAGAACTCGCCACTCGGAGTCGCCCACGAGACCGCGGTGAACGCCTTCCCGAGCGCCAGCTGCATCGCGCCGAGCGCGGTGCCGTCCATTCGCTGGCTCGCGAGAACCTGGCCTGAGGCATCGACGACCGCAGCCGCGAGCGACAGATCGCGCGCCTCGGCTTCCTCGCGCACGCGAGCGAGCAACGAGAGTGCAAGCTCGAGCGAGAGGTCGTGCCGGGAGACGAGCCCGTCCACCGGCCGATCCTAAAGCCGCCGGCGCCACAGGAGGCGATGATCCGCGCCTCGGCCGGAATCGCGAACCCGAGCATCCAGGCCGCGCTCGTCGACGCATCGGCGAGCTATCAGTAGTCCCAGTTCTTGAGAGCGCGCTTGAAGCTCACGATCAGGGTGATCAGGCCGAGCGGGAGGATGACGTAGCCGACGAGCGAGCCGCCGTAGGCCAGCACCGCGCCGAAACCGGTGACGAGCATTGCCGCCACGACGACGAGCTGTTCGCCTCGGTTCCTGCTTTCCTGCTGTTTCACGCCGGCGACAGAGATGCCGCCGAACTTCTTCGCGCCCATGAGCAAGAGCGTACGCCTCGCGCTGGACGGGGCATCGCCTGGCGCAGCACCGGCATGTGCGCCTACGCTTGCAGCGATGGCGCGCATCTCCATCCCGACGTACCACAGCTGAGCGATCGACTACACCGAGCGTGTCTCGGTGGCGCTGAGAAGCCAGGAGCTGTGGAACCAGCTGCGTGAAGCCGAGGCCGCGTCGTCTCGGCAGCCCTCGCCGCCGCGGCGCCGACTATGGCCGGTCGTCCGAGATCTAGTAGCTTCCGCGGCATCGCAGCTGTAACCGAAGACGACGTTCGCCAGATCTCCGGCGGATGGGATCCGGATCCCGCGCGCTCGATGTCGCTTCGCTCCGACGCGTACACGGAGGCGAAGTGGGCGGCGTCCGATCTCGAGGCGATCTTCGGCCGCACGTGGCAGTGGGTCTGCCACGAGAACCTCGCAGAGCCCGGCAGCTACGTGTCGACGACGGTCGCCGGGATGCCGGTCGCCGTCGTGCGCGACCGCGACGGCGATCTCCGGGCGTTCTACAACGTGTGCCGGCACCGGGCGCACCAGCTCCTCTCGGGCGCCGGGACGACGCGGAACATCGTCTGCCCCTACCACGCTGGGTCTTAAAGCCGCGCGGCCGCTGGGCGAGCAGGCCGCAGATCTCGCGCTGGAGATCGAGCGATGGGCGCCGGACGTGGCCCAGCTGACCCACGCCAAGCGGCTCACGTACGAGGTGCGCTCGAACTGGAAGAACGTGATCGACAACTTCCTCGAGTGCTACCACTGCCATATCGCGCACCCGGAATTCGTGGACCTCGTCGACATGAGCACGTACGAGGTGAAGACGCAAGGGATCTGGTCGAGCCACTTCGCCGAGGCGGGCAAGCACGAGAACACCGCCTACGACGTGTC
>DATGEB010000027.1:0-36286 GCA_035310545.1 Gaiellaceae bacterium
GGACCCACCAGGCGAGCGAGGCGCGCACGTTCTACGAGGCGCGAGGGCTCGTCGCGGTGGAGTTCACCGACGGAGCGACCACGCTGGAGAAGATCCCGGACGTCAGATACGAGTGGCGACCACGTGCTCCTGGAGCCCGAGAACCGAGCGGGCGATGACGAGCCGCTGGATCTCGCTCGTCCCCTCGTAGATCTCGGTGATCTTCGCGTCGCGGTAGTAGCGCTCGACCGGAAACTCCTTCGTGTAGCCGTAGCCGCCGAGGATCTGGATCGCCTCGGCCGTCTGCCGCCGCGCCATCTCCGACGCGAAGAGCTTCGCCTTGGCGCCCGCCTCTGCGTGCGGCTGGTCGTTCTCCTTCAGCCACGCCGCCCGATAGACGAGGAGCCGGGCGGCGTCGATCTCCATCGACATGTTCGCGAGCTTGTGCTGGATCGCCTGGAACTCGCCGATCCGGCGCCCAAACGCGTGCCGCTCCCTGGCGTAGTCGCGCGCGACCTCGAAGGCCGCCTGCGCGATGCCGACGGCTTGCGCGGCGATGCCGATGCGCCCGCCGTCGAGCGTCTGCATCGCGACGCGGAACCCGCGGTTCAGCTCGTGGAGCAACCGGTTCTGGTCCACGCGCGCACCCTCGATCGCGATGTCGTTCGTCACGGAGGAGTTGAGGCCGAGCTTCTCCTCGTCGCGCGTGACCTCGACGTCGTCGGCGTCGAGGATGAACGCGCTGACCCCGCGCGCGCCTTTCGCCTCCGGGTCGGTGCGGGCGAAGAGGAGGAACGTGCCGGCGCAGCGCCCGTTCGTGATCCACTGCTTCGCGCCGGTGATGCGCCAGCCGTCGGCCTCGGGCTCCGCGCGCGTGCGGAGCGCGCCGGCGTCCGAGCCCGCCCCCGCCTCGGTCAGCGCGAAGGCGCCGAACTGCTCGCCGCGCGCGAGCGGCGGCACGAACCGCGCGCGCTGCTCGTCCGTCCCGAAGCGGAGCAGCGGCAGCGTCACCGCGCTCGTGTGCACGGCGACCGTGACGCCGACTCCGGCATCGCCGCGGGAGAGCTCCTCGAGCACGAGGACGTAGGAGAGGAAGTCGGCCCCCGCCCCCCCGTATTCCTCCGGCACGCAGACACCCATCAGGCCGAGCTCGGCGAGCCGGGTGAAAAGGTCGCGCGGGAAACGATGCTCGCGATCCCACTCGGCGGCGTGCGGCTCGACCTCGGCGCGGACGAAGTCGCGCGTGAGCGCCTGGATCTCCTTCTGCTCGGGCGAGAGCTCGAAGTCCATCAGCCGTAAGCGTAGAAACCGCGGCCCGACTTGCGGCCGAGCCGACCCGCCTCGACATGCTCCCGCAGGAGCGGGCACGGGGCGTACTTCTCGTCGCCGAAGCCTTCGTGCAGCACGTCCATGATCGCGACGCACGTGTCCAGTCCGATCAGGTCGGCGAGTGCGAGCGGCCCCATGGGGTGCGCGAAGCCGAGCTTGGCGATCGTGTCGATCGCCTCCGGCTCGGCGACTCCGTCATGCAGTGCCCAGACGGCCTCGTTGACGTACGGCATCAAGATCCGGTTCGACACGAAGCCCGGGAAGTCGTTGGCGACCGCCGGAGTCTTTCCCAGGTCTTCCGCGAGCGCGACGATCGCCGTCGCCGTCTCGTCGGAGGTCTCGCGCGCGCGCACGACCTCGACGAGCCGGAGCACGGGCACAGGGTTGAAGAAGTGCATGCCGATCACGCGCTCGGGCCGCTCGGTGACCGAGGCGAGCTGCGAGATCGGGATCGAGGATGTGTTCGAGGCGAGGACCGCGCGCTCGGGGAGCGTCCTGTCCGCGGCGCGGAAGACCTCCGCCTTCGTCTCGAGGTCCTCGACGACCGCCTCGATCATCAGCGCGGCGGCGACGATCTCCTCGACCGGCGTGATCCGCCGCAGCACTTCGTCCGGATCGGGGCCGCCCTTCTCCGCGAGCTTCTCCAGGCTCTTCCGGATCGTCGCGAGGCCGCGGTCGATCGCGCCGGGATACGGGTCGTGGAGCGAGACGTGCCGCCCGGAGGCGGCGACGACCTGTGCGATTCCGCCGCCCATCTGGCCGGCGCCGACGACGAGAACGTGCTCGAACTCCATACGGCCGGGAGGATAAGGTCGCGCCGTGCCCACGGTCGACGTCAACGGTGCGCGACTCTGGTACGACGAGGCGGGGAGCGGCCCCGCAGTGCTCCTCCTGCACGGCGGCCTCGGCGATTCCGGGCTGTGGGAGCCCGTTGCCCCGTACCTCGCCGAGCACTTCCGCACGATCCGGAGCGACCTGCGCTTCTACGGCCGCTCGACGGGCCCGGCGGTGCCGTGGTCCTGGCAGGACGACGCGATCGGAGTCCTCGACGAGCTCGGGATCGAGCGTGCCGCGGTCCTCGGGCTCTCGCTCGGCGGGAAGCTCGCACTCGACATCGCGCTTGCGCACCCGGACCGTCTCTGGGCCGTCGTGGGCGTCGCGCCGGGGCTCGGCGGCCACGACGCCGGCGCGTACAGCGCGGAGCAGGACGCGCGCTACGCGGCGGCCGAGGACAAGACCGAGACGATGATGGAGCTCGACTTCGAGGTCTGGGCGCCGCTCGGAGCCGACGACCGGATCCGGCAGCTCTGGCACGCGACGCCGGAAGCGAACGACCTCCCGCCGGATCTTGCGCCGCTGCCTGCGTCGGGCGCGCCGGCGAAGGAGCGGCTCGGCGAGCTGGAGGTGCCGACGCTGATCGTGACGGCGTCGCACGACCCGGCGGGAATGCGCGAGATCGGGCCGCTGGTCGAGCGCGAGGCGCCGAACGCGCGGCACCTCGAGCTCGACTCGGACCACTACCTGACGCTACGCGAGCCCGAGCTCCTGGCGGGAATGCTCGTGGAGTTCCTGACGGCGGCGGCGGCGCAGGACTAGACCGGCGCCGGCAAGCAGCAGCAACCCGGCTCCGATACCGCCCCCGACCCAGGCCGACGGAAAGCCGGAGGTCGGATGCGAGATCCGCCAGGTGCCGACGGCCACGTTCAGCCAGGGACGCCCGCTCCGCCAGTGCACGGCGAGCGTCCGGCCGCCGTTGCGGAGCGAGAGCACGATGTTGTAGAGCCCGCGGTTCTTCGGCAGGTCGATGCAGTATGCGGCCGCGCCGACCGTGTCGAGCGCGTGGATGAAGGGCTCGCCGGAGGGCTTCTGGTAGAGCGTGTACACCCAGCGTCCGCCCGCGCTCGTCGTTCGCGTCAGCGCAGAGCCTGCCATCGTCTTCTCGTGCTCGGATCGATCGGCGATTCGCCCCGGCAGCAACCGGCTCGTCCGCATGTCGTACTCGCGGACGATGTAGTCGTTCACGTTCCCGGCCCTGTACTGGATCAAGTACATCCTGGACGCATCCGGAGAAAGCGCATCGAACGAGAAGTCGCCGGCGAGCGTGATCGTCCGGAGCACGCGCATCCGGCGCAGGTTCACGACGAGGAACTTGCTCGACGATTGATATGGCGGCCCGGGAGTCGAAGCGAGCACGAGCGTCTTGCCGTCGTGCGAGAGCCCCTGTCCGGTCTGCGTCCCGGATCCGACCAGCGGAGTTCCCCAGGCGCCTTTGACCCTGATCCAGTAGCTCACGTCGCCGGTGGGTAGGTCGACCCGCTCGAGGATCGTGGCCCTCGGTCCGTCCGGGACCGCGACCCAGTGAACCGTCCCGTCGTAGCTCGCCGCACCCGCGCCTCCTGGGGCGACGAACAGCGGGCCTCCTGCCGCGAGCGCGGAGGGCGCCGCGACAAGGGCGCCAATTGCAACAGCAAGACAGACCGCGAGCCTGCGCATGGCTTTCCTCCTTCGGGTGACACCGCTGATACGCGGCGCCACGCGCGGGAGGTCCCGGCGGCTCAGACTTCGATCAGGAGCGCGTCCCCCTGACCGCCGCCGGAGCAGATCGCAGCGAGGCCGAGGCCGCCGCCCGAGCGACGCAACTCGTGCACCATCGTGCCGAGGATCCGGCCGCCGCTCGCGCCGATCGGATGACCGAGCGCGACCGCGCCGCCGTTGACGTTCGCGCGACCGGGGTCGGCCTCGAGCATCTTCAACGAGTTGAGCGCGACCGACGAGAACGCCTCGTTCACCTCGACGCGCTCGACGTCGTCGATCGACTTGCCCGCTTTCTCGAGCGCCTGCTTGCCGGCGTTCGCGGGCGTACGCGCGAGCCAGGCGAACTCGTCGGCGACGTAACCCTGCGACACGATCGTCGCGAGCGGCTCGAGCCCGCGCCGCTGCGCGAAGTCCTCCGAGCAGACGACGACACAGGACGCGCCGTCGTTGACGCCGGGAGCGTTGCCGGCCGTCACCGTTCCCTCTGGATCCAGCACGGGCTTGAGCGAGGCCAGCTTCTCGATCGTCGTGTCACGGCGCACCGCCTCGTCCGCGGTCACGTCGCCGACGGGAACGATCTCGTCGTCGAAGCGCCCGGCGTCCTGCGCAGCCGCGGCGCGCTCGTGCGAGCGGAACGCCCAGGCGTCCTGCTCCTCTCGGGAGACGCCGAGCTCGCGGGCGACCCTCGCCGCCTGCACCACCATGTGCGACTCGTCGAAGGTCGAACGGAGCCCGTCCCAGATCATCAGGTCGATCAGCGCGCCGTCTCCCATCCGGTAGCCCCGACGCGCCTTCGGCAGCGCGTAGGGCGCGTTCGTCATCGACTCCATGCCGCCCGTAACGACGACGTCGACGTCGCCGGCGCGGATCATCGAGTCGGCGATCTCCACTGCGCGAATCGACGAGGCGCAGACCTTGTTCACCGTGTCGGAGGGAACGCCGATCGGGATTCCGGCTCCGACCGCAGCCTGCCGCGCGGGCGCCTGTCCGGCTCCGGCCTGCAGCACCTGGCCCATGATCACGTACTCGACCTCGCGGCCCTCGAGACCGCTGCGCTCGAGGCCGGCGCGGATCGCGATCGCGCCGAGCTCGGTCGCGGGATACGCGGCGAGGCCGCCGTTGAGCTTTCCGAACGGCGTCCGGACCGCGGAGACGATGACCGAGCGGCTCACCCTCTGCACGGTAGCTCGCGAGTGCCGCGCACTCGCTCGCTGAGCGAAGCGAAGTTTCGCGAGCTACCCAGCGAAGCTCAGTCCGGGCTCGAGCTTGAAGGCGAACGCAACGGCCAGCTGCACGGCCCGCTCGACGTCGTCGAGATCGAGCGTCTCGACCGGGGAGTGCATGTAGCGAAGCGGTATCCCGATCAGTCCGGTGGCCACGCCCGCACGGCTGAGATAGACGGCGTCCGCGTCGGTATACGTGTCTCCGCTGGACGTGACCTCGACCGCAAACGGGATCCCGTCCGACTCGGCGGTGTCGTGGAGAAGCTCGAACACGTCCGGATGAATGGACGGGCCTCGCGCCACGGTCGGACCGCCGCCGAGCAGGATCTTGCCCTCGTCGTCGGGATCGGCCCCGCGAACGTCGCTCGTATTCGTGACGTCGACCGCGATCGCGACGTCCGGCTCGGTCGCATACGCCGCGGTACGAGCCCCTGCAAAGTCGCCGACCTCCTCCTGGACGACGGCCGCAGCGATCACGTCGCCAGGGCTTCCCCCGCGCTCGGCGATCCTCCGGGCGGCCTCGAGCGCGACGTAACAGCCCACCCGGTTGTCGAATGCGCGCGAGGCGACCCGGTTGCCACGGAGCGCGATCGGCGCGCCGTGCCAGATCACGTTGTCCCCCGCCCGGACGAGGCTCCGCAGCTCGTCCGCGTCCTTCGCGCCGACGTCGAGGAAGAGATCGTCACGGTCGACGGGCTTGCGATCCTCGCCACGCTTGCGCTTCTGGCGCTTCGCGGCGACGACCCCAGGGACGGCGCCGCCGCGCGTCAGGACGTCGACGCGCTGACCGACGGCCGTTGCGGGATCCCAGCCGCTCGTCGTGCGAACCGCCGCGAGACCGTCGTCGCCGAGATGCGTGACGACGAGGGCGATCTCGTCGATGTGGCCGACGAGCAGGAGCGACGGCCCCGAGGCTGTGCCCGCGACACGAACCCACGAGCTGCCGAGGACGTCGGACGAGACCTCGCCGAGCGGCGCCGCCGCCTCGCGCCAGACCGCAGCCGCCGCGCGCTCCTCCCCGGAGGGACCAGGCGTTGTCAGGAGGCGCTCGAGCAGCTCGGGAATCGGCATGGCCGCGCGCGACTGTAGCGGTCGGTACGTGACCTGCGCCTCTTTGCGCCGTTCCGCGCTAGCGTCCCGACGTGAAGCTCCGGACGTTGCCCGACAGCTACGCGATCGTTCGCCTCCAACCCGGGTCGGAGCTCCCTGAGTGGGTCGACAAAGGGCCGTTCCGCTCCGTCACCCGCACCGACCACGAAGTCTCGATCGTCTGCCGGGACCACGACGTGCCCGAGGGCGAAAGCGTCGACCGCGGCTGGACGGTGCTGGAGGTGATGGGGCCGCTCGACTTCTCGCTGAGCGGAGTCGTCGCTTCGCTCGTCGTGCCCCTCGCGGAGCGCGACCTGCCGATCTTCGTCATCTCGACGTTCGAGTCGGACTACGTCCTCGTGCGCTCCTCCGACCTCGCGCGCGCGGCGGATGCGCTCGAGGACGCCGGCCACGAGTTTGCTGCTTGACGGCCGTCCGGCGCCTGCCTACGCTGCGGCCATGACCTCCGTCCTCGCGCTGTGGCCGTGGCGCACCGAGCGAGGCGGGAGCCTGCGCGCACGCTGAACCGCGCCAGCACAGCCCGTCCGCTCGATCCGGCTCCGTGAGGAGCCGTTTTCATGTCCGAAATCGAACTCGCAACCGACCTCCTGACGCCCCTCGGCGCCTACCTCGGCCTGCGCGAGGGCGCGGGCGGCGCGTTCCTCCTCGAATCGGTCGAGCGCGGACGCCTCGGGCGCTACAGCTTCGTCGGCGCGGGCGCGAGCGTCGTCTCCTTCGAGGAGGCGGAGGGCCTCGGCGAGCCGGTGGTGGGCTACCTCGGGTACGACGCGGTCGCCGGGTTCGAGCCGACCGTGACGCTGCCCATCGACGGGCCGGACGTGCCGACGAGCCTCTTCCTCGTCCCCGACGTCCTGCTCCGCTTCGACCACGCCCGCGGGATCGCCGAACTACTGCGCGGCAGCGCCGACGGCCTGGACGGGCCGCCGCCCCGGCTCACGCGTGGCTCGACTCCGCGCGGGCCGCTCGAGCGCGAGCCGTCGCGTGAGGAGCACATCCGGCGCGTCGAGCGGGCGCAGGAGCACATCCGCGAGGGTGACGTCTTCCAGGTCGTGGTCGCGCAACGGGCGACGCGCCCGACCTCTGCGTCGGCGGTCGAGCTCTACCGGGCGCTGCGCCGCGTCAATCCGTCGCCATACGTGTTCCTGCTCGAGCTCGGCGACCTCGCGCTGGTCGGCAGCTCACCCGAGACGGTGGTCAAATGCGCCGGGCGTCGCGCGGAGCTGAACCCGATCGCGGGCACGATCTCGCCCGGCGCAGGCGACGCGGCTGCGCTGCTGGCATCGGGTAAAGACCGCGCCGAGCACACGATGCTCGTCGACCTCGGCCGCAACGACCTCTCGCGCGTGTGCGAGCCCGGCTCGGTGCGGGTCGAGCGCTTCATGGAGCCGGAGCGCTACTCGCACGTGACGCACCTCGTCTCGGAGGTCGTCGGCGAGCTCCGCGATGAAGTCTCGCCGTTCGAGCTGCTGCGCGCGTGCTTCCCCGCCGGCACCGTCTCGGGAGCGCCGAAGGTGCGCGCGATGCAGATCATCTCCGAGCTCGAGGGCTACCGCCGCGGGATCTACGCAGGCGCAGTCGGCTACTTCCTGCCGGGGCCCGGTGAGCTCGACACCTGCATCGCAATCCGGACGTTGTGGCTGCGCGACGGTGTTGCCCGCCTACAGGCCGGCGGCGGGATCGTCGCCGACTCGGATCCCGCCGACGAGCACGAGGAGTGCCTCGCCAAGCTGCGCGCGCTCGAAGCGGCGATCGACCTGGCAGAGTCGGAGCAAGACGCCGCCCAAGGATTGGACACGTGATCCTCCTCGTCGACAACTACGACTCGTTCACGTACAACTTGGCGCACCTCTTCGGCGCGCTGGGGGCGGAGGTCGTCGTGAAGCGGAACGACGAGATCGACGCGGACGAGGCGGAGCTCCTCGCTCCCACCCACCTCGTCGTCTCGCCCGGTCCGGGCCGCCCGGCTGCCGCAGGCGCGACGCCTGCGATCATCGAGCGGCTCCTGCCGACGACGCCTCTGCTCGGAGTCTGCCTCGGGCACCAGGCGCTCGTCGAGGTCTGTGGCGGCGAGGTCGGCTACGCGCGGGAGCTCCTGCACGGGAAGGCGAGCCCGGTCCGCCACGACGGACGCGGGCTCTTCGAGGGGCTGCCGGAGCCGTTCGAGGCGGGCCGCTACCACTCGCTCGCGGCGACGCGGCTACCCGACGCGCTCGAGCCGACGGCGTTCGCGGAGGACGGCGAGGTGATGGCCGTGCGCCACCGAGAGCTGCCGGCCGTCGGCGTCCAGTTCCATCCCGAATCCGTGCTGACGCCCGACGGCCCGGCGCTCGCGCGCAACTTTCTCGAGGGACGTCTGTGATTCGGCACTCGCTCGCCCGGCTGCTCGACGGCCGCGACCTCACGCGCGACGAGGCCCGCGAGACGATGGCGGTGATCATGAGCGGCGAGGCGACGGACGCGCAGATCGCCGGATTTCTCGTCGCGCTGCGGGCGAAGGGCGAGACGGCGGACGAGATCGCCGGCTGCGCCGAGGCGATGCGCGAGCACGTCCTTCGCGTCAGCCCGGAGCGCACCGACCTCGTCGACGTCGTCGGCACCGGCGGCGACGGCGCGAACACGTACAACATCTCGACCGCCGCGGCTCTCGTGACGGCCGCGGCCGGCGCGGCCGTCGCGAAGCACGGGAACCGCGCTGCCTCGTCGCAAACGGGAGCGGCCGATGTGCTCGAGGCGCTCGGCTTCCGGCTCGAGCTGCCGCCGGAGCGGATCGAGCGCTCGATCGACGAGCTCGGCTTCGGCTTCCTCTTCGCGCAGGCGCACCATCCGGCGATGCGGCACGCGGCGCCCGTCCGGCGCGAGCTCGCGACGCGTACCGTCTTCAACGTGCTCGGACCGCTCACGAACCCGGCCGGCGCACGCGCCCTCGTGCTCGGCGTCTACTCGCCGGAGCTCACGCGGACGCTCGCGGACGCGCTCGTCCGGCTCGACGCTACCCGCGCGTACGTCGTGCACGGCGCCGGTGGAATCGACGAGCTCTCCCCCTGCGGGCCGAACCTCGTCTGCGAGGTGGATGGCGGACGCATCACGGAGTACGAGCTCGACCCGCTCGAGCTGGGGATCGAGCGCTGCGACCCGGACGACCTGCGCGGCGGCGATCCCGAGACGAACGCAGCAGCGTTGCGTTCCGTGCTCGCCGGCTCGGACGGCGGCCACCGCTCCGCCGTGATCCTCAACGCCGCCGGCGCAATCGCGGCGGCGGGCCACGCCGAGGACCTGCGCGCCGGGATCGCGCTCGCGCGCGACGCGATCGACTCCGACGCAGCGGCAGCACGACTCGCCGACCTGGTGGAGTTCTCGCAGAGCGAGATGTCCGCATGAGGCGCGGCTCCCGTGGCCACGTCCGGAACCAGGTTCCGGACCATGGCGCCAACGGACTCGTCCGTTGCAGTTCTGCTGCACGGTTGCGGCGCGTATCCGTCCTTTCCAGACACGGCCGGAACCTGGTTCCAGCCGTGTCCCGAGGAGCCGTGTGAGGTTCGCGGATGTACTCGCGCAACCCGGCTTCGGTGCGATCGCCGAGTTCAAACGGCGCTCGCCGTCCGCCGGCGACATTCGTCCCGAGGCGCGGATCGAAGACGTTGCGCCTGCGTACGAAGGCGGAGGCGCGCGCGCGATGTCGGTTCTCGTCGACGACGCATTCGCCGGCTCGCTCGACGATCTCCGCGCCGCACGGACCGCGACGAGGCTGCCGCTGCTCGCCAAAGGCTTCTTCTCGACGGAGGAGCACCTCCGCGACGTGCGCGACGCCGGGGCCGATGCGGCGTTGCTCATCTTGCGCGACCTCGACGACGTGAAAGTCGCCGGGCTCATGCGCGCGGCAGACGAACTCGGCCTCGACACGCTCGTCGAGGCCCACGACGTGGACGAGCTCGAGCGCGCAACGCGACTCGACGCCCGCGTCATCGGCGTCAACGCGCGCGATCTCGGCACCTTCCGGATCGATCGCGCGGCTCAGCTGGAGCTCGTCGCGAAGGCTCCGCGCGACCGGCTCGTCGTCGCCGAGAGCGCGATCCACTCGCGGGCTCAGGCGGCGGCCGCTGAGCTCGCGGGCGCCGACGCCGTCCTCGTCGGCACGTCGCTGATGCGCGCGGACGAACCGCAGGCGAAACTGCAGGAGCTGCTCTCGCGACCGCTCGTCAAGGTCTGCGGCCTGACCCGTCAGGAGGACGTCGACGCGGCGGTCGAGGCCGGCGCCGACCTCTGCGGCTTCATCTTCGCCGAGGGCTCGCCCCGCAAGGCAGCCGAGGTCCTGGCCGTTCCGGAGACGGTGCTGAGCGTGGCCGTCTTCGTCGGCGAGCCCGAAGAGCGCGGCGCGGATCTCGTCCAGCTCTACACCCGCGAGGAGGGAAAGGTGCGCGGACGCGACGCTGTTCTCCTTCGCGACGGCGAGCAGGTGGCGCGCGTGGCCGACCTGCCCTGGCGGGACGCCGAAGACGGCCCGGAACCTTATTGGCCGGACGACGCCGGCTTGGCCGGCGGCGCTCCCAGCCACGAGGGCGAGGACCCGGACCACTGGCGCAGGGCGCGTGGTGACGGGCGCCTCGTGCTCGCGGGCCGCCTCGGCCCGGGCAACGTTCGCGCGGCGATCCGCGCAGTCGAGCCGTGGGCGGTCGACGCGGCGTCGCAGCTCGAGTCCGCGCCCGGCGTCAAGGATCACGCGAAGGTGCGGGCCTTCGTGGAGGAGGCGCGCGCGTGAGCGACTTCGGCGACTACGGCGGTCGCTATGTCCCCGAGACGCTGATCCCGGCCCTCGACGAGCTCGAACGCGGCTGGCTCGAGGCGCTCGCCGACGACGCGTTCCGCGCCGAGCTCCACGACCTGCTGACGACATACGCCGGGCGGCCGACGCCGCTCACCCTCGCCGAGCGCTTCGCGCCGGGCAAGCGGATCTACCTGAAGCGCGAAGACCTCCTCCACACCGGCGCGCACAAGCTGAACAACGCGCTCGGCCAGGTGGTTCTCGCGCAGCGCCTCGGCAAGCGGCGCATCGTCGCCGAGACGGGGGCGGGCCAGCACGGCGTCGCGACCGCGACGGTCTGCGCGCGCTTCGGTCTCGAGTGCGTCGTCTACATGGGTGAAGAGGACATGCGCCGCCAGCGGCCCAACGTCGAGCGGATGGGATTGCTCGGCGCCGAGGTGCGCGCGGTCGGCTTCGGCACGAAGACGCTGAAGGAGGCGACGAGTGAGGCGATTCGCGACTGGATCACGAACGTCGAGACGACGCACTACCTCATCGGGTCCTGCGTCGGACCGGCGCCGTATCCCGAGATCGTGGCGGAGCTGCAGTCCGTGATCGGCCGCGAGGCGCGCGAGCAGATCCTCGCGGTCGAGGAGCGACTCCCGGAAGCCGTCGTCGCCTGTGTCGGCGGCGGCTCGAACGCGATCGGCATCTTCCACGGCTTCCTCGGAGACGCGGACGTGCGGCTGATCGGCGTCGAGGCGGCCGGCGCCGCGTCGCTCGGCAGCGGCCGCCATGCCGTCCTCCACGGCGCGCGCTCCTCGGTGCTCGCCGACGAGGACGGACAGATTGCAGACGCGCACTCGATCTCGGCCGGGCTCGACTATCCGGGCGTCGGCCCCGAGCACGCGTTCCTTCGCGACAGTGGCCGGGCGGAGTATCTCACTGCGACCGACGAGGATGCGCTCGCCGCGTTCCAGGATCTCGCGCGCACCGAGGGCATCCTCCCCGCCCTCGAGCCGGCGCACGCGCTCGCCCGCGCGCGCGACCTCGACGCGGAGCTGATCCTCGTCGGGCTCAGCGGGCGCGGCGACAAGGATCTCGCCGAAGTGCTGGAGCGGCTATGAGCGGAGGCTCGACGGAGCCTGGCCGGCGTCGGAGCGGAAGATGACCGAGGACTGGAATCCCTCCCGGGCCGCCGAGTACTTCGACGGCTACGGCGAGCGCGAATGGGAGCGGTTCGAGAACGGGACGACACCGGGGGCAAGCATGACGACCCACACGCGGATACTCGAGGGCTACGTCCGTCCCGGCGACCGGGTTCTCGACGCCGGGGCGGGCCCGGGCCGGTTCACGCTCGAGCTCCTTCGCCTGGGTGCGCACGTCACCGCGCTCGACATCTCGCCGGCCCAGCTGGAGCTGCTCCGCGCGCGCGTGCCCGACGTCGAGGCGATGCTCGGGGACATCACCGACCTCTCACGGTTCCCCGACGACAGCTTCGACGTCACGGTCTGCTTCGGCGGCCCGCTGAGCTACGTCCTCGACCGCGCCGACAATGCGGTCGCCGAGCTCGCACGCGTCACGAAGCGCGGCGGCCACGTCCTGGTCAGCGTCATGGGCTTCGCGGGCGCGGTGATCCATTACGCCTCGATCATCGTCGACCTCGCCCGCCGCGACGGAACCGCGAAGTCGCACGAGATCGCCCGCACCGGTTTCCTCCCGGAGGGCGAGGGCTACGGCCACCTCTCGATGCGGATGTACCTGTGGGACGAGCTCGAGGCGCTGCTCGCGCCGCACGGCGAGGTCGTCGCCGGGGCGGCTGCGGGCGTCCTGCCGCACCTCGAGGTGGAGGAGCCCGAGATCCGCGCGCTGCTCGCGGAGTTCGAGGAGCGGCTCGCGTACGACTCCGGCTCGCGCAGTTGCGGCGAGCACATCATCGCGGTGTTGCGCGTCCGATGACCGAGCCCTCCCTCGTCGCGTTCGCCGTTCCCGACCGCTTCGAGATCGACGGCCCGGTCGTGGCGCGCGCGATCGAGGAACCGGACATTCCCGTCGTCGCACCCGCCTTCCGCGACCCGGGCATCGGTGGCGAGAACGGGATGCCGCCGTTCGACGAGGACGAGCTGCGCCGGGTCTGGCGCGAGCTGATCCCCGGGCTCCGCGCGCGCGGCGTCCTCTTCCCGTACGTGATCGAGGACACGATCGACGGCTCGATCCTCGGCGGCATCACGCTGCGCCATTTCGACCCGATGCGCGGCGTGATCGAGGTCGGCTACTGGCTCTTCGCCGAGGCTCGCGGCCGGGGACTCGCCACGCGCGCGGTGCGAGCGGTGGCGCGCGAAGCATTCGCGAGCGGGCTCTCGCGAATCGAGGCAAACGTGCGGATCGGCAACGACGCGTCGGAGCGCGTCCTCGAACGGGCCGGGTTCACGCGCGAGGGAGTCAAGCGCCGCCTTCTCCGCCATGGCGACGCGCGCGCCGACGCGACGCTCTTCTCGCTCCTCCCGGACGAATGAAGAAGCTCGTCATCTATTTGATGGCCGAGCCGGAGGCGCCGGAGCTTGCGCGCGCGGCCGTCGAGGGCGGGGCCGACATCGTCGAGCTCGGCTTCCCCTTCTCGGATCCGCTCGCGGACGGGCCCGTGATCCGCCGCGCGGCCGAACGCGCCCTCGAGCGCGGCATGCGGACGCGAGCCTGTCTCGAGGTGCTCGCCGAGACGCGCGAGTTGCTGCCCGACACGCCGCTGATCCCCATGACGTACTCGTCGCTCCTCGAGGCTTACGGCTGGGAGCGCTTCGCGGACGATGCGGCCGGCGCGGGCGCGACGAGCCTCATCGTCGCCGACCTGCCGGCGGGAGACCGCTCCGAGCTGCGCCGCGTCCAGCTCGTCGCGCCCACCTCCACCGACGAGAGGATCCGCCTCGCGGCCGAGCAGACGGACGGCTGGCTCTACCTCGTCACGATCGCGGGAACGACGGGCGCGCGCAACGAGGTGTCGCCCGCGCTCGCAGGGCTCGTCGAGCGTGCACGGCGCGCAACCGACGTTCCTCTCTACGCCGGCTTCGGGATCTCGACGCCCGAGCATGCCCACTCGGCCGCCGAGCTCGCCGACGGCGTCGTGGTGGGCTCGCGGGCGCTCGAAGCTGCGGAAGCCGGAGCCGAGGCGCTGCACGGCTATGTCGCATCGCTCCGCGAAGCACTCGGGACTTAGAGGACTCTCACTCCCTGCTCAGACCCCTCTCACATGAGACGGGCACGATCTCGGCATGAGCTTCAAGAAGACAGTTGTCCGCCCACCACAGCCGGTTCTACTCGCGCTGTCCCTCCCGAAGGACAAGGTCGAGAAGCTCGCCGAGGCCGCCTAGCCCCGGCTCCTTCCTACGAGAGCGCCAACCCTTGCCCGGCGCCGGCCAATCCCCCCTCAACGGCCGGCGCCGGGTTTGGCGCAGTGACGACAGCAGCCCGCACGGGCAGATGGAGCCGGAAGGTCGTCCGGTGCGACCGCGACTCCACCGAGCAGCGGCCCCCGTGAGCTCGCGCGACCGCGGCGACGATCGCCAGGCCGAGCCCGGCGCCGCCGCGCTCGCGGGTTCGGGCGCCGTCCGCCCTGGCCCAGCGGTCGAAGATACGGGGTAGCGCTTCGGCCGGGACGCCGGCTCCCGAGTCCGAGACCTCGATCACGACTCCGCCTCTGCCGTCCGTGTGCGCCGCGAGCTCGACGGTGTCGCCCGGATCGGTGTACTTGACGGCGTTCTCGAGCAGCGCGTCGAGGGCATTCCTCAGCGCCTCCGGGTCGGCGAGGAGCCGGCCCTCGAGATCGACGTTCAGCCGCCAGGCGCGGGAGGCGACCTCCGACCAGCGAATGAAGAGATCCGAGAGGAACGTCTCGACGTCGATCGTTGCGAAGGCGAAGCCCTGTTGCTCGGACTTCGCGAGGAGCAAGAGCCGCTCGACGATCCGCTCCATGCGGCCGAGCTCGTCGAGAGCCACCTCGAGCTCGGGCGCGTCCGGCTGCTCTCGCCGCAGCAGCTCGAGATGCCCCCGCGCGATCGTGACCGGCGTCCGCAGCTCGTGCGACGCGTCGTGGAGAAAGCGCTCCTGCCGCTCGAGCAGCGACGCCCGCATCGCGGCGACTCCCTGCACCTCCGCAAGCGCCGCCTGCCGCCGTCGGGCATGCCAGACCATCGCGAGGAACATCGCCGACATGAGCGGAACCTCGAACAGCTCGCCCCAGAGCTGTATCCCTCTGAACGCGTCCGAGAGGATGCTCGCCCCGGTTGCGAGGACAACGACCGAGAGGACCGCCGACATCGTCCGCATCGACCACGTCCGGATGCCGTAGACGACCGTGAGGCTGATCCAGACGAAGTGAAACGGAATCGTCTCCCAGCTCGGCCACGCCACCATCGCGACCCAGTTCGCGGCCGCGAAGACGGCCCAGCCCGCTTCGAGCGGGTTACGCCGCAGCCAGGCGGTAGCCCGCATGCCTCACCGTCTCGATGGCCGCGTCCGGCCCGAGCTTCTGCCGCAGCCTGCGCACGCAGACCTCCACGACATTCGAGCCCGGATCGAAGTCGTAGCCCCAGACCTCGGCGAGCAGCCGCTCGCGGCTCACAACCTCGCCGACGTGCACGAGCAGGTGGTGCAGGAGCCGGAACTCTCGGTCCGAGAGATCCGCAGTCCGCTCGCCGACACCGGCCCGCCGCCGCGCAACGTCGAGGACGACGCTGCCGCCGCGCAGGACATGCTCGTCGCCGAAACTCGCGGCTCCGCGCAGGCGCACCCTGATCCGCGCGAGCAGCTCGTCGAGCGAGAACGGCTTCACGAGGTAGTCGCTGGCGCCCAGCTCGAAGCCGCGCAGCTTCGTCTGCACGTCGCCGCGCGCCGACAGGATCACGACCGGCAGCTCCGGCTTCGCGAGCCGCAGCTCGCGCAGAACCTGCAGGCCGTTCAGGCCGGGAAGCAGCAGGTCGAGGACGACGAGATCCCAGCGCGCGCCGGTCGCGAGGTCCAGCCCCTTGCGTCCGTCTCCGGCCGCGACGACCGTGTACCCCTCCGCTTCGAGACCTCGCGCCAGGAACGCCTGGATTCGTGTCTCGTCCTCGATGACAAGGATGCGCATGCCGACCTCCCGCGCGGGAATCTACTACCTCGCAGAGCCGGGGCGAAGAGCTGCGCTCTTCGCCCCGGGGGAAACCGAACTGCGCTGTACAGCGAGCACATAACAGCACGGAGCTGCCGGGAGACCGCGCTCTCCCGGCAGCGCAGTTCCCTTATCCCAGTTCGGAAACGCGCAGCGTTTCCGAACGACCCCAGCGGGCGGGTGCGCAGCACCTGCCCGCTCCCTCCCGATGACGTGTACATGACACGAAGATGACAGGTTCGTCATGCGGGGGACGCGCGTCCGCCACGCTTGATAGGAACGGCATCCGATGCGGGTCGGATCGAAGCTTTTGGTTGTTGCTGCCGCGGTGGCCGCGGCCGGCGTGCTCATCGGCTTCTACGTCTCGCACCTCACGACACTCGCCGGCTCACCGGCGTACTCCGTCCCGGTTCAGAACGCATCGAGCGGCCACCCGGTTGTGAACCTCGAGTTCCAGACGGTCGCCGCGATCGGGCCGAAGCTCAGCCAGAACCCCGACTGGGTCTCGTATCTCATCAAGACCACAAGCGGCTGGAAGCGCGAGACCGTGTGGGACCTGCCGGCCAACGCCACCGTGCACGTCACGTGGATGAACTTCGACGGGGCGAGCGGACTCCGCAACCCGTTCTACGGCCGGCCGCAGGGCATCGACGGGAACAGCGTCCTGATCGACGGCAAGCATGCGGACGCGGTCGATCCGAACAACGCCTCGCACACGTTCGCCGTACCGGCGCTCGGGCTCATCGTCGCGGCGCCCGGCGTCGCGGCAGACGCGAAGAACCAGTGCGGCTTCGCGCCCTGTTCGATGTCGAACGCGCATCGCACGATCCAGTTCACATTCCACACCCCGGCCAAGCCGGGCCACCTCCGCTGGCAGTGCTTCGTCCCCTGCGCCGCCGGTTGGATCGACGGCTTCGGTGGGCCGATGCAGACGATCGGCTACATGGACGGCTTCCTCAACGTGAAGGCCTGATGGCGAGCCAGCCGACGACAGCGCCCACGCCGCCGACCGACTCCACGAACCACGGCCTGCGGGTCGTGGTCGCGTGGCTCGTCCTGAGCGCGATCACGACGCCGCTCGTGGCCATCTACGTCGGGCCGCTCATCCCGCCTGGCAATGCGACCGTGCAGGGGCAGGGGCAGGTGTTCGACAACCAGGTGATGACGAGCTTCGTGACGCCGATCCTCTGCCTCATGGCCGTCTTCTTCGCCTATGGCCTCGTGAAGTTCCATACGAGGCGCAATGAGGCGATCCTCGACGGCCCGCCGTTGCGGAATGACGCGCGTGTCCAACTCCTCTGGATCGTGATCACGATGGCGATGGTGCTCTTCCTCGCCGGCTTCGGAACGTACGAACTGCTCAAGGACGGCTCCGGCGGAGGACAAGGTCCGAATCCGATCGCGTATCCGGCCCACCACCAGAGCGCATTGCAGGTACAGGTGATCGGCCAGCAATGGCAGTTCACGTACCGATACCCGTCGCTGGGCGGCCTCGAGTCGAACCAGCTCTATCTGCCCGCGAACACGGACGTTGCGCTCCACGTCACCTCGCTCGACGTCATCCACTCCTTCTGGGCGGTAGAACTGGGCGTGAAAGCGGACGCCAATCCCGGAATCGACAACGTCGCGTACGTGCAGACGAAGGGGCCAACGGTTTTCCACGTCCGCTGCGCCGAGCTCTGCGGGCTCTGGCACGGGTACATGTACAACAACGGCTACGTCGTCAGCGCGTCGCAATTCCAAACATGGGCCGCGCAGCAGACGAAGCTCTACGCCGCGATCAAGCCGTTCATGGACAAGCCCGACAACCAGGGCGGAGCGCCATACGCGCATTCGTATCTTCCCGCTCCGGGCGGCGGTGCCCCGCCGGTGAGAGCAGGATGACCGACGTCGCCCTCGCCATGCCGCGCACGCCGTTGTGGCGTCGCCTGATCGGCTTCAACCTCCTTACCGGCATCGTTCTCGGCGTCGGCGGCTGGTACGTGGGCTGGTTCGGCGCCCACGCCCTCGGGACCAGCAACAGCCTGGACTTCATTCCCAAGATCGATCAGAACGACCTGTCCGTCTACCTCGCCTACCTGGGCGGAGTCATCGGCTTCCTCGTCGGCCTCGGCTTCCTCAACTATCCGATCGCGCGCCTACGCGGATACCCGCCGTCACTGCGCGAGAAGGAGGCGCACGGCTGGACCCGTTACTTCAGCCTCTGCACCGATCACAAAGTCGTCGGCATCCAGTACCTCTGGGGCATCGGCCTGTTCTTCTTCATCGGCGGCCTGAACGCGATGCTGATCCGCACCGAGCTGCTGAGCCCGAACCACCAGGTCTTTCCGGCGGGGACATACCTCACCATCGTGGGGATGCACGGCACGATGATGATGGGGATGATGACGAGCGGAATCCTCGGCCCGTTCGCCAACTACCTCGTCCCGCTCATGATCGGCGCCAGGCGGATGGCCTTCCCCCGTATCGAGGCGTTGACGTTCTGGCTGCTGATGGCGGCCGGCGCGATCCTCACGACGACGATCTTCTTCGGCGGCTTCCCGACCGGCTGGACGGGCTACGCGCCGCTCGCGGACCAGAGCAACGCGGGGATGGACAACTACGTCCTCTTCTTCGCCCTCGTCGGGATCTCGATGACGCTTCTCGGGCTCAACATGATTGCGACGATCCTGACGATGCGCGCGCCGGGCTTGACCTGGTCACGGCTGCCCATCTTCATCTGGGGCGTCCTCTCGACGGCCGTGCTCATGGTTCTCGCCGCCCCGGTCCTCATCGCAGTGCTCTCGATGGAGGCCATGGACCGGACGGCGCAGACGACGTTCTTCATCGCCCAGGCCGGAGGCAGTAACTACCTCTACCAGAACCTGTTCTGGGTCTTCGGCCACCCAGAGGTGTACATCCTCGCACTGCCCGGCTTCGCAATCGTGCTCGAACTGCTGCCCGTCTTCGCGCGCAAGCCGCTCTGGGGATACCGGCTCGCCGTGGCGGGGATGCTGGGCGTGTCGCTCCTATCGTGGTTCGTCTGGCAGCACCACCTCTTCGTGAGCGGCATCAACGGCGACCTGCGCCCGTTCTACATCCTCTCGACCGAGCTGATCTCGATCCCGACCGGGTTCACGTTCCTCTGCGGGATGATGACGATCTGGCGCGGCCGGATCCGCTTCACCGTACCGATGCTGTTCTGCCTCGCCTGGTTCTTCAACTTCCTGATCGGCGGACTCTCGGGCGTCTATCTCTCCGACACTCCGAGCGACGTGACGACGCACGGCAGCTTCTTCTCGATGGCCCACTTCCATTACACGATCATGGGCGGCCTCGTCTTCACCTTCTTTGCCGCCGTCTACTACTGGCTGCCGAAGATGACCGGCTGGCAACTGAACGAGCGGCTCGCCAAGATCCATTTCTGGACGATGTTCATCTTCTTCAACTCGACATTTGGGCCGCTCCTGGCGGTCGGCTTCCTCGGTCAGCCACGCCGCGTCGTCACCTACGCGAGCGGCCTGCAGTTCCTCAACGACTGGGTCTCCGTCTCTGCCTTCTGCCTCGGATTCTCGATGCTGATCTTCCTCTTCAACCTCGTCTGGTCGCTCGCGTTCGTGAAGAAGCCGGCCGAGATGAACCCGTGGGCGTCCCGGTCGATCGAGTTCCAGCTGCCGTCGCCGGTGCCCGTCCACAACTTCGACCGGATCCCCGTCTTCTCGAGCGACCCGTACGGCTACGGCGAAGGCCCGGTGCCGACCTTGGTGCCGGCCGGGCAACCCGCAGGGAGGGAGTGAGTTGGCCGAGCCGCTCGCCTACGAGAGCACCGGCTACGAGGTCGTCGAGGGCGAGCCGCCGGAGCTGCTCGGCCGCAACCTCGTCTCGGCGAGCTATCTCCTCGCTGGCGCGACCGCGTTCTTCTTCATCTCGTTCCTCTTCGCCTATTTCTACCTCCGCTCCCTCAACAGCGCGGGAATGTGGAAGCCGAAAGGCGTCGATGCCTCGGTCGCCTGGGGAACCGTCGTCGTCGCGTGTTACGCGGCGAGTGCCGTGCTCGTCCGGCTCGGGCTGGCGGATCATCGTGAACTGCGCCGCGACCAGTGGCGCCTCAAGGGGTTGGTGGCGCTGCTCGTCGGCGTGGCGGGTCTCGTCCTCCAGGTCTTCGCGTGGACGCACCAGAGCTTCGGCCCCGCCGACGGCGGCTTCGCGAGCGTCTACTACGGCTGGACGGCCTTCCTCTTCCTCTTCGTCCTGGGCACCCTGATCTGGCTCGAGATGACCCTGGCGACGTCGTACCGCTACCGCAAGACGGAGACCGGCGCGCCGCCGCCCGGCCACGCGTCGGGAGACCCCGGCCGCATGGGGCACGACATCCGCGACCCGCTGTCGCTCGTCCGCGCCGAGCTCGTCGCGCTCAGCTTCTACTGGACGTTCCTCGCGGCGATCGCGATCGTCACCTGGATCATCCTCTACCTCATCTAGCGCGGTGTCGATCCTGCCGCTCCTAGCCTGCGCGGTCGCCGCCGCGCTCTACGCGCTGGGACGACGCGGGAGGATCCGGCTCTGGCGCGAGGTGAGCTTCTACAGCGGCGTCCTGCTCACGCTCGTCGTGCTGGAGCCGCCGTTCGACGGCTGGGCGGACAGGTGGCTGTCCGCGCACATGGCCCAGCACATCCTGCTCATGACGGTCGTACCGCCGCTCGTCGTCTACGGCCGCCCGTGGCCGCGGATGTGGTTGCCGTTTCCGCTGGCTGCCCGTCGCACGGTCGGCGGCGCGCTGTCGCACTCGACGACGTTCCGCCGAAGCGCCGGTTTCCTGAAGCACCCGGGAGTCGCGCTCGCGCTGCAGTCCGCGGCGGTCGGCGTCTGGCACGTGCCGCAGATGTACGACGCCGCCGCCCGGAACGAGTGGGTTCATCTCGCCGAGCACGTGTCGTTCGTCGCTCCCGCACTCGTGTTCTGGGGCGCGTTGCTCGACGCGCCGCCGGTGCGATCGCGGATCGACCATCTCCGCCGCTCGATGTGGTTCGCAGCCGCGATGGTTCCCGGCTGGATCCTCGCGATCGTGCTCGCTTTCGCTGCAACGCCGCTCTATACCGCGTACCCGTCTCTCAACGACCAGCAGTTCGGCGCCGGAATCATGTGGGTACCCGGATCGCTCACGTACTTCGTCGCCGCCTTCATCGCCTTCTACCACTGGCTCGATGCTCCAGTCGAGCCTCGACCCGAGGAGCTCTCATGGACGTGATCGCCTCTTTCCTCACCGGTTCGATCCTGACCCTGGTCCTGCCGGTCGGGCTGCTCCTCGGGATCGTGATCTGGTGGATCGCCGTGCTGCGCCGCCGCGGCGACGAGGGCTAGCCGCTCGCGCGCAGGTCGATCGCGCGAGGCTTGCCGCCGCGCGTGATCTTGAGCACGTCCCACATGCGCGCGGCCTCGTGGCCCGGCACGAGGCACGTGAAGCGGAAGACGCCCGTCTTGCTCGCGCGGAACGAGAAGCGGGCCGTGCTTCCCGCCTCCAGCCCGATGAGCGGCTGCGGTGTCGTCGCTCCGCGAAACACCGGCTTCGTCGAGACGGCGTTCGGGACGACCGCGCAGGAATGACGTAGCGGGCCGCGATTCTGACACACGACGCGCACCATCCAGCCGCGCGGCACCGTCCACATGAGGAACCGCGAATAGCCGTCGAAGTTGAAGCCGCCGTTCGTTCCGTCGTAGGAGGCGACCAGCGTGATCGTGACGCGATGCCGGTGCGCATCGACGGCGAGGAAGCGGCTCGGCGAGGGCGGCGCCTTCGCCACGAGCGACAGGGCCAGGACGGCTGCGCCGAGCATGTGCTCAGGATCGCAGAGAACGGCGGCGGCCGCGCCGGTCACAGCGGGTTCTTAGCGAACTTTCATGGGTCTCTCACTCTGGTCCTAGGGATTACGGGCACTCTGGACAAGACACGATGCAAGGAGAGTCGAAGACATGAACCTTCGCCCTGCCTCCCCGCGCCTGCGGCGCCTCATCCCCATCGCGGTCGCCGCGGCCATCGGCATCGGCGTCGGCGCCGGCGCGTACGCGCTCTCGAGCGACACGGGCTCGAAGGCGTCTGCCACGCCCAAGGTCGTCGTCCCGGCGCAGCCCGCGTCGTCCACCTCGCCGGTGGACTCCCTCACGCAGCTCTACAAACAGGACGCACCCGGCGTCGTCGACATCACAGTCATGTCCACGTCGAGCACCAGCTCGTCCGGCGGCTTCCCATTCGGCACGCCGAACGGCACGCAGCGCTCCGAGGCCGAGGGAACCGGCTTCGTGATCGACCCGAAGGGCGACATCCTCACCGCCGAGCACGTCGTCGACAACGCCACCAAGGTGACCGTGACCTTCGAAGACGGGTCGACCGCGAACGCGACGGTCGTCGGCACGGACAAATCCACCGACACGGCCGTGATCCGCGTGAACGTGCCTTCGTCCAAGCTCCATCCCCTCGCGCTGGGAAACTCGTCGAGCGTCCAGCCGGGACAGAGCGTCGTCGCGATCGGGAGCCCGTTCGGCCTGCCCGAGACGATGACGGGCGGCATCGTCAGCGCGACGAACCGGACGATCACGGCGCCGAACCAGTTCTCGATCACCGGCGCGATCCAGACCGACGCCGCGATCAACCACGGCAACTCGGGCGGCCCACTCATCGACGTCGCCACGAACACCGTGATCGGGATCAACGATCAGATCGAGAGTGACACGAACGACAATGCCGGTATCGGCTTCGCCGTTCCGATCAACTCCTCGAAGGCCGTCGCCCAGACGCTGATCGCCGGCGGCAAGGTGCGGCACGCCTATGTCGGGATCCGGATCAAGGACGTCACGGACGGCGCCCAGATCACGCAGGTCGTCAAGAACTCGCCCGCGGCGAGCGCCGGGCTGAAGGTCGGCGACGTCATCACCTCGTTCGACGGCAACACCATCACCTCGGCCGACACGCTGACCGCCGCCGTCTTCAACGCGAAGTCGGGCCAGACCGTGCCGGTCACGGTCAAGCGCAACGGCGCGACGCAGCACCTGTCGGTGAAGCTCGGGGTCCAGCCGGCATCGCCCTCCTCCTGAGCCTTCGTTGAACGGCGGGCGGTCGACCCGACCGCCCGCCGTACGATCGGTGCATGGAGGGCGTGCAGAGCGCTGCGCCGGTCGTTCCGCGCATCGCCCGCTGGACGCTGATCGCGAGCATCCTCGGCTCTGCGATGGCGTTCATCGACGGCTCCGTCGTCAACGTCGCACTGCCATCGATCCAGCACGACCTCGGCGGCGGGCTCGCGACCCAGCAGTGGGTCGTCGACGCCTACCTGCTCACGCTCGGCTCGCTGATCCTCGTCGGCGGCTCGCTCGGCGACATCTTCGGGGAGTCGCGGGTCTTCGCGATCGGCGTGGCGAGCTTCGCGGGCGCTTCCGTCCTCTGCGCAGTGGCCCCTGACACGCCGTCGCTCATCGCCTTCCGCGGCATCCAGGGAATCGCGGGCGCCGTCCTCACCCCGGCCTCGCTCGCGATGCTCACCGCGACCTTCTCGGGCACGGCGCGGGGCAACGCCATCGGACAGTGGACGTCGTGGACCGGGGTCTCGTTCCTGATCGGGCCGGCCTTCGGCGGGTGGCTCGTCGACGTCTCGTCGTGGCGGGCCGTCTTCGTCATCAACATCCCGATCGCCGCCGCGACGCTTCTGATCGTGATGCGGCTCGACGGGATGCATAAGGAGCGGCGACGGAATCTGCGGGTCGACGTGCCGGGTGCGATGCTCTGCACGGCGGGGCTGGGCATCCTCGTCGCCGGCTTCATCGAGCAGCCGCACCTCGGCTGGGGAGACCCGCTCATCCTCGGCGCCTTCTTCGCCGGCGTCGGCCTCCTCGTCGCCTTCGTCGCCTACGAGCTGCGGACGCCCCTGCCGATGCTTCCGCTCCGCCTCTTCCGGCTGCGCAACTTCTCGGTCGCGAACGCCGAGACGCTCTCGGTCTACGGAGGGCTGTCGGCGCTCAGCACGTTCCTGACGCTCTTCCTGATCGAGTTCGCGGACTATTCGGCGCTCCATGCCGGCCTCTCGCTGGTCCCGACCACGATCGTCATGTTCTTCCTCTCGCCGCGCATAGGACGCCTCTCGATGCAGTACGGCCCGCGGTTCTTCATGGCCCTCGGCCCGATCATCGCGGGCATCGGCGTCGTCGCGTACACGCGGCTCCCCGAGCGCCCGAGCTACTGGGTGGACATCCTCCCGGCGCTGCTCGTCTTCGCGGTCGGGCTGTCGCTGACCGTCGCGCCGCTGACGACGACGGTGCTCGCCGACGCGGGCCCCGGTGACGCAGGCGTCGCGTCGGGCGTCAACAACGCAGTCGCCAGGATCGCGGGCCTCCTCGCGATCGCGGTGCTCGGGATCGCCGCCGCCGGCGGAGGCGACCACCTCACGGCGCACGGTTTCCACCTCACGATGGGCGTGGTCGCCGGGCTGCTCGTCTGCGGCGGCCTGATCGGCGCGGTCGGGATTCGCAATCCCTCGACCACCTAGGCAATGCATATGTATGATCCAAGCTGTGGCGAAGCAGGCGTACACGGCGACCGAGGCTGCGCGTGAGCTGGGGATCAGCGTCGACACGCTCCGCCGCTGGGATCGTGACGGCCGGATCCACGCCGAGCGCGACAGCGCGAACCGACGGCTCATAGCGCTCGAGGAGATCGAGCGCCTGCGCGGGACCAGGGCCGCGCAGCACATGAGCGCACGTAACCGCCTCGATGGCACGGTCACCGAAGTCCGCGTCGAGGGGCTGCTGGCGCAGGTCGAGCTGACCGTCACCGAACCGGCGCGCATCGTCGCCGTCGTGACGGCCGACGCCGTCGAGGAGCTCGGCTTGAAGCCGGGGATGGCGGCAACGGCCGTCGTCAAGTCGACGTCGGTGATGGTGGAGGCATGAGGCTGCGAGTCCTCGCAGCGGCCGTCGCGGTCGGGCTCGCCGCTGCATCCACGGTTCTCGCCGCACAGGCGAAGGCGCCGCGTCTCACCGTGTTCGCCGCCGCCTCGCTGACGAACGTGTTCCCACGGATAGACCCACACGGGCGCTACTCCTTCGGTGGATCGGACACGCTGGCGGCGCAGATCGAGCAGGGTCTGCCCGCCGACGTGTTCGCATCGGCTAACACCGCGCTGCCGTGGCAGTTGCACCGGAAGGGCCTCGTCACTCGACCGGTCGTCTTCACGGCGAACCGACTCGTCGTGGTGATCGCGCACGGCAACCCGCTCGACCTCACCAGCGTCCGGTCCCTCGAACGGCCGAAGCTGCGGATCGTGATGGCAGCCGCGGGGGTGCCGGTGGGCGACTACACCCGCAAGGTGCTGGCACGCATGGGGCTCTCCGACCTCGTCGACAAGGCGGTGAGCCAGGAGACGGACGTCCGCGAGGTGCTGGCAAAGGTCGCGCTCGGAGAGGCCGATGCCGGCTTCGTCTACGCGACCGACGCGAAGACCGTCGCGGGAGAGGTCTCGCTCCTGGGCATCCCGCAGTCGGCGCAACCGCAGGTGCTGTACGCGGCCGCGGCGGTCAGGTCGAGCAAACACCTGCAGGCGGCGAAGGCATGGGTCAAGCAGCTCCGGAGCAAGGCGGCGCAGAAGAAGCTGCGCGCGGCGGGCTTCTTGCGCATCCCGCGCTGATCCGCCGCGCGCTCGCAGGCACAGGCGTGTTCGCGGCCACTGCCGTCGCGCTCGCCTTTCTGCTGCTCCCGATCGTCGCGGTGTTCGCGCGCGTCTCGCCGGGGACGCTCGTCGATCAGCTGTCTCGGCCGGTCGTGACGGACGCGCTCGTCATCAGCTTGAAGACGAGCGCGATCGCGCAGACCCTCGTGCTCGTGCTCGGCACGCCGACCGCATACCTCCTCGCGACGCGCCGTTTCCGAGGACGCTCGCTCGCGGTCGTCCTGATCGAGCTTCCGCTCGTCCTGCCGCCTGCCGTCGCCGGCATCGGGCTGATTGCGGCGTTCGGGCGTCTCGGACTGCTCGGTGGAACGCTTTCGGCGCTCGGCATCCAGCTGGGCCTGACTCAGACGGCGGTCGTCATCGCCGTCGCCTATGTGGCGAGCCCGTTCTACGTGCGTCAGGCGATCGCGACGTTCGAGGCGGTCGACCCGAACCTCGTGGCCGCAGCACGCACCCTCGGCGCGGGTCCGGTGAGGACGTTCTTCCGCGTCGTCCTCCCTCTCGCCCGCCGCGGTCTCGCCGCCGGCGAGGCGCTCTCGTTCGCGCGTGGGCTCGGCGAGTTCGGCGCCACGATCATGTTCGCCGGCAGCTTGCAAGGAGTCACGCAGACACTGCCTCTTGCCATCTACCAGCAGCTCGACACAGACTTCACCACCGCGCTCGCGGTGAGCGCGCTCATGGTCGTCGTCAGCGGCGCGCTTCTCGTGGCGCTCAGGGTCACCCTCCAATGGCAGCCCTCCAAGCAGACTTCACGCTTCCTCTTCGCTCCTTCGCGCTAGAGCTCGAGCTCGACGTCTCGCGCACCGTCGCGCTCGTCGGGCCCTCGGGCGCGGGAAAGTCCTCGGTCCTTCGCGTGATCGCAGGCCTCGTCGAGCCGCAGCGCGGCCATGTCCGACTCGACGGAGAGCGCTGGCTCGACATGGAGCGCCGCGTCTCCCTCCCGCCCGAGCAGCGGCGCGTCGGGCTCGTCTTCCAGGACTATGCGCTCTTCCCGCACCTGACCGTGCGCGGGAACGTCGCCTTCGGAGCCCGCGGGCGCGACGTGGACACGCTGCTCGAGCGGTTCCGGATCGGGCACCTGGCGGCCACGCAACCGCAGGAGCTTTCTGGCGGCGAGCGGCAGCGGGTCGCGCTGGCGCGTGCGCTCGCGCGTGACCCGGCGGTGCTTCTCCTCGACGAGCCGCTCGCGGCGCTCGACGCGCACACGAAGGCGGAGGTGCGCCACGAGCTTGCGGAGCTGCTGAGGGAGCTCGCACTGCCGACGCTGCTCGTGACCCACGACTACGAGGACGCGGCCGCGCTCGCCGACGAGATCGGCGTACTCGTCGAAGGCCGGCTCCGGCAGCTCGGGACACCGGCCGAGCTCGTCTCCCGCCCGCGAGACGCCTTCGTCGCCTCGTTCACCGGTGCGAACCTGCTGCGCGGTCGCGCGCGCCGAGAGGACGGCTCGCTGACGGCGATCCGGCTCGAGAGCGGCGAGGACCTGTACTCGGCCGACGAGGTAGAGGGCGAGGTCGGCGTCGTCGTCTACCCGTGGGAGGTGTCGGTGGCGCGGACCCACGCGCCGGAGGCCGACTCGGCGCTGAACGTCGTCCGCGGCCGGGTCGGCTCGCTCGTCGAGGTCGCGAACCGGGTGCGCGTGCGCGTCGGGCCCGTCACCGCCGAGGTCACGGCGGCCTCGGCCGAACGTCTCGAGCTCGCGGACGGGGGCATCGCCTTCGCGACGTTCAAGGCAACGGGCACGCGCCTCGTCCCGCTCTGACCTTGTAACAGACTGTTACTTGCCCGATTTCGGGTGCCGCCGCCCGGTCTATCGGGACGGCGAGCCGGTCTCCGGAACACCGGAGTGACCACTAGTAACAGTCTGTTACTAGGTGAGTCGTGTCCCGATCAGCGGGTGGTCAGGCTCGCGCGGCCCGGTACGCGTCGACCACGAACGGCAGGCGGAGCACGCCGCCGTCGTCCAACGACGGATCCGCGTCGAGGATCTTCGCCACCGCGACGCATTCTCGCCGCCGTTCGTCCTCGGGCAACGCGGCCAGCCCGGAGTAGGAGAGCAGGTGATCCTCGAGCGCCTCGCGCGGCAGCTCGTGGACGTGCTCGAAGAGCGCGTGCTCCACGGCATCGAAGAGCCCCGTCTTCTGGATCTCGCTCGACCAGTCGCGACGCTGCCAGCCCGACGTCTGCTTGGAGGGTCGGCCCGAGTAGATGACCTCCTGCATCGCCGCGATCGTCGGATGACGCACGTCGCGGTGGTTCCAGCCGAAGCCGAATCGTCCTCCGGCCGTCAGAACGCGGTGTATTTCCGGCAGCGCCTCGTCGAGTTCGAACCAGTGCACGCTCGAGCCGGCAACGATCGCGTCCGCCTCTCCGTCGCCGAACGGAATCGCCTCCGCCGTTCCTTCCATGCCGTCGAGGCCACGCTCACGAAGAACGGCGAGCATCCGCGGGTCGGGCTCGATCGCGACGACGCGCACGCCAAGCGCGGACACGGCACGCGTCAGCTTCCCGGTGCCCGCGCCGAGCTCGACGACGAGCCTCGCGTCGTCTGGCACGAGCCAGCGAGTTGCCTCCGCCGGCCACTCCGGCCGCGCCCGCTCGTACGCAGCGGCGTGTGCGCCGAAGCTCAATCGCCGGGAAGCCGCTGCCACGTTCTCAACCTAGCGAGCCAGATCGCGACGGCGCCGACGAAGCCGTCTGAGCTTCAACTCGAGATCGCGCGCGAACTCGTCCAGCGTTGCCCGGCGCCCCCGGACGAGCTCGAGCTGGCGCTCGACGTGCGGGATCGCAGCCTCGACGATCGTCAGCCGCTCCTCGTCGCTCGGATCCTCCTCCCAGCGGCCGCGTAGCGCCGCGCGCGCCTCCTCGGCCTCGGCGAGCTCGACGAGCTCCTCGAGCGTCAGGCCGAGAAGGTCGCGCAGCCTGATCAGCTCCTGCAACCGGCCGACATCGGCCTCGGCGTACGCCCGGTGCGCTCCCTTGTCGCGCGTGCCGCTCGACCCGAGCAGGCCCAGCTCCTCGTAGTAGCGGATCGTCCGCGGCGTCACGCCGACCCGCTGCGCGACCTCGCCGATGCGAAGTGCGGTCGCCGCGCTCACGCGGCCGCCTCGATGTCGAGCGGATCGACCGCGAAGGTCTCCAGGTGGACGTACTTCCCGCCGCGCATGAGCGAGGCGACCGCTGCGACGACGCACGCGACGATTGCGAAGACGAAGGCGTAGACGAGCGCCGTGTGGAACGGGCTCGAGATGAGGTGCGGGAAGAAGCCGCGCCCGGTCAGCGTGTGCGCGTTCGCCGAGGAGAGGTGATGCAGCACGTGCGGCCCGAGCAGCGTTTTCACCGGGTTGTAGCCGAGGAACGCTGCGAAGAGGGTCGCGACGGGCGGCAGGTGCGAGATGCGCGTCGCATCCGCCGGAGAGACGCCGTGCGCGACGAGGCCCGACTGCGTCGCATGCGGCAGGCCGCTCGCAAGCCCCACGATCATCAGCGTGAAGAAGACGCCGATCGAGAGCACGCTCGACGAGACGTTGAACGTCGCGAGCATCCCCGCGCCGGCGCCGCGCTGCGACGGCGGCAGGCTGTTCATCACGCCGGCCGTGTTCGGCGACTGGAAGAGCCCCATGCCGATCCCGTTCAGAAGGAGGATCAGCGCGAACCACGGATAGCCGAAGTCCACGGGCAGAACGATCAGGAGCGCGAAGCTCAGCGCCGCGACGAGCACTCCGCCGGTCGCAAACGGACGCGCGCCGAAGCGGTCGGAGAGCCAGCCCGAAGCGGGGCCTGCGACGAGCAGGCCGAGGATCAGGGGCAGCATGTAGATCCCCGCCCAGAGCGGCGTCCTCGAGAAGTCGTAGCCGTGCTCGGGGAGCCAGATTCCCTGCAGCCAGATGATGAGGATGAACTGCAGGCCGCCGCGAGCCATTGCCGCGAGCAGCGCCGCGAGGTTCCCCGCTGCGAAGGCGCGGATGCGGAAGAGGTCGAGGTGGAACATCGGCTCCTCGGCGCGCGCCTCTATCACGCAGAAGACCGCGAGCAGCGCGAGACCGCCGAGGAGGCACGAGAGCACGAGCGGCGACGTCCAGCCCATCGTGTGCGCGCCGTACGGCTGGATCCCATACGTGATCCCGACCATGAGCAGCACGAGCCCGGCCGCAAAGGTGAGGTTCCCCCACCAGTCGATTTTTCCGGGCCTGCGGATTCCGATCTCCCTCAGGGAGCGGTACGACCAAACCGTCGCAAGGAGCCCGACGGGCACCGAGACGACGAAGACGAGACGCCATTCGAACGGCGCGAGCACGCCGCCGAGCACGAGCCCGAGGAACGAGCCGACGACCATCGAGACGCTGTTGATGCCGAGCGCCAGCCCGCGCTCCTCGTGCGGGAACGCGTCGGTGAGGATCGCGCTCGAGTTGGCGAAGATGAGCGCGCCGCCGACTCCCTGCCCGACGCGCATCAGGATCAGCCACAGCGCACCGGCCCCGCCGTGCAGCCACGTGATCGAAAGCAGCACCGAAAAGACGGTGAAGACGGCGAAGCCGAGGTTGAACATCCGCACGCGGCCGTACATGTCGCCGAGACGTCCGAGGCTGACGAGCAGAACGGCGAGCACGACGAGGAAGCCGAGCAGGAGCCAGAGGAGGTAGCTCGTGTTGCTCGGCTGCAGCGGGTCGATCCCGATGCCACGAAAGATGTCCGGGAGCGCGATCAGCAGGATCGAGCTGTTGATCATCGCCATCAGCGTCCCGAGCGTGGTGTTCGAGAGCGCCACCCACTTGTAGTCCAGCCTCCGCGCGCCGACCCGCAACCAGAGCCTCCTTCTGCAAACTTGACGTTTACGTAAGGTTAACTGATCTGGACGAGCCTGGCCGACGCGTGGTCGACCTGCAGCGTCGTGTGCGCCAGGCCGAAGCGGTCGCGCAGGAGCGCCTCGAGCTCACGCCGGATGCCATGGCAGTCGGCTCCCGGCTCGACGAGCACGTGCGCCGAAAGCGTCGGGAACTCGGCGGTCACCTCCCACACGTGGAGGTCGTGCACCTCGACGACGCCTGTGTGGGACGCCATCGCGGTCCCGATCTCCTCCACCGGCAGTCCCGCAGGTGCGATGTCGAGGAGGACGCGGCCGGATTCGCGCAGCAAACGCCACGACGCGCGCAGCATGAGCGCCGCGACGAAGAGCGCCGCGACCGCGTCGGCCCGCACCCAGCCGGTGCCGAGAATCACGCCGCCGGCGATCGCGGTCGCGATGAACGCGAACAGGTCGTTGAGGACGTGCTGGTAGCTGCCCTCGACGTTGAGGGATTCGCGGTTCGCGCCCGCGAGTTGCCAGGTGGCGACGAGGTTGACGCCGATTCCGACGAGCGCGACGACGACGATCGGCCAGCCGCTCGCCGGTGGCGGCGAGACGAGATGCCGAACGCCGCCGTAGACGATCACGAAGCCGAGCACCAGCAGGGCCGCGCCGTTCGCCTGCGCGGAGAGGATCTCCGACCGGCGCAGCCCGAACGTCTGGTTCCCGTGCGCGGGCCGGACTGCCAGGCGCAGCACGACGAGCGACATCGCGAGCGCTCCGGCGTCGGTGAGCATGTGCGCCGCATCGGAGAGGAGGGCGAGCGAGTGCGCGACGATGCCGACCGCGACCTCGCCGGCCATGAAGAGGAGGATCAGCGCGAGCGCGAATCGCAGCCGGCGCGCGTCCTCGCCTCCGTCCGCAGGCCCATGCGCGTGGTCGTGCACATGCGAATCATGCCGGTTCCGCTTGCTCGAAACCACTGCCTAACCTAGAATTTAGGCGTGACTCAAATTCCCGCATCGCAGGCCGGCGAGCTGACCGCCGCCGTCCAGGACTACACGAAGGCGATCTTCACTCTCGAGTCGCGCCACGGCGCCGCTTCGACGAACGAGCTGGCCGCGTTGCTGGAGGTGCGCCCGGCCTCCGTCTCGGGGATGCTGCGCAAGCTCTCGGACCTCGGGCTGGTCGAGCACGAGCGTTATCGCGGGGTTCGCCTCACCGAGCACGGCCGCCGCGTCGCGCTCGAGGTGATCCGCCACCACCGGCTGGTCGAGCTCTTCCTCGTCGAGAGCCTCGGCATGACGTGGGACGAGGTGCACGACGAAGCGGAGGTGCTCGAGCACGCGCTCTCCGAGCAACTCGAGGAGCTCATCGCGACGAAGCTCGGCAACCCTACAGTCGATCCTCACGGCGACCCGATCCCGAGCCGCGAGCTCAAGCTCGAGGAGACGGCCACGCCCGCGCTCGCCGAGCTCGAGACGGGCGAGGTCGCGACGTTCGTGCGCGTCTCCGACGCCGATCCCGAGATGCTCCGCTTCCTCGGCGAACGCGACATCGTCCCTGGCACGCGCCTCGAGCTCGTGGAGCGGCAGCCGTTCGACGGGCCGCTCTTCGTTCGCGCCGGCGCCGAAGTCCACGTGCTCGGTGCGACCCTCGCGCGCGCGATGCGCGTGGAGCGCGAGCAGCACACGTGAGCCAGTCCGCCGAGACCTATTCGAGGGCGAAGCACGGCGCGATCCCGCTCCACGCGATCCTCGAGCGCGGGCGCCTGCGTGCGACGCTGACGATGCTCGGCCCGGCGTTCGTCGCCTCGATCGCCTACGTCGACCCGGGCAACTTCGCGACGAACATCCAGGGCGGCGCGCGGTTCGGCTACCTCCTGCTCTGGGTCGTGCTCGTGGCGAACCTCATGGCCATGCTGATCCAGTACCTCTCGGCGAAGCTCGGCATCGTCACCGACCGGAACCTCCCGGAGCTCTGTCGGGAGCACTACTCGCGGCCGGTCGCCTGGGGGCTCTGGCTGCAGGCCGAGGCGATGGCGATGGCGACCGACATCGCGGAGTTCCTCGGTGCGGCGCTCGGTTTGAACCTCCTCTTCCACGTGCCCCTCCTCCCGGCCGGCTTCCTCACCGGCGCGATCGCCTTCGCGCTCCTCGAGCTGCAGCGGCACGGGTTCCGGCGCTTCGAGCTCGCTATCTCGGGGCTCCTGGGATTGATCCTGCTCGGTTTCCTCTACGAGACGGTGAGGATCGGTCCGTCTGCGAGCGGAGTGGCGCACGGGCTGATCCCGCACCTGAACGGCTCGGCCTCGGTCTACCTCGCGGTCGGGATCATCGGCGCCACTGTGATGCCGCACGCGATCTATCTCCACTCGGCGCTGACGAAGGGACGGACACCGGTGCGTGACGAGCAAGAGCGGACGCGGGTCCTTCGCTTCGAGCGGATGGACGTGATCGTCGCTCTCGGCATCGCCGGCGCCGTCAACATGGCGATGCTCGCGGTCGCGGCGAAGCTGTTCCACGGCACGCCGGGCTGGTCGCACGTCAAGTCGATCCAGGAGGCGCACACGGGCTTCTCGCACCTCGTCGGCGGATCGGCCGCACTCGTGTTTGCGGTCGCGCTGCTCGCCTCGGGCGCGTCGTCCTCGAGTGTGGGCACGTACGCAGGGCAGGTCGTGATGGCCGGCTTCGTGAACCTGCGGATCTCGCTCTTCTTCCGGCGCGCGCTGACGATGGTGCCCGCGCTCGTCGTGCTCGGCGTCGGTGTCAGCCCGACGAGCGCGCTCGTCCTCAGCCAGGTCGTCCTCTCCTTCGGGATCCCGTTCGCGCTCGTCCCGCTCGTCCTGCTGACGAGGCGGCGGGACGTGATGGGCGCTCACGTCAACCGGCTGCCGACCACGGTCATCACGATCGGAATCGTCGCGCTGATCAGCGCACTGAACGTCTTCCTGCTCGCGCAGACGTTCGGAATCGCCTAGCGGCGCCTGCTGACCGTGGGCTCGATCTCGTCGATGCGACCGTGGGCGAGCTCAACGAGATCTTCGAGCACGTACAGGCTCTGGGCGAGCATTCGCCGAGACCGTTGCGCGAGAAAGCCGACGACGGCGCCGGCCGCGACGTAGCTGACGGACCGGGCGATCACCGGAGCACGGTCGAGGTCGGCCCACCCCAGCCCATGCGGATGGACCCCGAGCTCGTAGAGGAAGAGGGCGCCGAGACCGGCGAGTGCACCCTCGGTCGCGCCCGTGGCGGCGGCGGCGAGGATCACCGGCACGAAGAAGCCTTCACCGATGCCGAGTCCGGAGCGGCCGTACGCGAGGAGGAGTGCGAACACTCCGCCGTAGGCGAGCGCCGACGCGATGAGGAGCCGCTGCGGGATCGAGATCTCTTGCCACCAGAATCGCGACCGAGGCACGACCCCATTGTTAGCAGCGAAGCTCAGCGGTACAAGTAGGCCCACGATGGAACTCGCCCGGCGTTGCAACTGTGGAGCCCGGTCAGTGTTTCCACCGACCTCCTCCCTCACGGGTGCCCGGAAGCGGTCGAGAGCACGATGGGTCACACCTCGACGAGCGCCGGAGTCTCTACGCCGGCGACGACGCATCGTGCTCGCCGGCGACCAAACCAATCCGCGGCACGTGCCGTAGTCAGTTGTCGACGGCCGAACCCACCGGTTATCGGTCGCAACCGGGCCAAGGAGGTTGGTCTCATGACATGGGAGCGGTTCAGGTGGGAGCGGGGCCGGAGGCGGTGGTAGCTGGGGCTAACAGCATCACTGCGGTGAGTGGGGGCGTGGCTGCCGCCTGCTGGGCTTTTCGGCTTCCCCTAGGTCGGATCGCCGGTCCTGGCGGTGGCCAGCGTCGTTGAGCGTGTACCGATCACAGAGTGCGTCGTCGTGGGCCGTCGGGTGGCCGACTCGATGGGGGACGGTTCGGATCCGGACGGTGGTCACGGTGGCATGCAATCTTGCGGGCGCCGCGTTCGCCGTGTATCTGCTTCGGCCGAATCTCCGGTTCTTCCTCGATACGCACGCCCCGATGGCGCTTGTGTTCGTGGTCCAGCAGGTGTGGGTCGGCGTGATCTTCCTCATTCGCCGTGCGCCGCGTAGCGCGAGCCACAACCCGTTCGACTGGGCGATCGCCTATGGCGGATGGTTCTTCGAGCTCCTGGTCAGGCCGGGCGCACCAGCTCTTCCGTTCGCATCCACCTTCGGACTGGCGATGCAGTGCGCCGATCTCGCCCTCTGGACGTGGGCGTTCTCGAGCCTGTCCCGCTCGTACGGAATAGTCGCCGCCGATCGGGGCCTGGCGACTCGAGGCCCGTACACGTTCGTCAGGCATCCCCTCTACCTCGCGTACCTGATCGGCGGAGTCGGCTACCTCGTCCAAAGCCTCTCACTCTGGAACACCACGATCGTCGGCGTCACGGTGACCTTCCAAGTGGCGCGGATCCTGCGAGAGGAACACCACCTCGAGGGCGCCTCCTACGATCAGTACCGACGCCGCGTACGCTGGCACCTCTTGCCCGGGATCTGGTGACCCGGCAGCGCTAGATCGAGGGTCGGTAAGACTCGCCCGGGGCGGCCGTCCTGGCGCCTGCGTTCTACAGAGTCGGCTCGCCAGACCAGTAATCGACACCGCTCGCGCGATGGACGATCAAGTCGTCCCCGCGGTTACCGGTCCAGATTGCGATCTTGTCGCTGTCGGGATACACAGTCGCAGCCGGGTGCTTGACGGTCGAATACATCAGCAGGCGAACGGCTTCGTCGGTGTCGTTGCGCACTTGATGCGCGCCCGCCGGGCCGCGTGGAAAGCAGACGACATCCCAAGGAGCGAGTCGATCGATTCCATCCGCGTGGCGGAGCGTGGGGGTGCCGACCAAGACGAGAAGCCACTCCTCTTCTGCGTATTCGTAGTGATAGGGGCAGATCGACTGGCCGGGCGGAAGCTCGTACACACTCGCGCCAAGTTCCTCGGCGCCGACGAGTGGCCCGAAGCGGAACAGTCCGCCGCGGAAGCCGACAGGATCATCGGTGTCGTATGTGAACGAAGGATCGGCGATGTTGATGCGCTTCACAGCCCGAATCTACCGACCGCCGCGGATTAGGTCGCCGCGACGCCACATCAAGACGCGAGGCGCCTGACGACCCGCTCGGGGCCCGCTGCCGGCGTCGACGACCGCCAGTGTGTGCCGATCCCACTCGCTGAACGTGTTCGTGGTCACGCTCGCGGGCGGTCTTGCCGCTTCTCTGGTGCTGCGCCGCTTTCTGCCGCGCTGACGACAGTCAAGCGGCAGGGCAATCGGCTGCGCGCGCGTCCTCACGCCTGACTGTGAAAAATCGCCGAGTTTGCAACGAGGCACGCGCAGTCGGGGTGGCCAAAGTTTGGCAAGAGTCCGCCGGGCTGATCTCCCCGGCGCTATAGGAAAGGCCCCGTTTCCGGGGCCTTTCCTATAGCGGGGGCGGGTCTTGGACGGACATCTACGACCCTGCTCACGTACCGCTTCGCCGAGGTTCGGCGGCTGTCGGTTGAACTCCGGACTCCGGGCCACCAAGCGGAGCTAGTCGTTCTCCTCGCGTGTCCAGCGGCGGCCCGCATGGTCCCAGCTTCCGTTCGCGCTGCCGTCAAGGAGCGGATCGATGAACGGTCGTACCGCGACGAGCGCATCGTCGAGGGTCTTGGCGTGTGGCAGCAGCGATCGCTCCGCCTCGCGGGCGTAGCCTGCTTCCCAGGAAGCTCGATCAGGCACG
>DATGEB010000028.1:0-22797 GCA_035310545.1 Gaiellaceae bacterium
CGATGCCGGCGACAGCGAGCGCGAGGGATTTACGCGGCAGCGTGGCCAACCTCCAGTTCCCCCCGGAACTGAGGCGAGCTTACGCCGCTTTCAGCCGTCGCACAATCAGGCCGAAGAGGCGGACTGACGAGTCGCCCACCAGCGGCGGACCCGCTTGAAGAGCCAGTACAGGATCACGCGCCGAGCCTACTCCTGCGCGGTAGCCTCGTCATGAGATGCGCCTAAGACTTGCAGCGGTTCCCGGGGTGCTGCTCATCGCGGTCGCCGCCGCGATGTGGGGCACGGATCCGATCATCCGCAAGACGATGAGCTTCACCACCTCGGCGACGACGATCGTCTTCGGCGAGCACGTGATCCTCGCCGCGCTGACGCTGCCGTTTCTTCTCCCCGCGCTGCGCGCCGTCTTCCGCGCCGGCTGGCGCTACGTCGCCGCCGCAGTCGTCGTCGGCGCGGGGGCATCGGCCGTGGCCACGATCCTCTTCACCGACGCGCTCATCGGGCACTCCGACTTCATCACGCCCGTCGTGATCCAGAAGGTGCAGCCGTTCGTCGCCGTCGGCGGCGCCGCGCTCCTGCTGCGCGAGCGGCCGCGGGCGACCTTCTGGTGGTTCTTCCTCCCCGCGCTTGCAGGCTTCTGGCTCGTCAACCAGGCGCATCCGCTCGCGCCGTCGGCGAAAGGCGTCGTCGTGATCGCGGAGGCGACCGGCGCAGCGGTGCTCTGGGCCCTCGGAACGGTGCTCGGGCGCTACCTCGCGCGCAAGCTCGAGTTCCAGCACATCGTCACGCTCCGCTTCTTCTTCGGCCTCGTCGCGAGCGCGATCGCTCTGCCGATCATGAGCTCCCCGGCGTATTCGAACGGGCACGACACCTCTCTGATCCTCTATCTCGCGCTCGTCACCGGACTGCTCGCGCTGACGCTCTACTACTACGGCCTCCAACGGACGCCCGCAGTGCTCTCGTCGCTCGCCGAGCTCACCTATCCCGCGGTCGCGGTGATCGCCGGCATCTATGCCTACAACCAGCATCTCCGCTGGACGCAGTGGATCGGCGTCGGCGTGATCCTCGCTGCGGTGACGCTCTTGCCGGTGCAGCGTAGGCGGATCGTCATCGAGGCGCCCGCCGAGCTGGTTCCGGCTCCGGCGACGGGTTAGCCTCCGCTCGTGGATTTGCGGGACACGCCCGACGAGGCGCAGTTTCGCGACGAGCTCAGGCGATGGATCGCGACGAACCTCCCCGCGGAGAAGCGTGGCGGACGCGGCGGCGCTGCGGCTGCAAGCTCCGGCGGCGAAGCCACCGGCGCGCGGCCGAAGAGGCCGCCCGGGCGATTCGAGGATCCGTTCGTCCGCGAGTGGAGCCGGAGGCTGTACGAGGCGGGCTACGCGGGGCTGACCTGGCCGAAGGCGCACGGCGGCGCCGGAGCGCCTTACAGCTTCCAGGCGATCCTCTACGAGGAGCTCGCGGCCGCGCAGGCCGCAACCCACGTCGGCGTGATCGGGCTCGGCATGGCGGGGCCGACGATCATCGCGCACGGCACCGAAGAGCAGAAGGCGCGCTACCTCCGGCCGATCCTCGCGGCCGACGAGATCTGGTGCCAGGGCTTCTCCGAGCCGGACGCCGGATCCGACCTCGCGGCCGTGCGCACGCGGGCCGAGCGCCGCGGCGACGTCTACGTCGTGAACGGCCAGAAGGTGTGGTCGTCGTTCGCACACATCGCCGAGCGCTGCATCCTCGTCGCGCAGAGCGACCCGGGAGCGCCCCGCCACCGGAACCTCACGTACCTCCTCGTCGACATGCGCGCGCCGGGCGTCGAGGTGCGGCCGCTCCGCCAGATCACCGGCGAGGCGGAGTTCAACGAGATCTTCTTCACGGAAGTCGCAGTCCCGGTCGAAGACCGCCTGGGCGACGAGGGCGAGGGCTGGCAGGTCGCGATGACGACACTCCTCCATGAGCGCGCGACGCTCGGCTTCGCCCTCTCGGCGACCTTCGACTCGCTCGTGCGGCGGCTGCTCGACGAAGCGCGCCGGCGCGAGCTCGACCCGCGCCTGCGCGAGGCGCTCGCGCGCGAATGGATCGAGCTGCAGGCGCTCCGCTCCACGAACTACCGCGCCCTGGGCACGTACGAGCACACGGGCGTTCCGGGACCGGAAGGGTCGGCGGTGAAGCTGCGCTGGTCGGAGGCGAACCAGCGGCTGACGAAGCTCGCACGCGAGGTGCTCGGCCCGGAGGGAATCCTCGACGACGGCTGGTGGAACCACCAGCAGCTGCGCAGCCGCGGCAACACGATCGAGGCCGGCACGTCGGAGGTGCTGCGCAACATCATCGCCGAGCGAGTGCTCGGCCTCCCGAGGTCGCGCTGATGGATTTCGCGCTCGACGCCGAGCAGCTCGAGTTGAAGCAGGCCGCGCGCGCGTGGCTGGCCGACCGGTTTCCGCTCGACCGCGACTGGGAGGCGACCGGCGACCGCTGGAACGAGCTCGCGGAGCTCGGCTGGCTCGACGTCGAGGCGGCCGGGCTCGGCTTCATCGAAGAGGCGCTGCTCCTCGAGGAGATGGGATACGCGTGCTATCCGGGCTTCTACCTCGGGCACGTCGCGTCGTTGCCGAACGAAGAAGGCGTGCCCACGGTCGACCCCGCACGCCCCTTCCACCTCGTCGACGAGACGCCCCGCTTCCGCGCGGCCGCCGCTGCCGAGGCCCTCGGAGTCGCGCAGCGTGCGCTCGACCTCGGCGTCGAGCATGCGACGACGCGCGTCCAGTTCGGCAAGCCGATCGGCACGTACCAGGCCGTCTCCCACCCGCTCGCCCAGACCTACACCGACGTCGAGCTCGCGCGGTCGCTCGTCTACTGGGCCGCGTGGTGCGTCGGGGAGCAGGACGCACGCGCGCCGGCCGCCGCCGCCGCGGCGAAGGCGTTCGCGACCGAGGCGGCGGTCGCCGCGTGCGAGCGCTCGATCCAGGTACACGGCGGAATCGGCTTCACCTGGGAGCATCCGCTGCACCGCTTCTACAAGCGCGCGCTCTGGCTCGAGGGCTTCGGGCTCCGGCCCGCAGACCTGCGGCTCGAGATCGCGAACGCTCTCCTGGAATGACACGATGAGCCGGATGGAAGGTCTGATGATGGACTTCCCGCTCACGCTCACGCATCTCATGCGCCGGGCGGAGACCTTCTTCGGCGACGGCGAGATCGTCGCCCGCCTCCCCGACCGGAGCTTCCACCGCACGAACCACCGCGAGACGCTGCGGCGCGCGCGGCAGCTCGCCGTCGCGCTGCAGAAGGTCGGGCTCGAGCGCGGCGACCGCGTCGCGACGCTGTGCTGGAACCACCATCAGCACCACGAGGCGTACTTCGGCGTCCCGTGCGGCGGCTTCGTCCTCCACACGCTCAACCTGCGCCTCCACCCGAACGACCTGAACTACATCGCGAGCCACGCCGGCGACCGCGCGCTGATCGTCGACCGGGCGCTCGTACCGCTGCTCGAGCAGTTCCGGGAAGGCACGTCGATCGAGCACGTCTTCGTCGTCGAGGACTCGTACGAGGAGCTGCTCGCGACGGCCGATCCGGATGAGTGGGAAGACCCGGAGCTCGACGAACGCGAGGCGGCTGCGATGTGTTACACGAGCGGCACCACCGGCCGACCGCGCGGCGTCGTCTACTCGCACCGCTCGTCGGTTCTGCACGCGCTCGGCGTCGGCGCGAACAACCCGCTCGGGATGGGTCTCGGCATCGGCGACACCGTCATGCCGGTCGTGCCGATGTTCCACGCGAACGCGTGGGGCTACCCGTACCTCGCGACGATGCAGGGCGCGAAGCTCGTCTATCCCGGCCCGCACCTCGACCCTGACAGCCTGCTCGACAACATGGAGCAGGAGCGCGTCTCGTGGGCCGCGGGCGTGCCGACGATCTGGATGGGCATCCTCGCTCGGCTCGACGCCGAGCCGGGGCGCTGGGACCTCTCTGCCGTGAAGGCGATGCTGATCGGCGGCTCTGCGGTGCCGCGCGCGCTGATCGCCGCGTTCGAGGAACGCCACGGGATCCGCATCTGCCAGGGCTGGGGGATGACCGAGACGTCGCCGGTCGCGTCGACCGTGTTACTCCCGCCCGACCTCGCCGAGGCGGACGCCGAGACGCGCTGGGACTTTCAGGCGACGGCCGGCTTCCCGCTCCCGTTCGTCGAGATCCGGGCCCGCGCCGGCGACGAGGAGGTGCCGTGGGACGGCGAGGCGATGGGCGAGCTCGAGGTGCGCGGCCCGTGGGTGGCGGCGTCGTACCACGACGCGCCGGAGTGCGCCGACCGCTGGACGGACAACGGCTGGTTCCGCACCGGCGACATCGTCTCGATCCATCCGCGCGGCTTCATCCAGATCAAGGACCGATCGAAGGACGTGATCAAGTCGGGCGGCGAGTGGATCTCCTCGGTCGAGCTCGAGAACGCGCTCATGGCGCATCCGGCCTTGGCCGAGGCGGCGGTGATCGCGGTTCCCGACGAGAAGTGGGGCGAGCGACCGCTCGCGGCAGTCGTCGTCAAGGAGGGCGCCACCGCGACGGTGGACGAGCTGCGCGAGCACCTCGCGCCGCAGTTCGCGAAGTGGTGGCTGCCCGACCGGTTCGAGTTCGTGGACGAGATCCCGAAGACGAGCGTCGGCAAGTTCCGCAAGGTCGAGCTGCGCGAGCGGTTCGCCGCCGAGTCGCCGGCAAGCGTCGAGAGTTGAGCTCGCGCTCGCGCAAGCCCTGGGGCGAGCTCCCACCGCCCGACCCGCACGTCTGGAACACGCTCGGCTACCGCGGCGTCGAGCAGGCGGACGGCCGCTGCGTGCTCGAGTGGGACGCGCCGCCGGAGTACTGCTTTCACTCCCCGAGCGGGCCGATCGTGCACGGCGGCATGGTCTCGGCGCTCCTCGACACCGCGATGGGCGGCGCCTGCTGGACGCTGATGGACGAGGGAGAGGACTTCCTCACGGCCGACCTGCGCACCGAGTTCCACCGCTCGGCGCGGCCGGGAGTCCTGCGAGCGGAGGGGCGCGTCGTGCAGCGCAACCGGCGCGTCGTCTTCTGCGCCGCCGAGCTGTTCCAGGACGACCAGCCGATCGCGAGCGCGCGCTGCACGCAGATCGTCCGCCGCGACACGAGCGCGTAGGCGAAGGCAGGCTCAGGCGAAAGGCCGCTCCCGCAGGCCAGCCCTCCCTCCAAGAGCGCCTGACTTTACTCGTGGCGTAGGCGCGTTCGTAGCCCGGCGATGCGCGCGAGGCCACGCCGAAACGCGCTCGGCGCGAACGCGTAGATGCCATGCCGATCTGGAGGGAAGATCAAGCATGTTTGCCTCGTGCACGGTGACGCGCGGCTCGCCGACGAAGGTCGCCCGAAGCGCTGCGGCCGTGCAGTGGGTCACACTCGACAACGACGAGCGGATCCCGGATGCTCTTTCCGGCAAGGCGGGCGATCGTTCCGAGCCGATTTTGGTCGTGTGGGCCACCGGCGCCCCAGATGTTCCCGATCCGGTCGAAGTCCTCTGCACTCTGCGGCCAACCATGCGGGCGACTCGTACCCATGGAGTTGTTTCGCCGTCGCTTTCCCGAGACCGTCGAGCGTGACCCGATAGGAGCTTGGCAACTTGCGTCGATTGAGGTCTGTCCGCTCGTCGGTCGCCCCCCAACGGTACGAGGCGAGGACATGACTGTAGTCGGGGTCGACGTGCACAAGCACTTCCTGTCTGCTGTTCCTGTCGACGAGGTTCGCCGGCAGCTCGACGCCGCCGCGAGAGGCACTCCGCTCCCTCGAACGACTCCTCGTCCGCGTCGTCTTCAACACGCTCAAAGCGAGCCCCGCCTTGACATGGGAGCGCCACTCATATGCCCCAGGGGAGCGTGTCTTAGAGTCGGGGCGTGAGCTCGTGGCGTGCTGGGGTCCTTGGTCGGTAGGCGAGCTGTTCTGACTTCGCGGCTTGGTGTGCTTCGGGAGCGGCAGTTTCGGCTGCTTTTCCTGAGCCGCACTGTGTCGATGCTCGGGAGCGCGATGGCGCCGGTTGCGCTCGCGTTCGCGATCTTGGACACGCTGCACGACTCGCCGGGCGCGATCGGGATCGTGCTCGCGGCCCGCCAGGTCCCGCTGGTGGCGTTGCTGTTGATCGGCGGGGTCTGGGGAGATCGGCTCCCCCGGAACCGGGTGATGGTCGCTTCGAACGCCATCAGCTCTGCGAGTCAGGGCATCGTGGCCGGACTTCTCATCTCGGGCAGCGCCCACCTGTGGGAGCTCGCAGTGCTCGCATCGGTGAACGGCGCGTCCTCGGCGTTCTTCTTTCCCGCCAGCAATGCCGTGATTCCGCAGACGGTTCCGGAGCCGCTGCTGCAGCAGGCGAATGCCACACTGCGCCTGGGGCTCAACAGCGTGAACGTCGCCGGGGCGGCCCTGGGCGGTCTGATCGTCGCCGTGAGCAACCCCGGGATCGGCATCGCCGTCGACGCCGCCTCCTACGCACTCGCGGCCGGCGCACTCGCCGCGATCCGGCTTCCGGCAGGAGTCCGGGTCGCTGCCGGCTCGGTCTTCGGCGAGCTGCGGGAAGGCTGGACTGATTTCTGGTCGCGCGGCTGGCTGTGGTCGATCGTGATCCAGTTCGGAATCGTCAACGCGGCCTTCGCGGCCTCGGTCCAGGTGCTCGGCCCGAGCGTCGCCAAGCACCACCTCGGAGGATCGGGCGGCTGGGGACTGATCCTCGCCGCCGAAACGCTGGGCCTCGTCCTCTCCGGAGTGTTCCTCTTGCGTTGGCGCCCGCGTCGCCTGCTGCGAACGGCGAGCTTCGGCGCGTTCGGAGTCGCCCTGCTGCCGCTCGCGCTCGCTCGGCCGCTCCCGCTCGGCGGAGTGATCGCCACCGCCTTCGCCGCCGGACTCTTCCTGGAGGTGTTCGGGGTTCTCTGGCAGACGACGATGCAGCAAGAGATCCCGAGCGACAAGCTCGCACGCCTCTCCTCCTACGACGCCGTCGGGTCGTTCGCCCTGATGCCCATCGGCTACGCGATCATCGGCCCGATCGCAAACGCGATCGGGACCGGTGCAACCTTCCTCACCACCGCGGCGATCACCGTCGTGACGACCGCGCTCGTTTTCCTCTCCCACGACGTGCGAACACTCGAACGACGTCGCGAACACCGTCCTGGACGAGCGTCCTTCAACGAATCCGGCTAGAGGACGTACTCCCAGCCGGGCCGCCAAACGAATGGCGCTGCCATCGCCCCCTCGAGCTCGCGGCCGTTCGCGACCACCTCGAGCGCGAGCCGCGTCGCGGTGTTGCCGATCACGAGTACCCGCTCGTCCTCGCGCTCGCGTCGCAGCTCGTCGAGGAAGCCCGTCACGCGCTCGACCGCCTGCCGCCAGCTCTCGCCCCCCGGATACGGGACGTCGATGTGGGCCGGCCGGTCGCGCAGCGGCTCTACGGTCCCGTTCAGCTCGCCGTAGTTGCACTCGCGGAGCCGCTCGTCCGCCACGACCGCAAGCGAGCCGGCGAACGCGATCTCGGCCGTCTCGACTGCGCGCCGCAGGTCCGGGATGAAGACGACCGCGAGCCCATCGTGGCGACGACGCTCGCCAAGCTCGAGCGCCTGCTCGCGCCCGGTAGCGGATAGCCGACCCGGGAGCCAGCCCGTCGCGATGCCGGCCTCGTTGTCCTCGGTCGTCGAGTGCGTCTCGAAGACGAGCTCGACGCTCATTGCCAGCCGAGCCTGCGCTCGATCGCAGCCTTCGCCTGCGGCCAGTCGTCGTCGATCACCGCGTACCACGCCGAGTCGCGCCGCTGTCCACCGCGAACGAGCTGGTGCTTGCGGGCCACGCCCTCGAACGTGGCGCCGACCTTCTCGAGCGCGGGCCGCGAGCGCTCGTTCGTCGCGTCCGTCTTGAACTCGACGCGCAGGTAGCCCTCGTCCTCGAACGCGTGTCGCATGAGGAGGTACTTCGCCTCGGTGTTCGCGTCCGTCCCCCACGCCCGCGGGTTGAGCCACGTGTTCCCGATCTCGACTACGCGGTCCTCGGGCCGGTCGTTGAGGAAGCTCGTGTGCCCGACGAGTTTCGTGTCGAGGTAGTGCGCGAAGCCCATGTCCACCGACTCCCAGAAGCGGCGGAACTCGTCGCGCTCGTAACCGTTGAAGCGCATCCAGCGCCAGGTGCGCGGATCCTTCGCCACCTGCCAGAGCTCCTCCTCGTGCCGAGGCTCGAGCGGCTCGAGCCGGACGCGCCGTCCGGTGAGAAGTTCGTGCAGCATCGAATCGCTCCAAGACTAAGCTCCCCGGCGATGCCAGATCTGAGCGGCAAGGTCGCGATCGTCACGGGCGCGGGGCGCGGCATCGGCCGCTCGCACGCGCTCGCGCTCGCCCGCGCCGGCGCGGAGGTCGTCGTCAACGACCTCGGCGCCGGGCTCGCCGGCGAGGGCTCAGATCCAGGCCCGGCGGAACAGGTCGTCGCGGAAATCCGCGCTGCGGGCGGCGAGGCGTCGACGAACGGCGAGAACGTCGCCGACTTCGAAGGCGCCGGACGGCTCGTCCAGCAGGCGATCGACGAGTTCGGTCGGCTCGACATCCTCGTCAACAACGCGGGGATCCTCCGCGACCGGATGCTCGTAAACATGTCCGAGGAGGAATGGGACTCCGTCGTCGCCGTCCATCTCAAGGGTCACTTCGCTCCCACGCAACACGCGGCGGCGCACTGGCGCGAGCGGTCGAAGGCGGGCGAGGACGTACGCGGTCGCGTCGTCAACACGTCCAGCCCCTCGGGTGTGTTCGGCAACGTCGGCCAGGCGAACTACGGCGCCGCCAAGGCCGGCATCGCCGGCTTCACGATCATCGCCGCGCAGGAGCTGGAGCGCTACGGCGTCACGGTCAACTGCCTCGCGCCGAACGCGCGCACGCGCATGACCGAGGAGACGTTCCAGATGTCCGGACCGCCGGAGGGCTTCGACCCGCTCGACCCGGCGAACGTCTCGACCGTCGTCGTCGCGCTCTGCGCCGACGAGGCGCAGGCGATCACCGGCCAGGTCATCCACGTCTGGGGTGGGGCGGTCAACGTCCTCCAGGGCTGGAGCGCCGGAGAGCTGCTGGCCGCAGACGAGGGCTGGGAGCCGGACGAGCTCCTCGGCGAGCTACTCGCGCGCTTTCCCGACGGCGCGTCACCGCCGGGGATGCTTGCCGGAATGCAGTCCGCAGGCGGGCGCTCGCTGCAGGAGTGACGTCGTCTTACCGACCCCCTGACGCTCCTCCGCGGCTTCGAACTGGGCATGGACGCGGGACTGGTGGACCGAGGCGGTGATGGAGGCAGCTGATCGCCCGTTGCCGATCCTCGTGTGGCCGGCCATGCCCGAGCCGACGAGCACGTTTGGGCATTCACAGACGCAGGCGTCGCCCGGCATGACGAACTCGTGGAGACGCGCGCAGGATGCTCCGGCGTCACGGCGGTAGGGAAGGGTTCCCCCTCGTCATCCTCCAGCGCGGACCCGTCTCGGCAAGTAACAGCCTGTTACTAAGTGCGCCGGAACCCACCGAGGGAGCCCACCCGGCTCGTCCAGGGGAGCCGATGTCCAACCTTGTAACAGACTGTTACAAGGAAAGGTCCGCGGGGTCGGTGACCGGCGCCCTGCACGCGAAGCGCTCGCACACGTAGACCACCGGTCGGCCGTCGATGAGCGTCTTGCCCTCGAGGAGCGGCACGTCGTCTGCCGGGCCGAAGGCGACGACGGCGTTCGGGTCGAAGCCGCTCAGCGCGGCGCGCGCGATCTCCGAGTCGGCGCCGCCGACGATCGCGAGCTCGCGCGGCGGCGAGAGGTGGAGGTCGAGCGCGCAGAGCGCCCAGCCAAACGCGCTCGGCGCCCGCGGCAGGAGGTCGCGGACGAGCCGCAGCGCGCCGACCGCCTGGCGCTCGAGCTCGTCGTCTCCCCAGATCCTCGCGAGGCGCAACAGGACGTACGCGAGCATCGAGCTCCCCGCCGGTGTCGGGTTGTCGTCGAAGGTCTTCTGCCGCGCGACGAGCTGCTCTCCGTCCACCGGCGTGAGGAAGAAGCCGCTGCGCTCCGGATCTCCGAACAGCTCGACCGCCCGGACAGCGAGCCGTCGCGACTCCTGCAGCCAGCGGAGATCGCCGGTCGCGACGTGCAGCTCGTAGAGGCCGTGCGCGACGTTCGCGTAGTCGTCGAGGTACGCGGGGAACTTCGCGCGGCCGTCGCGCATCGTCCGCCAGAGCGGGTCCGCGGCGAGCAGCTCGCCGAGCTCGAGGGCAGCTTGTAACAGTCTGTTGCTTGTGAGCCTGCGCGCACCCTCGGCCAAGGCGGCGAGCGCGAGGCCGTTCCACGAGGCGATGACCTTGTCGTCGAGCGCCGGTTGCGGGCGCCGCTCCCGAACTGCGAGCAGCCGGGCCCGCGTCTCGTCGTCGAGCTCGCCGCGGATGATCGCGCGCCCGTGCTCGAACGGCTGCAGAAGCTCGGGCGGGACTCCCCCCTCGGCCGTCCACGTGTACGTCAGCCCCTCGACGCCGTCGGTGTCGGCGTCCTGCGCGGACGCGAACCCGCCGCTCTCGAGGCGCAGGTCGCGCAGCATGTAGTCGAGCGTCTGCTCCGCCACGACGCGGTACCGCTCCTCCCCGGTCACGAGCCAGGCGTGGAGGTACGGCGGAACGAGGAGCGCGTTGTCGTAGAGCATCTTCTCGAAGTGCGGCACGAGCCACCCGCCGTCGACGGAGTAGCGGTGGAAGCCGCCGCCGACGAGGTCGTACATCCCGCCGGCCGCCATCCCGTCGAGCGTGAGTCGCACCGGCTCGAGCGCCCCACGACGCAGCAGGAACTCGAGCGCCGACGCGGGCGGGAACTTCGGCGCGTGGCCGAAGCCGCCCCAGCGCGGGTCGAGCTGCGAGAGCAGGCTGCGTTCTGCCTCCACAAGGAGCGCCTCGGTCAGCGGCTCACGCGACGGCTCGGACTCCGCAGACTGCCGCAGCGCACCGACCAACGCCTCCGCCTGCGCGGCGACGTCCTCCGGCCGCTCGCGGTACGCGCCGGCGACGGCGCGCAGCACCTGGCGGAACGAGGGCAGCCCGTGCCGCGGCTCGGGCGGAAAGTAGGTACCGCCGTAGAACGGCTCGCCGTCGGGCGTGAGGAAGACGGTGAGCGGCCAGCCGCCCTGGCCGGTGAGCGCGACGACGGCGTCCATGTACACCGCGTCCACGTCGGGTCGCTCCTCGCGATCGACCTTGACGTTGACGAAGAGCTCGTTCATGAGCGCCGCGGTCGTCTCGTCGTCGAACGACTCGCGCTCCATCACGTGGCACCAGTGGCACGCGGAGTAGCCGATCGAGACGAGCAGCGGCTTGCGTTCGGATCGAGCCCTTTGCAAGACCTCCGGGCCCCATGGCTGCCAGTCGACCGGGTTCTCGGCGTGCTGGAGGAGGTAGGGGCTCGTCTCCTGCGCGAGCCGGTTCATCGGGGTAGCGTAGGCGCCCGTGGCCACTCTGCCCAGCGGCACCGTCACGTTCGTCTTCACCGACATCGAGGGCTCGACACGCCTGCTGCAGGCGCTCGGGGACGAGGGATACGGACAGGTGTCGGGCGACCACAGGCGCCTCGTGCGCGAGACGTTCGGCGCGCACGGCGGCACCGAGATCGATACGCAGGGCGACGCGTTCTTCTTCTCCTTCCCGCGGGCGCGCGACGCGGTCGCGGCTGCCGTCGACGCGCAGCGGGCGTTGCGCGACCACGAGTGGCCAGAGGGGCACGAAGTGATGGTGCGCATGGGTCTCCACACCGGCGAGCCGCAGGTCGGCGAGGAGGGCTACCTCGGGCTCGACGTCGTGCGCGCGGCGCGCATCTCGGCAGCCGGCCACGGCGGCCAGATCCTCATCTCGGAGACGACACGCGCGCTCCTCGGCAACCAGCTCCCCGACGGCGTCGCCGTCCACGACCTCGGCCGGCAGGATCTGAAGGACGTCCAGCACGAGCACATCTACGAGCTGACGGTCGACGGGCGCGCTGTCTCGTCGCGACCGTTGAAGACCCAGAAGCAGCAGACGCCGAAGTCGCGGCAGGAGAACCTTGCGGCGCGGTTCGAGGAACGCATCAGCGCCTACGTCGAGAGTCAGCTCGAGTCGGCCCTGGACAAGCTGCCGAAGCCTCAGCGCGAGTAGCCGACGAGCATGGCGTGGCGGCGGAAGCCGACTGACTCGTACGTCCCGCACGCCGCGTCGGTGACGCAGTAGACGATCGCCTCCCGGCCGCCTTCCTCGTGCAGGCGGCGGAGCGCGAACGTGCAGACGGCCGCGCCGAGGCCGCGGCGGCGGAATTCCTCCCGCACGCCGACCGGCTCGAGCTCGCCGACGCGATTCTCGTCGTCGGGCCACATGAGGGCGTAGGCGGCGAAGCGTCCGTCGGGCGCCTCGACGACGCAGTCGAGCGACGCGCGGTACGGCCAGGTGGCTCGCACGTTCGCGTAGCTCGACTCCGTCACGCGCGAAGGTGCCCAGACGTCGCGGTGGATCGCGACTCGTTCCGCGAGGTCCGCCGGCTCGACCGTCCGGTAGCGGAACCCGTGGGGCAGCGGCGGCAGCTTCGGAGCCTCGGGCAGGTCGCGCGCGAGGAAGTGCATGAGCGGGCCCTGCCGGTTCACGTTCCCCTTGTCGGGTTCGGTGAAGCCGTGGCGTTCGAGCGCCGCCCGCACCTCCGCATCGTCTTCGAATGCGACCGCGGTGCGCGCGTCGGGCTCGGCGAGGATCTCATCGAGCAGGTCGAGCCGGTCGCGCCGGACGTCGAACTCGAGCAGGCCGCGGTCGCTCTTCAGCCACGACCACGCGAGGGTGCGATCCTCGCCCTTCCAGACGCGGATCGTCCACTCGTCCTCTCGCCCCTCGTGCTGGCGGAGCCCCCACGTCACGTCGCCGACGTGCCACGGCGCGCGCACACCGAGCTCGCGCCGCTGCTCGAGAGCGAGCTCGTGCATCGCTGCGATGATCTCGGATGTGAGTCGCACGTACGAGGAATTGGAGGTCGGGGCGGTCTACCGCAGCCGCCACGGGCGCACCGTACTCGAGGCCGACAACGTCTGGTTCACGCTGCTCACGCTGAACACGAACCCGATCCACTTCGACGCGGAGTACGCCGCGACGACCGAGTGGGGACGACCGCTCGTCGACTCGACCTTCACGCTGGCGCTCGTCACGGGTCTGTCCGTCGCCGACGTGTCCGAGCGCGGCGTCAACCTCGGCTGGAAGGACGTGCGGCTGCCGGCCCCGGTCTTCGCCGGCGACACGATCCACGCCGAGACGGAGGTGCTCGAGAAGCGCGAGTCGCAGTCGCGCCCCGGATCCGGCATCGTCACCGTGCACACGCGAGGACTCAACCAGCGAGACGAGACCGTGATCGAGTTCGAGCGTTCGATCATGCTGCCGCTGTGATCCAGACCGAACGGCTGCTCCTGCGGAGGCCGACGTCCGCGGACGTCCAGCGTCCGCCGTCCTTTCTCTCCGATCTTCGAGTCATGGACTTCCTCGGCGGCGTCGAGGACCCGCACGGCGTCGTGCAGCAGTGGCTGGACGGTTGGGAGACGTATCCGGCCGGCAAGTTCATCGTCGAGACGGCGGCCGGCGAGCGAATCGGACGCGTCGGACTCAACTTCTACGATCCCGTCCGTTGGCTCCGGTCGAACGCGCCGGACGCGCAGCCAGAGCTCACCTGGGCGCTGGCATACGAGCACTGGGGCCAGGGCTACGCCACCGAGGCGGCCGCCGCGGTCCGGGACTGGTTCGGCCGCACCGGTCTGATCTCGCTCATCGCACCGCGGAACCTTCCCTCTCAGCGGGTTGCCGGGCGGCTCGGAGCGACGCCCGGCGCAATGATCGAGCTGCCGCACGGGGGTCCTCATGTGATCTGGGAGCATCCAACGTGATCACGACGGAGCGCCTCCTTCTCAGGAAGCCAAGTCTCGAGGACGCGGCCGACCTCGCGGTCGCCTACGCGGACCCCGAGGTCATGCGCTTCATCGGCGACGGCAGCACGGCGACTCTCGCCGAGCTCGAAGCAGGAATCGAACAATGGCTCGAGCGCTGGGAGAGCTGGGGCGTGAGCCTGTGCTCGCTCGAGCGGCGGGAGGACGGGCGCGTCCTCGGCCGCGCCGGATTTCTCCGCTGGGACCCAGAGACGTGGCAGGTCGGCGGGGACGAGACGGAGATCGGCTGGCTGCTCGCGCGGGAGCACTGGGGCCGGGGGTACGCCGCCGAGGCGGCGCTCGCGCTCCGCGACTGGGCATTCGACGACCGAGGGCTGCGCCGCCTTATCTCCCTGATCGAGCCTGAGAACGTGCGGTCTATCCGCGTGGCGGAGAGGCTCGGCGAGCGATATGAACGGGACGTGGAGGTTCGAAGCAAGCCGACTCGGCTCTATTCCCTCGAACGATGACGGAGCTGCGTCCGCTCACCGGTACGCGGGTCGTCGACCTCACGTCGTCCCTCGCCGGACCGACGGCGACGCAGCTGCTCGCGGCGCTCGGCGCCGACGTCGTGAAGGTCGAGCCGCTCGCCGGCGACCATGCCCGCGCCTGGGGACCGCCGTTCCTGGACGGAGGCGGCGCGATGTTCCTGTCGGCGAACGCCGGCAAGCGCTCGCTCGCGGTCGAGCTCGGGGAAGAGCGCGGCCGCGAGATCGTGCGGCGCCTCGCCGACCGGGCAGACGTGTTCCTGCAGAGCCTTCGGCCGGGAGCCGCCGAGCGGCACGGCTTCGGCGCCGACGCCCTTCGCGCGCGCAATCCGCGACTCGTGTACTGCACGATCGGGGCCTTCGGCTCGCACGGCCCGCTGAGCGGCCAGCCCGGCTACGACCCGCTCCTGCAGGCGGCCGCGGGGATCATGAGCGTGACCGGCGAGAACGATCGGCCGCCGGTGCGGGTCGGCGTGTCGCTGATCGACCTCGGCACCGGCGTCTGGGCGGCGCTCGGCGTGCTCGCCGCGCTCTGGGAGAGAGAGCGGACGGGGGTCGGCCGCACGCTCGAGCTCTCGCTCTACGAAACCGCGCTCTCGCTGCTCTCGCCCCAGCTCGTCGGCTATCTCGGGACGGGCGCCGTGCCCGACCGCGACGGGAGCGCCTTCCCGCAGATCGCGCCGTACCAGGTCTTCCCCACGCGCGACGGCGGGCTGATGGTCGTCGCCGGCAACGACAAGCTCTTCGCCGCGTTCTGCGACGCCCTCGGCGCCCCGGGCCTCGCCGGCGATCTTCGCTTCGCGACAAACCCCGACCGCGTTGCGAACCGTCCGCAGCTCATTGCGGCGCTCGAGGAGCGGACACGCGAGCGTGACTCGGGGGAACTGCTCGAAGCGCTCGTCGCGGCAGGAGTGCCGGCGTCGCCGGTGCACGACGTCGGCGAGGCCGCGCGCGAACCGCAGACGGAGGCGCTCGGGATCCTGCAGTCGCTTGGCGATCTCGTCACGGTCGCCGCCCCGCTGTCCGCCGACGGCGAGCGCGTGCGACACCACGCCCCCCCACCCGCGCTCGGCGAGCATTCGGAGGAGATCCTCCGCGGACTCGGCTACGCCGAGGACGAGATCGCGGAGCTCGCCGGCGCGGACGTCGTCCGCCTCGGTTGACGGAGCCGGAGCGCAGTCACCCCGCCGGCGGCCAGCTCCCGGCGCGGTAGACGTAGCCCTCGAGCGTGCGGCCCAGCACGCTCTCGAGCCATTGCGAGACGCCGGTCAGCCCGTCGAGGTCGATGCCCGTCTCGATCCCTTCCCCTTCGAGCAGGTAGACGAGATCCTCCGTCGCGACATTGCCCGTCGCGCGTGGCGAGAACGGGCAGCCGCCGAGGCCGCCCACCGACGCGTCGAGCACGTGCGCGCCCGCCTCGAGCGCCGCGAGACAGTTGGCGTACCCGGTCGAGCGCGTGTTGTGGCCGTGGAACCCGGCCGCCTGCGTCCTCTCGACGAGGGATCGGACCGCCGACGGCGTCGCCACGCCGATCGTGTCCGCGAGCACCACCTCCGAGCGACCGCCGAACCGCCCCGCGAGCTCGGCGACCACGCCCGGATCCACGCGGCCCTCGAAAGGGCAGCCGAACGAGCAGGAGATCGTGACCGTCGCCGGCGTCTCTCCGGCCGCGGCGAGGATCGCCTCGGCCCGCTCGACCGACTCGGCCAGCGTCGCGTTCCCGTTCCGCTGGTTGAAGGTCTCGGTCGCGGCGAGCGTGACGTTGACACGGTCGAGCCCGGCGGCGGCGAACCGCTCCCAGCCGCGCTCGTTGAGGACGAGACCCGAGAGCTCGACTCCCTGCCGGCGGTGCACGCGCTCGACCACAGCCTCCGCGTCGGCCATCTGCGGCACGCGCTCCGCCCGGACGAAGCTCACCGCCTCGATCCGGGGAACCCCGGCGGTCGCGAGCCGGTCGACGAGCTCGGCGCGCGTCTCCGGCGGGAGCGCCTCGGGCTCGTTCTGAAGGCCGTCGCGCGGCCCGACGTCGCAGAGGGTGACCCGCATCGCACGAGCGTACTTCCTACGGGTGCGGCAGTACGCGGCGCGGTCTAGCCTCCGAGCGTGCACCCGTCCGCGTCCTTCAGCGCCACGATCCGCGTCCGGATCGAGAACACGCCCGGCGCCTTCGCCCGGCTCGCGTCCGCGATCGGCGAGGCGGGCGGACTCCTCGGGGCGATCGACCTCGTGCGGGTCGAGGGATCGACGAAGATCCGCGACGTCAACGTCCTGGCGGACGACGAGCAGCACCTCGACGCGATCGTCGCGGCCGTCCACGCGATCGAGGACGTCGAGCTCGTGCACGTCTCCGACCGGGTCTTCCTCGCGCACCTCGGCGGCAAGCTCGAGGTACGGCCACGCCTGCCGCTGAAGACGCGCGAGGATCTCTCGATGGTCTACACGCCGGGCGTCGCGCGCGTCTCACGCGCGATCGCCGAAGACCCGGAGAAGGTCTGGAACCTCACGATCAAGCGCAACTGCGTCGCGATCGTGAGCGACGGTACCGCGGTGCTCGGCCTCGGCGACATCGGCCCCGAGGCTGCGCTGCCGGTGATGGAGGGCAAGGCGGTGCTGTTCAAGGAGTTCGCCGACGTCGACGCCTTCCCGATCTGTCTCGCGACGAAGGATCCCGACGAGATCGTCCGCACGGTCCAGGCGATCTCGCCCACGTTCGGCGGGATCAACCTCGAGGACATCTCGGGGCCACGCTGCTTCGAGATCGAGCGGCGGCTACGTGAGCAGCTCGAGATTCCCGTCTTCCACGACGACCAGCATGGGACGGCGATCGTCGTGCTCGCTGCGCTCCTCAACGCGCTGCGGGTGGTCGGCAAGCGGCTCGAGGAAATTCGGATCCTCACAACTGGCTGCGGCGCGGCGGGCATAGCGGTGACGCGGATCCTCCAGTCGGCCGGCGCGAGCTGGATCGTCGGCTGCGACGAGGGAGGCGCCCTCTTCCGAGGTCGCCCGGGACTGAATCCCGTGAAGCAGGAGTACGCCGAGCAGACGAACCCCGAGAATCTCCGGGGCACCGCCGACGAGCTGCTCGAGGGCGTCGACGTGTTCGTCGGCGTCTCCGTTCCCGGGGCGATCGGTGTCGAGGGCATCCGCCGGATGGCGCCGCGTGCGATCGTGTTCGCCATGGCGAACCCGAATCCCGAGGTCGATCCGGAGGCGATCGAGGGGCTGGCCGAGGTGATCGCCACGGGCCGCAGCGACTACCCGAACCAGATCAACAACGTCCTGGCGTTCCCGGGAGTCTTCCGCGGAGCCCTCGACGTCCGCGCGCGGACGATCGATGCCGAGATGGAGGTCGCGGCAGCCCGTGCGATCGCCGCGACGATCTCGGACGACGAGCTCGCCGCGGACTACGTGATCCCGAGCGTGTTCAACCGCTCCGTTGCGCCGGCGGTCGCCGAAGCGGTCGCGAACGCGGCGCAGCGCACCGGCGTCGCGCGGCGAGCGGCGCCGACGACGACGACGCGGACAGTTCCCTAGCGCGTCCCGAGCTCCATCCCGAGTAGGCGCGGCAGCGCCGCCGCCGCGCGCGCCGCGAGCGGCGCGCGTCCTCCGTCCTCCTCGGCAGCCTCGCAGCTCATGATCGCCCAGCGGACGAGGCCGCCCCCGATGCGGCGGAACGGCTCCCCGGGAAGTCTCGGCACCGAGCGGGTCGCGAGCGGTGACCGCGTCCACTCGTCGTCCGCGCCGAGCGCGAGCGAGGCGAGGATCCGCCCGCCGAGCCACGCCGGACCGACGCCGTGACCCGAGTAGCCGGCGCCGAAGTGGATCCGCGTGCCGGTCTTCGTCCGGAAGAACGGCAGGTGATCGGCGGAGACGTCGATCGGCCCGCCCCACGCCCGCTCGACCCGCGCTCCGGCAAGCCCCGGCAGCAGCCGCCGCAATCCGGCCTCGGCGCGCTCGGCCGTCGGCGCGTCGCGCGAGAAGCGGTCGTCGATGCGCCCGCCGAAGCCGATCGGCCCGGTGCCGCTGCCCATGAGCACGCGTCCGTCGTGCGTCGTGCGGAAGTAGTGGAGGAACATCCGTCCGTCGATGACCGCCTCGCCGCCGGTCCAGCCGATCTCGGCGAGCAGCTCGGGCGCGGGCTCCGTGAGGACGACGTACGAGCCGAAGTTCGTCAGGTTGCGCGAGGCCGGCTTCCATCCCGTCAGTCCCGCGTTCGTCGCCAGCACGACCTCCGGCGCGCGGAGGATTCCGCCCGGCGTCTCGAGCTCGTTCGGCGAGCCGGCGCGCACGGCGGTCACCGGCGTCGCCTCGTGCAGGGTCACCCCCGCGTCGAGCGCAGCCCGCCGCAGCGCCCGCACGAGCAGTCCCGGATGAAGCGTCGCGCACTCGGGAAAGAAGACGCCGCTCCGGAAGGTCGGCGACGAGACGCGCTGGGCAACCTCGGTCGCCGTGAGCGAGACGGCCTGATCGGCGCGGCCGACGCGCACCGCAGCCGCCGCGGCCTTCTCGATCGCGCCGTCCTGCGCCGGCGCGGCCGACACCTCGAGCATCCCGGCCTCGCGCAACCAGACGTCCTCGCCACGCGACTCGGCCCAGGCACGGACCCCGGGAATGATCTGCTCCCCCTGGCGCGCCAGCGCGAGCGCCCGCTCCTCGCCGAGCACCGGAAGGATCCCCGGCAGCGACACCCAGTAGCCGTGGACGAAGCCGCCGTTGCGCCCGCTCGGCCCGTGGCCGCAGATCTCCGCCTCGAGGAGCGTGACCCGTAGATCGGGCGCGCGCTCGCGCAGCGCGAGCGCGGTCCAGAGACCGGTGTAGCCGCCGCCGACGATCGCGACGTCGGCGGTCGCGTCACCCGCCAGAGCGGGCGAAGGAGGCGGAGATCCCTCGGCCTCGAGCGCCTGCTCGAGCCACCACGACGGAAGCCGCGGCTCGACCGAAGCCCTCGCCATCAGGCCCGCTTTTCGCGGCGACTCTGGACTGTGATGTTGACGAGCATGAGCGACACGGCGATCAGGAAGATCGCCGTCCCAACCACGTTGATCTGCGGCGGGGTCGCCACGCGCGCCGCTCCCCAGACGAAGAGCGGGAACGTCGTGACGGTGCCTGCATTGAAGTACGTGATCACGAAGTCGTCGATCGAGAGCGCGAAAGCGAGCAGGAACGCCGCGAGGATTCCGGGCATGATCAGCGGCAGGGTCACGCGCCAGAAGGTGACGAGCTCGTTCGCGCCGAGGTCCATCGCTGCCTCTTCCAGGTGCCGGTCGAACCCCACGAGGCGCGCCCGCACGGTGACGACCACGTAGGAGATGTTGAACATGATGTGCGCGATCAGGATCGTGTTGAACCCGAGCGGGAAGATCCCGGCGTGGGCCGAGAAGAGCGTGAGCAGGGAGGCGCCCATCACGGTCTCCGGCGTCGCCATCGGGATGAAGATGAGGAGGTTCGTGATCGCGGAGCCGCGGAAGCGGTAGCGCACGAGCGCAAGCGCGATGAGCGTCCCGAGCACCGTCGCGCACAGCGACGAGAGGAGTGCGATCTCGATCGAGATGCGGAGCGCGCCTCCCAGCGTCGGGACGCCGAAAGGGTTCTCCCAGTTCTTGAACGTGAAGCCCTGCCAGGTGTAGTTGAAGCGGCCCTTGGGGTTGTTGAACGAGAAGGCGATGACGACGCCGATCGGCAAGAAGAGGTAGCCGAGCGCGAGAAGCGCGTACAGATTGAGAAGGTGGTGCCGCGCGAAGCGCCACGCACGCACTCCGATCGGCAGTCGCGTCGTCAGGCTGAGCGCCGGCGATGCCGCGCTCACGCGGCCGCTCCGGCCGTCAGCCGGTCGGTCCCGAGCGCGCGTGCGAAGATCAGCACGAACACGAGAATCGCTGCCATGAGGACGAACGAAAGGGCTGCCGCCGTCGGGTAGTCCCGCACGCTCAAGAACTCCGCCTGGATGACGTTCCCGATCATGTACTGCCTCGGCGTCCCGAGCAGCTGCGCGTTGATGAAGTCGCCGACCGCCGGGATGAACGTCAGTAGCACGCCAGCGAATACGCCGGGCAGTGAAAGCGGCAGCGTGACCCGCGAGAACGAGACGAGCGGGTTCGCGTAGAGGTCTCGCGATGCCTCGATCAGCCGCGTGTCGATCTGCTCGAGACTGACATAGAGCGGCAGGACCATGAACGGCAGGAAGTTGTAGGTGATCGCGGCGATCACCGCTGCCGACGTGGCGAGGAGGCGTCCACCAGACCCGAGGATGTGAACGTCCTTGAGGATCCCGACGACGATCCCGTTGTCGGCGAGGATCGTCTCCCACGCCAGCGTTCTGATCAGATACGTGACGAAGAACGGCGCGATGACGAGCAGCAGAAAGAGGTTCTTCCACCGCCCGCCCCGGAAGGCAATCCAGTACGCCAGCGGGTAGCTGATCGCGAGCGCGAGCAGAGTCGCGATGCCGGCGTATTCGAACGAGCGGGTGAACTGCGGTTCGTACGTCGAGAGCGCGTTGCTGAAGTTCGACCAGTGCCAGCCGAAGGAGAAGATCGGAAACAGCCCTCCCGAAAGGGCCATCTTCCCCAGGTAGTACATGGGGACGACGAAGAAGATGACGAGCCACGCCGTCCCCGGGGTCAGAAGCGCGTACGGGGTCGCCCAGCGCGCGCGGTGAAAGAAGCGGCCCAGATCAGGCCCCGATCAGGTTCTGGAACTGCTGCTTGTACTTCGCGTTGTTGAGAGCCTTGGCGTCGAACTGGTGGGTCTGCGCCAGGAGCGACGCCGGCGGGAAGATCAGCGGGTTCTTCGCAACGGCCGGGTCGCTCTTGAGCAGGATCTTGTCGGCGCCCGCGACCGGGCAGATGTAGTTGACGTAGTCCTCGACCTCGGCGGCGATGCGCGGGATGTAGAACCAGTCCGCGAGCACCGACGCGCCGTAGACGTTCCCCTTCTTCGGGATGAGCATGTTGTCGGTCCAGATCATGGCTCCGGTCTTCGGGGGGTTCCACTTGAGACCCGGATGGTCGGCCTGGAGCTGGACCATGTCGCCGGACCACGCGAAGCACGCCCACACGTCGCCGCTCGCGAGCAGCGGCGCGTAGTCGTTGCCGGTGAATTGCCGGATCTGGCCCGAGCTCACCGCAGCCTTGATCTTGTTGTAGGCCGCAGTCCACGTCTTGTCCGTCACGTGCGACGGGTCGTCGCCGTTCGAGAGCATGACGAGGCCCATCGTGTCCGAGAGCTCCGTGAGCAGCGTGATCTTCCCGTGGAGCCTCGGGTCGGTCAGCAGCTTGTCGACCGAATCGATGTCGTAGCCGACCTTGTGCGGGTCGTACCCGATTCCGGTCATGCCCGACTGCCACGGCAGGCTGTAGTCGCGGTTGGGATCCCACGCCGGATGCTGCTGCGAAGGAATGAGGTTCTTGAACGCGTGGGGCATCGCCGACTTGTCCCACTTCTCCAGCCAGCCCAGCTGAACCATCCGCTGTGGCAGACCCGACGAGTCGGTCATCACGACGAGGTCGCGACCCGTCGACTGCCCCTGCGACAGCGGGCCCTCGATCTTGCCGAAGAAGCTGTCGTTGTCGTTGATGTCCTCGATGTAGTTGACGTGCGTGCCCGGATGGGCTTTCTCGAACTGCTGGAGCGACGGGTGGTTCTTGTTCTTGCCGACGTCGATGTAGAGCGGCCAGTTCGAGAACGTGATGGTCTTTGGAAGTCGTTGCGCGACGGTGCTCGCGCCGCCGCCGGCTCCGCCGCCGCCACCACCGCCGCCGCAGGCGGCGAGAAGTCCGGGAACGGTGAGAATCGAGCCGCTTGCTGCTGCGCGGCGAAGAAAGACTTTCCTCGAGATGCGATCGGTCATTGGGCGCCCTCCTCGGCGTCGACGACGAATGTGCTGTCTGGGCTCCAGCCGAGCGTCAGTCGCTCCCCTGTCGCGACGTGGCTGCCGGTGCGATCGTTCTGGACATAGACGGCCACCGGACCGGCCGGTGTGTCGAGGATGTACTGCGTCGAGACCCCGATGTACGCGCTCTCGGTCACGGTGCCCGCGAGCGAGTTCACCTCGCCCCCTCCGATGCGGAGCTTCTCCGGCCGGACGCCGACCCGCACGGTTCCCGTTCGGCCCCCGAGCGCGTCCTGCGGAACGTGAATCACCGTCCCGTCGGCGAGCCTGACGCTCCCGTCGGTGCCGGCCGTTCCGTCGAGCAGGTTCGAGACGCCGAGGAACCCGGCCACGAATGCCGTCTGCGGACGCTCGTAGAGATCGCTCGGCGTGCCGAGCTGCTCGATGTGTCCGCCGTTCATGATCACGATCTGGTCGGCCATGGTCATGGCTTCTTCCTGGTCGTGCGTGACGTGGACGAAGGTGATCTCGACCTCGTGCTGGA
>DATGEB010000029.1:0-9655 GCA_035310545.1 Gaiellaceae bacterium
GCCGAGCATCAGCGAACACACTGATTCTCACATCTGCTACCCTCGGACTTAGATTTTCTCACGAAGGGAGCACAACAACACTATGGCTAAGACAATTGGCATCGACCTCGGCACGACGAACTCGTGCATGGCTGTCATGGAAGGCGGCGAGCCGACCGTCATCCCGAACGCCGAGGGCGGGCGCACGACGCCGTCAGTCGTCGCGTTCGCGAAGGACGGAGAGCGGCTCGTCGGCGCTCCGGCCCGACGGCAGCAGGTCACGAACCCACAGAACACGATCTTCTCGATCAAGCGCTTCATGGGGCGCAAGTTCGACGAGGTCACAGAAGAGATGACGATCGTCCCGTACGAGGTCGAGAAGGGCCCGAACGGCGACGTGCGCGTCGATGCGGAGGGGAAGCAGTACGCCCCGCCGGAGATCAGCGCGATGATCCTCCAGAAGCTCAAGCACGACGCCGAGCAGTACCTCGGCGAGTCGGTCACCGACGCGGTGATCACCGTCCCCGCGTACTTCAACAACGCGCAGCGCGAGGCGACGAAGGACGCCGGCAAGGTCGCCGGCCTCAACGTGCTGCGGATCATCAACGAGCCGACCGCGGCAGCGCTCGCGTACGGGCTGGACAAGGAGGGCGCCGACCAGACGATTCTCGTCTTCGACCTCGGCGGCGGCACGTTCGACGTGTCGGTCCTCGAGCTCGGCGACGGCGTCTTCGAGGTCAAGTCGACGGCAGGCGACAACCATCTCGGCGGCGACAACTTCGACAAGGCCGTCGTCGACTGGATGGCCGCGGAGTTCAAGAAGGACCAGGGGATCGACCTGACGCAGGACAAGATGGCGCTCCAGCGTCTCTACGAGGCCGCGGAGAAGGCGAAGATCGAGCTGTCGTCGACGATGACGACGCAGATCAACCTTCCGTTCATCACGGCGACTGCGGAGGGCCCGAAGCACCTTGACCTGCAGCTCACTCGGGCGAAGCTCGAGGAGATCACGGCCGACCTGCTCGAGCGGACCGTCGGGCCCACCAAGCAGGCGCTCTCCGACGCGGGCCTCGACGCTTCGAAGATCGACCACGTCGTTCTCGTCGGCGGCATGACCCGCATGCCGGCGGTGCAGGAGAAGGTCAAGGAGCTCATCGGCAAGGAGCCGCACAAGGGCGTCAACCCCGACGAGGTCGTCGCCGTCGGCGCCGCGCTCCAGGCCGGCGTGCTCAAGGGCGAGGTCAAGGACATCCTCCTGCTCGACGTCACTCCCCTCTCGCTCGGCATCGAGACCAAGGGCGGCGTGATGACGAAGCTCATCGAGCGCAACACGACCATCCCCACGAAGAAGTCCGAGGTCTTCACGACCGCGGAGGACAACCAGCCCTCCGTCGAGGTGCACGTCCTCCAGGGCGAGTCGGAGATGGCGACCTACAACAAGACGCTCGGCAAGTTCCAGCTCGTCGGGATCCCGCCGGCGCCGCGCGGCATGCCGCAGATCGAGGTCACCTTCGACATCGACGCGAACGGGATCATCAACGTGTCCGCGAAGGACATGGGCACCGGGAACGTCCAGCAGATCCAGATCCAGGGCGGCTCGGGGCTCTCCGAGGACGAGGTGCAGGAGATGATCCGCAACGCGGAGTCGCATGCCGACGAGGCGCACCGGCTGCGCGAGGCGGCGGACACGAAGAACCTCGCCGAGACGCTCGCGTACCAGACCGAGCGCTCGCTCAAGGAGCACCGCGACTCACTCGAGGAGTCCGACGCCTCGACGATCGAAGGCCGGGTCATGGAGCTCCGGCAGGCGCTCGAGGGCGACGACCTCGGCGAGATCCGCGCCAAGATGGAGTCGCTGCAGGAGGCTTCGCACAAGCTCGCCGAGGCGGTCTACGCCGAGGCGACCGCGCAAGCGCAGGCATCCGCGAGCGGCGGCAACGGCGAGTCCTCCTCCGACGACGAGGTCGTCGAGGAGGGCGAGTACGAGGTCGTGGACGAAGAGGCGCCCGCCTCGTGACCGAGGAGCATCTGCACCAGGAAGCGACCGAGCAGGTCGAGGAGCAGCAGCCGGACGTCCCGGACGACCGGCTGCTGCGGCTCGCCGCCGACTTCGAGAACTACAAGAAGCGGGTCGCGCGAGAGCGGCAGGAGTACGTCGCGCTCGCGAACGAGCGGCTGATCGCCGAGCTCATTCCGATCCTCGACGACCTCGAGCGGGCGCTTGCGGCCGCCGAGGAGCACAAGGAGGCGCAGCTCGAGGAAGGCGTACGGCTCGTCCACCGCTCGCTCGCAGGTCTCCTCGAGCGCCACGGCGTGAAGCCGATCGAAACCGAAGGGCAGTTCGATCCGCACGTCCACGAGGCGCTGCTCTCCCAGCCGTCGCCGGCGGCGGAGGGCTCGGTCATCGACGTCGTTCAGAAGGGCTACAAGCTCGGCGACCGCGTCGTGCGTGCCGCCCGAGTCGTCGTCGCGGCACCGCAGGAGACCGATGGCTGAGTCGCTCTACGAGACACTCGGCGTCGAGAAGGGCGCGTCGGCCGACGAGATCAAGAAGGCGTACCGGAAGCTCGCTCGCCAGCACCACCCGGACACGAACCAGGGCGACAAGGCCGCCGAGGAGCGCTTCAAGCAGGTGCAAACCGCGTACGACGTCCTGTCCGATCCGGAGAAGCGCAAGGCGTACGACCGCTTCGGCTCGACGAACGGCCGCGGCGCGCCCGGCCCCGGCGGGGCCAACGTCGACTTCGGCGACTTCGACTGGGCGGGGAACCTCGGTGACATCTTCGGCGGGCGCTTCGGCGACATCTTCGGCAGCGCCCCGCGCGGGCGTCCGCGGACGCAGCCGGTGCGCGGCGCCGACGTCGAGACGGAGGTTCGCCTCTCGTTCGAGGACTCGCTGCGCGGCGCCGAGGCCAAGGTTCCGGTCGAGCTGACGGTCGCCTGCTCGCAGTGCGGCGGCACCGGCGCGGAGCCCGGCACGGCTCCGGTCATCTGCCCGGAGTGCAACGGCCGCGGCGTGATCTCCGAATCCCAGGGTCTCTTTGCACTGTCGCAGCCGTGCCTGCGCTGCCGCGGCAACGGAACGGTGATCGAGAAGCCGTGCGCGAAGTGTCACGGCGCCGGCCGCGAGCGGCGGCGGCGGACGTTCACCGTGAAGATCAAGCCGGGCGTCAAGGACGGCACGAAGATCCGGCTCAAGGGCAAGGGCGAGGCCGGCCAGCACGGCGGGCCGCACGGCGACCTGATCGTCGTCACCCGCGTCGACGCGTCGTCGACCTACGAGCGCCGCGGCGACGACCTCATCGTGCAGGTGCCGGTCTCCTTCCCGACGGCCGCGCTCGGCGGCAAGGTCGACGTGCCGACTCCGGAGGGAGCGGTCTCGCTGAAGATTCCCGCCGGGTCGGAGGACGGCAAGCTGCTGCGGATCAAGGGCCGCGGCGCGCCGAGGCTCAGCGGCTCCGGCAAGGGCGACGTCCTTGCGCGCGTCCGCATCCAGGTGCCCAAGCGCGTGAACAAGAAGGAGCGCGAGCTTCTCGAAGAGCTGCAGAAGGGCGTCGGCTGATGCGCGTGGGAATCAAGAATCCTGTCGGCGTCGGCCTCGGTCTTCTGATCGGCGCTGCGATCGGCTTTGCGCTCGTCTTCTCGCCGTGGGTCTTGGTCGGGCTGATCGGGCTGACAATCAGCTACGGGGTTTTCGCCGTGAGGCGTCGCGCGTGAACGGCGGCGTGGCTGCGGGCGGCTTCGGCCCCGCGAACGCCGGCCCGCTCGGCACGTGTTTCCGCGTCATTGCGGCGTTTGACGGCTTCTGCCTCTACGTGCGGGGTTACCGGTGATGGAAACCTCCGATCGCCCGATCTACATGATCTCGGTCGCCGCCGAGCTCGTCGGGATGCATCCACAGACCCTGCGCATGTACGAGACGAAGGGCCTCGTGCGGCCGCACCGCACGCCCGGCGGGACCCGCCTCTACTCCGAGGCGGACGTCGAGCGGCTGCGAATCGTGCAGCGACTGACCTCCGAGCTCGGGCTCAACCTCGCGGGCGTCGAGCTCGTGCTCTCGCTCGAGAACGAGCTGCGCAAGGCGCACGTCCAGATCGAGCGCCTGCAGCAGCAGCTCCGCCAGGAAGTGCAGAGCGTCCACAAGCAGTACCGCCGCGACCTCGTGCTCGTCCGCGACGAGCGGCTACCCGAAAGGCAGTCCGACTAGTGGATTTCACGAAGCTCACGATCAAGTCCCAGGAAGCGGTCGCCGCCGCGCAGGAGCTCGCGCGTCGGAGCGGCAACCCCGAGCTCTACCCCGAGCATCTGCTCCTCGCGCTCCTCGACCAGGAGCTGCCCCGCGAGCTCGTTCCCGACGCGGAGGCGCTGCGCGGGCAGGCCGAGGCGGCGCTCGCGCAGAAGCCCCGCATCGAGGGCTCGCAGCAGCAGCCGGGTCTCTCCGCGGCGCTGTCGAAGGTGCTCGATCGCGCCTTCGACGAGGCGAAGCGGATGGAGGACGACTATGTCGCCGCGCAGCACCTCCTGCTCGCGCTCGACGTCGTCCCGCGCGACGAGCTGCTCGAGAAGATCGCCGAGGTCACGGGTGGCCGGCGCGTCACGTCGTCGGACCCCGAGGGCACGTACCAGGCGCTCTCGAAGTTCGGGCGCGACCTCACCGAGGCCGCCGAGAGCGGCAAGCTCGATCCGGTCATCGGCCGCGACGAGGAGATCCGCCGCGTGATCCAGGTGCTCTCGCGCCGCACGAAGAACAACCCCGTCCTGATCGGCGAGCCCGGTGTCGGCAAGACCGCGATCGTCGAAGGCCTCGCGCAGCGGATCGTCGCCGGCGACGTCCCCGAGTCGCTGAAGGGGAAGCGCGTCTGGGCGCTCGACATCGGCGGCCTGCTCGCGGGCTCCAAGTACCGCGGCGAGTTCGAGGAGCGCCTCAAGGCCGTGCTCGAGGAGATCGAGAACGCGGCGGGCGAGATCATCGTCTTCATCGACGAGCTGCACACGATCGTCGGCGCGGGCGCGGCCGAGGGCGCCGTCGACGCGGCGAACATGCTCAAGCCGATGCTCGCGCGCGGCGAGCTGCGCTGCGTCGGCGCGACGACGCTCGACGAGTACCGCAAGCACATCGAGAAGGACGCGGCGCTCGAACGGCGGTTCCAGCCCGTCTTCGTCGGCGAGCCGTCCGTCGCCGACACGATCGCGATCCTCCGCGGCCTGAAGGAGCGCTACGAGGCGCACCACAAGGTGCGGATCCGCGACTCGGCGCTCGCCGCCGCCGCGTTTCTCTCCGACCGCTACATCGCCGACCGGCAGCTGCCGGACAAGGCGATCGACCTCGTCGACGAGGCCGCGTCGCGCCTGAAGATGGAGATCGAGTCGTCGCCCGTCGAGCTCGACGAGGCGAATCGGCGCGTGACGCAGCTCGAGATCGAGCTCGCCGCGATGGGTGGCGAGTCCGCCGAGGTGCGCTCGCCGCTCGAGGCAGAGCTCGCCGAGGCGAAGGAGCGTCGCGACGGCCTCGCCGCGCGCTGGGCGCGCGAGAAGGAGGCGCTCGACCGGATCGGCGAGATCACGCAGCAGATCGACGCGCTGCGGATGGAGGCCGAGCGGGCCGAGCGCGAAGGGAACCTGCAGCGCGTCGCCGAGATCCGCTACGGCGAGCTGCCCGCGCTCGAGGAGGAGCTCTCCGAGCGCGACTCGCAGCAGGCGGCCGACTCGATGGTGAAGGAGGAGGTCGACGAGGACGACGTCGCCGCCGTCGTAGCGCGCTGGACGGGCATCCCGGTCGACCGGCTCCTCGAAGGCGAGACCGAGAAGCTGGTCCACATGGAGGAACGGCTGCACCAGCGCGTGATCGGTCAGGAGGAGGCCGTCGAGGCGATCGCGAATGCACTGCGACGCGCCCGCACCGGGCTCCAGGATCCGAACCGGCCGATCGGCTCCTTCATCTTCCTCGGCCCGACCGGAGTGGGGAAGACCGAGCTCGCGCGGGCGCTCGCCGAGTTCATGTTCGACGACGAGCACGCGCTCGTCCGGCTCGACATGAGCGAGTACCAGGAGCGTCACACGGTCGCGCGGCTCATCGGAGCGCCGCCCGGCTACGTCGGCTACGACGAGGGCGGCCAGCTCACCGAGGCGGTGCGGCGGCGGCCGTACAGCGTGATCCTCCTCGACGAGATCGAGAAGGCGCACGCCGAGGTCTTCGACGTCCTGCTGCAGGTGCTCGACGACGGGCGCCTCACCGACGGCCAGGGCCGCACCGTCGACTTCCGGAACACGGTCCTGATCATGACCTCGAACGTCCGCTCGGCCGGTGCGCTACGCGATGTCTTCCGGCCCGAGTTCCTGAACCGCGTCGACGAGGTGATCGAGTTCGAGCCGCTCTCGAAGGAGCAGATCGCCGAGATCGTCGAGCTGCAGCTCGGCCGGCTGCGCGAACGGCTCGCGGAGCGGCGGATCGAGCTCGAGCTGACCGACGCGGCAAAGGACGCGCTCGCCGAGGCGGGCTGGGATCCCGCCTACGGCGCACGGCCGCTCAAGCGCGCGATCCAGCGGCTCGTCGAGAATCCGCTCGCGCTACGGCTGCTCGAGGGCGACTTCGCCGACGGCGACACGATCCGCGTGGACGTGGAGGACGGTGCGATCCGTTTCGAGAAGGTCGGCGCCGCGGCCGTCGCGGCCTAGACGCTACTTCCCCCGGAAAAACGGTTGAGCGCTCTTCGGGGTTGGTGGTGCTGCCGGACGGGCGGATTCGCCGGTCGTTTCTGGTCGCGCCGGTCAGGTGAGGAGCGCCATGCGCTGCAGGTTGTGGGCGAGGGTGATGCCGCCGACCCAGGTTTGGGCGCCTGCGAGGCTACGTAAGCGCGTGCGGCGGAGGCCCTTGCGTTTCAGCTGTGAGATGCGTCCTTCGAGGCCGTTGCGGTAGCGGTAGCGGCGTTTCCAGGTGCGGCTGTGCTCGATCGGCGCGGCCCGCTGTTGGCGTGGGATCACGGGATCGCGGATGCGGTGGCGGTTGAGGGCGGCGTCGCCGGTTGAGGTGCCGAAGCCGCGGTCGGCGTAGACGGAGCGCACCTGCATCCCCGCCTTCGTCGCTTTCGTGATCGCGCCGTCGAGCAGGCTCGCGTCGACCGGACCGCCGCGCTCGGGGACATCGGCGATCACGAAGCCCTCGCCGGTGTCGGCGACGCGGGCCTTGAAGCCAAACTCGGTCGGCCGTGCCGGGCTGCCCATCCGGATCGGGCGCGCATCCGGATCGACGAGCGAGACACGCCGATCAGGGATCGTCCGCTGCCCGGCCAGGCGCAGGTCGGTCTGCGCGAGGATCTGCTCGGCCGCCTCGAGCTCGCGCTCGAGCCGCTCGACCAACGCGACGCTGACCCGCTTGCGGCGCGCACCACGGTGCGCGCTACGGGCAACCCTCCGCGCCTCGCGCACCGTCCACTTGGCCCGCTCGGCGATCTCCGCAGTCAACCGATCGAGCGTCGCCAACGACTGGCGGCCACGCACGCGCGCCGCCGAGATCGCCCGCACCCGCTTGCCGACCGAGCGGCGACGATCACGTAGCCGAGCCCTCGGCGCAAGACCAGTCGCCTTGACCCGCTTCGCCAGCCGAGTGAGCCGCGAGAGCGCGTGCGCGCACAGCCCCGAGTCGGTCGGGCTGCGGATGTCCGCCTCGACGACCGTCGTGTCGACGCGCAGACGGCGAGACCGCAGTACCTTACGCTCGACCGCCAGCGACAACAGCTCCGCGTTGAGCTCCTCCAAAAGCCCCGGGCCGAGCCGCTTGGTCAGCTTCATCAACGTCGACGGGTCGGGCACCCGGCCATCCAGCGCGATCCGGCAGAAACGCCGCCACGTGAACGAGTCCGCCACCTCCCGGCACAGCGTCTCGTAACCGAGCGCGTAGCGGTGCTTCAGGTACATCAGCCGCAGATACGTCTCGATCGGGATCGTCGGCCGGCCAATCGTCGCCGTCAGCCGCGACCGAAACGGCGCCATAAACCGGTCGTCGTCGAGGATCGCGTCGACCTTCCCCAGCTCAGCCGGCAGCTCACGCAGCTCCGCCGGCAACACCGCCTCCCACAAACTCTCCCCGACCGCCCGCTCCCGCAACATCCAGAACCCCCTAAAAGTCGCTTCTTTGCAGCAACTTTAGGACCGCAATCGGACGGACCGGACCGCGCAGCGCCTCCGACTATTTCAGGGGGAAGTAGACGCTATGGCGGCTGAGTAGCCGCGGGCGAGGTAAGGCCGGATCCTCTGGGTTGCAGTTCGGGGGTTTCTCTGGCCGGAGACTGGCTCCGGCTGACCCCATGCAACGGAGGGAGGGTCCGGCCGTGACCGCAACGATGACATGGGTGGGGCTTGATGTCCACGCCCGTTCGACCCACGCCGCAGCGATCGATCGTGACAGCGGCGAGTTGACCCGCGCCCGCTTCGGCACCGGCGCTGATCCGGTGGTGGAGTGGCTACTGCAACTGCCGCAGCCGGTGCATGCGTGCTACGAGGCGGGCCCGACTGGCTATGCGCTCTACCGCGCCGCCGTGGCGGCTGGGCTGCACGTCGACGTCGTCGCGCCGTCGAAGACGCCGCGCGCGGCTGCCGACAGGGTCAAGACCGACCGCAAGGATGCAGAGCTGCTCGTGCGGCTGCTGCTCGCTGGGTCGCTCGCCCCGGTAACAGTCCCGTCGGCCGAGGCGGAGGCGGCTCGTGATCTCGCCCGCGCACGCGAGCAGGTGCGTGCCGATCTCGCCCGGTTGCGTCACCGCGTCTCGAAGCTGCTGCTTCGCTACGGGCGCGTCTATGACGGCGGCGGCACCTGGACGCAGGCTCACCGGCGCTGGCTCGCCGCTCAGCGCTTCGACCACGTCGCGACCGAGCTCGCCTACCTCGACGCGCTGGCTGCGATCGACGGCCTGCTCGCCCGCCGGGCCGCGCTTGACGAGCGGCTCTCGCTTCTTGCTGCCGAGCCGCAGCACTGGCCGACCGTTGCCAGGCTGCGCTGCTTCCGCGGCATCGAGACGCTCTCGGCGCTCGTCCTCCATCTCGAGGTCGGCGACTTCGCTCGCTTTCAGCGGCCGGGGCAACTGGCAGCCTGGCTCGGTCTCGTCCCCTCGCTCCACCAGTCCGGTGAGAGCGAGACACGCGGCTCGATCACCAAGACCGGCTCCGGCTTTGCCCGCCGCATCCTCGTCGAAGCCGCCTGGCACTACCTGCGCGAGCCCCGCATCGGCGCCAGCCTCAACGACCGCCACACAGGCCAGCCCGACCACATCCTCCAAATCGCGTGGCGAGCCCAGCATCGCCTCTACCGACTGCAGCGAAGGCTGCGCACACGCGGCAAACCCGGCAACGTCGCCGTCGTCGCCGCCGCGCGCGAACTCGCCTGCTTCCTCTGGGCGGCAGCCGTAGCCGACTGACCCCGCCTGCAGCCGCCCGCGGTGAGGAAGACGCCGGGGCCGAAGCTGCCGGCACGCGCGGAACTACTATGGGCAGCCACCAAAGCGACGCCCGTTTCTAGACAAGCGCAGGCCGGCGACGCAGAAGCGCCCTGGGGTAGCCAACCCCCGAATATCAGACTGGCGAAGCCGTCGAGCGCCCCGGCGTCTCCCTCACCGCCGAAACCAACCCATCACAGACTGGGCGATGCCGCCTGCCACTTGACACGCGGCACCTCCATATCAGT
>DATGEB010000030.1:0-18382 GCA_035310545.1 Gaiellaceae bacterium
CCGCGCACCACCTCTTCGGGGTCGGGAAGGCGACGCTCGAGGACTTCCTTCCGCAGCCCGAACATGATCAGCCCTTGTGGGCTCTCGAGCTGGAGGACGAAGCGGCCCTTCGTGAAGTTCCGCGCCTTCTCGAGCTCGTCCGCCGGGAGGGGCTCTGCCGCGATCTTGCGCAGCTCGGCGGCGATCGTCGTGACGGCGTCGTCGATGCGACCGATGTCGACGCCCGCCTGCGAGAAGAGCGTGCCGGCGTCGGTGTAGCTGTGGTTGAGCCCGTAGACGTAGTACGCGAGCCCGCGTCGCTCGCGCACCTCGGTGAAGAGACGCGAGGACATCCCGCCGCCGAGCGCGGTGGCGAGCAGCTGGATCGTGTAGCGGTCGGGATGATCGAGCGGGACGCTGTGCACGCCGAGCGAGACGTGCGCCTGCTCGGACTGCTTCGTCGCGACCCGGACGCGGCCGTTCGAGTTGGGCGCGGTCGGCTCCGGCTCACCGGTCTCGGCGTCGGCGAAGTCCCCGAGCAGCTCCAGGACCTTCTCCTCGAGGCCGTCGCCGATCCGCCCGGCCACTCCGAGCACCATCCGCGAGGGCCGGTACCAGCGGTCGAGGTAGCTCGTGAACGTCTCGCGGGTCGCGTCGCGGATCGTCTCCTTGGTGCCGATGGTGTCCCGGCCGAGGGGCTGGTCGCCCCACAAGAGCTGCTCGTAGATGCCGCCGATGTAGTCGCGTGGCGTGTCGTAGTACATGTTCATCTCCTCGACGATCACGCCCTTCTCCCGTTCGATCTCGTCTACATCGAAGAGGGAGTTGCGGAGCATGTCGACGAGCACGTCGAGCGCGACGTCGCGATGCTCGGCCGCGCACTTGACGTAATAGGCCGTGCTCTCCTTGCCCGTGAAGGCGTTGAACTCGCCGCCGATCGCGTCGATCTCGCCGGCGATCTGGCGCGCGCTCGGCCGGCGCTCGGTTCCCTTGAAGAACATGTGCTCGGCGAAGTGCGCGATCCCGCCCGATTCGGCGGTCTCGTAGCGGGAGCCGGCGGCGAGCATCACCATCACCGCGACCGACTGCGCGTACGGCAGATCGGCCGTGAGCACTCGCAGGCCGTTGTCGAGCGTGGTGCGTTGGAACGCCGTCACCCCACGCGATCGTATAGACGTATCCCTCGTGTACGGCGTCGAGACCAGGCGAGCGATCGCCGCGCAGCCCGAGTGGCTGGCGCTCGTCCCCACCGACCGGCGCTTCCCCGACGGCGCGCGGCTTCTCTTCACGGGCTGCGGAACCTCGTTCCACGCCGCGATGACAGGAGGGGACGCGGTAGGGGCACTCGAGCTCGTCCTTCGTCCCGAGCGCGAAGCCGATCTGCTCGTCATCGTCTCGCACGAGGGCGAGACGCCGCTCACGCTCGAGGCCGCGCGTGCGTGGCGCGGTCCGCGCTGGCTCGTGACGGGCGCCGCGAGCGGGCCGATCGCTGAGCTCTGCGACGAAGTGATCGTCTGCACGCCGGAGATCGAGGAGAGCTGGTGTCACACCGCGAGCTACACGGCTGCGGTGGCGACGATCTCGGCGCTCCACGGCGAGGACGTCGGATGGCTCCCGGGGGCCGTCGAGGAAGCGCTCGCTGCGCCGGTGCCCGAGTTCGGGGCGCAGGAGCGGTTCGTCGTCGCGGGCGCGGGTCGCGACCTGGCGACCGCGCACGAGGCGGTGTTGAAGCTGCGCGAGGGCGCGTGGGTCGCGGCCGAGGCGTACGAGACCGAGCAGCTCCTTCACGGCTACCTCGCCGCGGTGGACGAGACGGTGCGCGCTTTCGTCCTCGAGGGCGAAGGAGTCGCAGCTGAGCGCGGAGCGGCAGCCACGGCGGCGCTCCGAGAGCTCGGCTGCGACGTCGACCTCGTGCCGACGCGCCATCCGGTCGTCGACATCGTCGGATTCCAGCGCCTGACCGTCGAGCTGGCCGAGTCGCGTGGACGCGAGCCGGATCGAATCCGGCGCCATGACCCGCGCTGGATCGCGGCCGCGAGCGCGGCCAAGGCGGACAACGCGGCCTAGAGCTCGGCGAGCGCGGCGAGGAGCCGGTCGACTTCCTCGAACGTGTTGTAGTGGACGAACCCGGCGCGAACGGCTCCTTCCGGCTGCAATCCGAGCCGCTTGATCGCCTCGACGGCGTAGTAGTCGCCGTCCCAGACCGCGATCTTGCGTTCGGCCAGCTGCTCCGCGGCCTCGCGAGGCGATCGGCCTTCGACCCTGAACATGAACGTGGGGGCCCGACCGTCCATCGTCCTCAGCCCGTAGAGCGTGCAGTTGTCGGGCTGGCCGTCGAGGAAGCGCTGCCCCAGCGCGCGCTCGTGCTCCTGGATCGCGGGCCAGCCGAGATCGTCGAGGTACTCCACCGCCGCCACGAATCCCGCGAGCAGCTCGTGCGCGAGCGTTCCGGTCTCGAATCGGTGCCCGACCGGCTCGTCGGCGGCGGGCCGCACCTTGTAGGCGCGCCAGGAGCGCAAGAGCTCCTCCCGGCCGAAGGCGAGGCCCAGGTGTGGCCCGAAGAACTTGTACGGAGAGCAGAGGAGCACGTCGACGTCGAGCGCGGCGACGTCGATCGGCCCGTGCGGCGCGTAGTGGACGGCATCGGCCCAGGCGAGCGCTCCGGCCTCGTGGGCGAGAGCGACGATGCGCGCCGCGTCGGGCAGCGTGCCGACCGCATTCGACGCGAGCGGGAACGCGACGACGCGAGTGCGCTCCGTCAGCTTCCGTTCGAGATCGTCGAGGTCGAGGCTCGTGTCGTCGCGGATCTCCACGAAGGTGACGCGTAGACCGCGGTCGTGTGCGAGCTCGAGCCACGGGGAGACGTTGCCGTCGTGGTCGAGCTTGGTGACGAGGAGCTCGTCGCCGGCCAGGAGCGTCCGGCCCAGCGCGCGCGTGAGCGCGAAGTTGAGCGTCGTCATGTTCTGGCCGAAGGCAATCTCCTCGGGCCGGCAGCCGAGGAAGCGGGCTGCGGTGGCGTGCGCGTGCTCGACGAGCTCGTCGCTGCGTCGGCTGGCCGCGAAGGCGCCACCGAGGTTCGCGTTCGACTCGCGCAGGTAGACGCCGATCGCGTCGATCACGGGCTGCGGGCACTGTGTGCCTCCCGGCCCGTCGAGGAACGCGACGCCCGACGCGAGCGCGGGGAACTGCGCGCGGACGGCTTCGAGGTCGAGCGCGGCGGTGGACATCTATCCCTGCTCGAGCGGCGACATGGTCAGCCCATGGTCACGCAACTGCTCCCAGTAGAGCTCGGCCTGCTCGCGGAGCCCCGACCAGACGACGGCCTGGCCCGAGTTGTGGATCCGGTTCGCCAGCCGCATCCCGCGCTCGTACGAGACGCCTGGGATCACCGTCGACAGCGCGGCGGCAACGCCCTGGAAGGTGTTGTGGTCGTCGTTGAGGACGATCACGAGCCAGGGCCGCCCCAGACCTGTGCGCTCGCCGCGGTCGAGCCGCTCTCTCGGGGGTGCGAGCGTGCCGCTCACGAACCGATCGTCCGGCCGTTCACCGTCCACCGGTAGCTCGGCCTGGCGGTGAGTGAGGAGCCGACGAAGCAGTCGCGCTCGGCGAGCGCGAGGAGCTCCGCGAGCGGGTTCGCCTCGGGCTCGGGCTCGATCGCGACGGCGAGCTCGACCGCGGTCTCCATCATGGCGTATCGCTCGTCCGTCTCGCGCCGCCTCACGAGGGTTCTGGCGCTGCCGGCGGTCGAGCCCACGTCGACGTTGCGGCGTTTCGCGTGGAAGCGCAAGCTCTCGAGCGAGCAGCCGACGAGCGCCGCCAGGAGCAGGTGCTCGGGCGTCCACTCGGGCGGGGCTTCGAGGACGACGCCGCTCTCGTCGGTGAGCTCGCCTCCCGGCGAGAGGCCCACCGCGTAGCGCAGTTCCTTCGCCCTGACGGCCACGAATCCCATGGTCTCAGATGCGTGCCTCCGTCCGGGGCGGCTCCTACGCTGCGACACGTGCGGCGACTGCGTTCGCTGTCGGAGGCCGAATGCTATGTACGCCTTTACGGCGGCTGGGACCCGGCGGTGACCCTTGTGAAGATCGAGCCGCGGCGCCCGCGGTATCAGCTGAGCGTCTCGGGCGAGCACCTGCGCCGTGAGTTCGAGGCGCGGATCGAGGCGCGAGCCGAGGATCTCGTGGCCGAGCTCGACGCAGCCGAGGCCGCCGCCGAAGCTGCCTGAGCGCTCCGGAGATTTGGCGCCAAGCCCTCACGAAGGCGTGACGGTTTGTCGCCTACCGTTCGTGAAGGGAATCTCGCTCCCCCCATGGGGGAATCAATGGCTCGGGTGACGGACATGGCCGAAGGGGACTCGACGCCGAGTGACGTGCCCGACGTGCTCGCTCCGGGTCTCCGCATCGTCTTCGTCGGCATCAACCCGGGTCGAGTGTCCGCCGCCGCGCGGGCCCACTTCGCCAATCCGCGGAACGACTTCTGGCGCTTGCTCCACGCGGCACGCCTGACCTCCCGTCGCTACGAGCCACGGGAGCAGTTCAGCCTGCTCGACGAGGGCATCGGCGTCACGAACGCCGCCTACCGCACGACCCCCGGCTCGGGCGACCTCCGCAGCTCGGACTTCGCCGGCTCTGCCGAGCGGCTCGAGCGCCTCGCGCGCGGCCTTCACCCCGGCTGGCTCGCCTTCGTCGGCAAGGAGGCGTACCGAGGCGCGTTCCGCTCCCGCCCCGACCTCGGCCTCCAAGAGCAGCGGCTCGGCGACACGAAGCTCTTCGTTCTCCCGTCCACCTCGCCCGCAAACGCCGCCGTTCCCTGGGACGAGCGGCTGCGCTGGTTCCGCGAGCTCGCCGGCCGCGAGAGCGGCTTGCCGGAGCGGACGGCGATCCGGGCCCTGGTCGTGGACGAGCTCGGCCGCGTCCTTCTCTTTCGCTATGGCGACGACTACGGCTCGTGGTGGATCCCGCCGGGAGGAGGACAGGAGCGGGGAGAGGACGACGCCGAGACGCTTCGCCGCGAGCTTCGCGAAGAGTGTGGCTTGCGGGACGTCGCGCTCGGTCCCCTCGTCGCCGAATGGCGGTACTGGGGAACGGAGGAGCCTCGGTTCGGCTCGGGCGTCTCGCGGATGTACCTCGTCCGCGTGTCCTCGTTCGAGCCCGCTCCGGAGCTCGACCTGCGCGGGGAGGGATCGCTCGAGGAGCGCTGGTTCGCGCCGGACGAGGTCGCGACGATCGCGACGCGTCCGGTGGATCTCGCCGAGATCGTCAGCCGCGCCAGCGGTTCGTGATCGGCGTCCGCCGGTCGCGCCCGAACGCCTTCGGCCGCAGCCGCACGCCGGGGGGCGCCTGCCGCCGCTTGTATTCCGCGCGGTCGATCAACGCGACGGCCCGCGCAACGACATCGGGGTCGAACCCCTCCGCAAGCAGCTCGTCGAGCGACTTGTCGTCCTCCACGTAAGCCTCGAGCACCTGGTCGAGCTCGGGATACGGCGGCAGCGAGTCCGCGTCGAGCTGGTTGTCCCGCAGCTCCGCGCTCGGCGCGCGGTCGATCGTCGACTGCGGCACGAGCTCGCGTCCCGCATGCTCGTTGAGATGTCGGGCGAGCCGGAAGACGTCGGTCTTGAAGACGTCTTTCAGCAGTGCGAATCCGCCGGCCATGTCGCCGTACAGCGTCGCGTAGCCCACCGAGAGCTCCGACTTGTTGCCGGTCGCGACGAGGAGCCAGCCGAACTTGTTCGAGAGAGCCATCAGAAGCGTGCCTCGGATCCGCGCCTGCAGGTTCTCCTCGGCCAGATCGGGCTCGCGGCCGGCGAACGGCTCCGCCAGCACGCCGCCGAACACCTCGACGACGGGCTCGATCGGGAGCTCGTGGAAGTCACAGGCGAGGTTCTCCGCGAGGCGGCGAGCATCTCCGCGCGTCCCCTCCGAGGAATACCGCGACGGCATGGAGACGCAGTGGACGCGCTCCGCTCCGAGCGCCTCCACAGCGAGTGCCGCTGTGACGGCAGAGTCGATCCCGCCCGAGACGCCGACGCCGACGTCGCTGAAGCCGTTCTTGCCCACATAGTCGCGCAGCCCGAGGACGAGCGCCTCCCGCATCTCGTCGACGTCGTCGGCGAGCGGCGCGAGCAGCGCACTTTCAGGATGCTCGAGATCGACGAGGAGCAGCGTCTCCTCGAAGCCGGGCGCGCGTGCGAGCACCGTTCCGTCGCTCTCGACGAGGAGCGAGTGGCCGTCGAAGACGAGCTCGTCCTGGCCTCCGACGGTGTTGCACAACGCGACCCGCACACCGCTTTCGCGCGCGCGCGCGGTGAAGATGCCCTCGCGTTCCTGCGCGCGCCCGACGTGGTACGGGGACGCTGAGAGGTTGACGACGAGCCCGGCGCCGGCCGCAGCCAGATCGGTCGTCGGTGGGCCGGGAACCCACATGTCCTCGCAGATCGTGATCCCGACCTTCGTGGCCGCAACCTCGACCACTGCGAGTTCGGCACCGGAGGCGAAGTAGCGCTTCTCGTCGAAGACGCCGTAGTTCGGCAGGTGCCACTTCTTCGCCCAGCCGGTGATCTCCCCGCCGGAGCAGATTGCGCACGCGTTGTAGAGCTCGCCGTCGGAGAGCGGCACGCCGACGAGCGCGACGATGTCTCGCGTCCCGGCGGCGATCTGCTCGACCGAGGCGCGTGCGGCGTGGACGAAGCCCGGCCGCAAGAGGAGGTCTTCGGGCGGATACCCCGTCACCGCGAGCTCGGGGAGGACGACCAGGTCTGCCCCTGCGGTGCGGGCCTCCGTGATCCGTTCGAGGATCAGCGCGCGGTTGCCCTCGAGGTCGCCGACGACCGGGTCGATCTGTGCGAGCGCCAGGCGCATGCCGCTTTCAGCCTAGGCCGAGAACCTACGGACGCCGCAGGCGGATCGCGTTCCAATCGTGCTCGAGGATCTCGTCGGTTCGTCCGCGGAGCGATTCCGGCGGGTCGTGCTCGGCGTGGAGGTAGCGGCCGGCGAGGGCGTCGAACTCGCCCGAGGCGAGCGCCCGCACGAGCTGCGGAGCGCACTCCGGAGGCGTCCAGGGCGCGTCGTCGGAGAAGTGTCCGTCGGTCATCGCCGTGCGCACCAGTCCGGGGCTGATCACGAAGACGGGAATCCGATCGCGCAGCGCGTTCGCGAGCGTCTCGCCGTAGCGGCAGACCGCTGCCTTCGAGGACGTATAGCCCGTCTCGGTCGCGCCGGGAAGATAGGACGCGCCACTGCCGACGATCACGATCCGACCGCGGCCGCGCTCGAGCATGCCGGGGATGACGGCGTTGCAGCAGAGGTGGACGCCGAGGACGTTCACCTCGAAGACGCTCCACCACTCGTCCGGGTCGAGCTTCCACGACTCTCCGCGATTGCCGCCGCCCGCGTTCGCGACGAGGAGGTCGACCTCACCGGCGTCTGCGAACCAGCCCGCGACGTCTTCACGCTTCGAGACGTCTCCGATGAAGGCACGGCCGCCGATCTGCGTCGCAACGGCCTCGACCTGCCCTGCGGTGCGGCCGCTCACGGCGACGGCCATCCCTGCGCTCGCGAGCTCCCGGGCGATGTTCTCGCCGATGCCGCGTCCGCCGCCGGTCACGAACGCGTTTCCCTGTAGCAGAGTCATAGGACGAGTCTACGGTGCGACCACAAGTTAGCGTCCGCTAACCTAGTGGACGCTAACTTCGGACGAGGAGAATGCTGTGAGAGCAAGGGCGCTGGCCGTACTGACGGCCGAGGAGAACCGCAAGTGGTTGACGCTCGGTGCGGTGTCGTTCGGCCTCTTCATGATCATGCTCGACAACACGGTCGTGAACGTCGCCCTGCCGACGATGCAGCGCGACCTCCACGTGTCGGTCTCGCAGCTCGAGTGGGTCGTGATCGCGTACGCGCTCACCTTCGCCGCCCTCCTCATCACCGGCGGCAAGCTCGGCGATCTCTACGGACGCCGACGGATCTTCGTCGTCGGCCTGGCGATCTTCACGTTGTCGTCGCTCGCCTGCGGCCTCGCGCCGAGCGCCGGCTTCCTGATCGGCGCGCGCGCGGTGCAGGGAGCGGGCGCGGCGCTCATGAACCCGGCGACGCTGTCCATCATCGTCGCGACGTTCCCGCCCAAACAGCGCGGGACGGCGATCGGGATCTGGGCCGGCGTCTCCGCGCTCGCGCTTGCGATCGGTCCGCTCGGCGGGGGACTGATCACCGAGCACATCAACTGGAACTGGATCTTCTTCGTCAACGTCCCGATCGGCGCGATCGCGATCGTCGTCTCGCAGCTCGTCATCCGCGAGTCTCGGGACACGTCCGTCGAGCAGCGCATCGACCTGCCCGGCCTCTTCACCTCGATCGCCTTCCTCTTTTCCTTGAGCTACGCGCTCGTCGAGGGAAACAGCCACGGCTGGACGTCGCCGGAGATTCTCGGTCTCTTCGTCGCGGCCGTCGTGTTCCTTGCTGCGTTCGTCACCCTCGAGACCCGGCAGCGCCTGGCGATGCTCGATCTGTCGCTCTTCCGGATCGGCGCCTTCACGGGCGCGAACATCGTGGCGATGCTCGTCTCGCTCTCGATGTTCGGCGTCTTCTTCTTCGTGACGCTCTACGTGCAGAACATCCTGCACTACCGGCCCGCGAAGGCCGGCGCGACCTTCCTGCCGATGGTGCTCCTGATCATCTTCATCGCGCCGATCGCCGGGCGGCTGTCGGATCGGATCGGCTCTCGCTGGCTGATGGGCGGTGGAATGACGCTGCTCGGGATCTCGCTCCTCCTCTACGAGCGCGTCACGGTCCACTCGGACTTCTGGACGTTGCTGCCTCCGATGCTCGTGGGCGGTTTCGGGATGGCGATGACCATGTCGCCGATGACGTCCGCGGCGATGGGCGCCGTGCCGGTCGACAAGGCCGGCGTCGGCTCCGGCGTGCTGAACAGCTTCCGCCAGGTGGGAGGGTCGCTGGGGATCGCGGTGATGGGAGCGATCGTCGGCTCCTACCTCCATCACCCGCCGGGCAGTCCGGCCGCGGCACAGGACTACGTCAACGGCCTCCACTCGGGCTTCGAGGTCGGCGCCGGGATCACATTCGTCGCCGCGGCTGTGGCGATCGTGCTCGTCCGGACCCGGCCCGAGGTCGTGCGCGAGCACATCGTCGAGATCGCCGCATGAGCATCGCCGCGCCACGGATGGCTGCCGCCGAGCGCCGTCAGCATCTGATCGAGACCGCGATCCGTCTCTTCACGGAGGGGAGCTATCGAGGCACGACCACCGCCGAAATCGCGCGCGCCGCGGGAGTGTCGGAGCCCATCCTCTATCGTCACTTCGCCTCCAAGCGGGCGCTGTATCTGGCCGTGCTCGAGCATGTCTGGGCAAAGACGCGCGCGGGCTGGGAGAAGCAGCTCGACGGAACGCCTGACGCGTGCGCCGCGATCGAGGCAATCGGCAAGGGCCACGTCTCTGTTCGCTCGCCGAAGCTGCAGCTCGCGGAGCTGTGGGTGCAGGCGTTGAGCGAGGCGTCGGAGGATCCCGAGCTGAAGCGCCACCTGCGCATCCACATGCGCGAAGTGCACGACTTCGTCGCGGGCCTCGTCCGTCGCGGCCAGGAGCAGGGAGCAATCGCCGCGGAGCGAGACGCCGACTCGGAAGCATGGATCATGCTCGCGGGCGGAATCCTGGGCTTGGTCGGCCGCCGAGTGGGCCTCCTGGACGACGAGGAGCTAGGCAGCATCCGAGCCGCGCGCATCGCCTGGCTCAGGGGCTGACCCTAGCTGCGCCCGACACGAGCGGGCGAGATGGACCAGTGAAAAGGCCCCGGCTGCGGCTCCGGGGCCTTCTCGAGAGGCGCGCCACTCCTGGAGTGGCATCGAGGAGACGGATCTGCGGCCCACCCGCCTCGTTCCTTCACCGGGAGCCCCGGCGCGCCCCCTGCGACCTCGGCCTGGCGTCCGGCCTGGTTGCAAGGTGCGCTCACTATAAGAGGGCCTGGAGCGGGAGTCAAGTAGCTCGGTCAAGTGATTTTGCGCTTCTCATGGTTGACCGGCTTTCGCGATGAATATGCCCAAAAGGGGGATATCCAACGTGGACATGTTGCACTTGAGTGAAGTGTGCGCTTGACTGCGCGCGAGGGAGATGCCCATGCGAGACACCGCCAGCCGCACAACTCGCAGAACCGCCGCCTCCGAGGCGATTCGGCTCGGGGATCGGCTGCGCCAGCTTCGCGTTGCCGCCGGTCTGACGCAGAGCGAGCTCGCCGGCGATCGCTTCTCCAAGGAGTACGTCTCCCAGATCGAGCGCGGCAAGACGCGCCCGACCGAAGGGACGATCGAATGGCTGGCCGACCGCCTCGGAGTCGACGCCGGCTTCCTCGCGAGCGGCGTCGCGACCGACGAACGCGCCCGGCTCGAAGGAGCGCTCTCACGCGCGGAGGCGTTGTACGAGGCGCAGGAGGACGAAGAGGCCGTGCAGGCCTTCGAGTCGCTCCCGGCCGCCGCTCGCGCAACGGGCATGCCGGAGCTGCAGGTGCGCGCCCTGTGCGGCAGCGGCCTCGCGAAGATGCGGACCGGCGAGCATCGCGCAGCGCTCGAGCTCTTCCACGAGGCGCGTGCGATCACGGAAGCCGAGTCGTTCTCGGACGTCGAGCGCGCGGAGGTTCTGTTCTGGCTCGGCTCCGTCCGCTACCAGCTCTCGAGCGTGCAGACGGCGCTCGCGCTCTTCAACGAGGCGCTCGGCCTGGCCGACCGCTCCGGGCTGCCGTCCGATGCGTTGAAGGCGAACATCCTTTCCTGGCGGTCACGCTGCTGGCAGCGCCAGCGCGATTTCGAGGCCGCGCGCGACGACGTCGAGCGCGCGCTCGAGCTCTCGCGGGGCGTCGAGGATCTCCGGACGATCGGCGCAGCCTTCTTCCAGGCGTCGCTCATCGCCGACCGCGAGGGCCACTGGGTGCTCGCGCGCAACTACGCGGAGCGGGCGCGCGAGGCGTATGCCGAGCTCGCCGATCGCGTCCACGTCAGCCAGCTGACGAACAACCTCGGCGGTCTCAACTTCCTGCTCGGCAACACCGACCAGGCGGTCACACTGCTCAAGGAGTCGTTCGCGATCGCGCTCGACCTCGGTCGCGACGCCGACGCGGGCCGCGCGGTCTCGTCGCTCGCGCAGGTTCATCTGCGCACCGGCGACGTCGAGCAGGCCGAGGAGCAGGCGCGCCATGCGCTCGAGCTGCTCGCCGATCGCGTCGACTACATCGACGAGGTTGGCAGCGCGCAGCTCGTCCTCGGGCGCGCGTTGCTCGAACAGGATCGTCTCGACGAGGCGGAAACGGCGTTTGCTGCAGCCGAGGAGTGTTTCGGGGAGCTCGGCTCCGGCAGTCACCGGGCCGCGGCCTGGGTCGCTCGTGGCGACCTGGCGGCTCGACGGGGGGACCACAAACGGGCGGCCGACCTCTACCGCACAGCGGCGGAGGCCCTGCAGGACGTCCGCTTCTAGAGAACGGAAGGAGGTGACGAATTGACCAAGGGACGGCTCATCTATGTCTTGCTCACCGCATCGCTCTTCGCCTACATGCTTTCGTGCCTGAGGCTTTGGCACATCGGCGGTGGGTTCGGTATGAGCGACGGCGGCGGCCACTAGGCGACGGCGGCGTGTTCTAGGTCTAGGCGTCGCCGTTCGGGGAGCCCATGCGCTCCACAACCACCTGTGGCACGCGCGCGGTTGGACTCAGCCGCACGCACATGCGGACGACCTCGGCGCAATCCTCGGGGCGGATCATCTCGTCCGGCTCGAGCCCGGACCAGCCCGCCATGGGCGTGTCGACGTAGCCCGGACAGAGGGCGATCGCCCGCACGCCGTCGGCGTCGAGCTCGGCGTTGAGCGAGCGAGTGAGTGCGATCACGGCCGCCTTCGTGGCGCCGTACGCCGCGAGGCCCGGTGTCGGCATGACACCGGCGATCGACGCAAGGTTGACGATCCAGCCTTTCGATTCACGGAGCAGTGGGATCGCCGCCTGCGTGACGAGGAAGAGCCCGCGCAGGTTGACGTCGAGCACCAGGTCGAGCCGCTCGACCTCCAGGTCCTCGATCCGGCCGCCGACGCCGACTCCCGCTGAGTTGACGAGCACGTCGAGCCGGCCGAAGCGATCGCGGTGCTCGGCGACGACTCGCTCGCAGTCCTCCGCCTCGGCGACGTTCGCGGCGACGGCGAGCGCCCCGAGCTCGGCCGCCGCTTCCTCGACTCGCTCGGGGCGCCGGGAGGCGAGCGTCAGCTCGAAGCCTTCGGCTCGCAGCATCCGCGCGATCGCGAGCCCGATGCCCGACGAGCCGCCCGTGACGAGTGCAGCTCGCGCCATTGCGCCTACAGTAAACGGCGTGGAAACCGAGGCGGTCGGACTGGCGAGCCTCACCGTCGGCGGTGGGTGCGCGGCGAAGTACTCGGCTGCGCGGCTCGAGGAGCTGCTGAAGGGATTCGCGCCGGCGGAGGCGGAGGATCTCCTCGTCGGGCTCGATCCGGCGGACGACGCCGCCGTCTACCGGCTCGACGACGAGCGCGCGCTCGTCTTCACCGTCGACTTCTTCCCGCCGCTCGTCGACGATCCCGCGCTCTTCGGGCGCATCGCCGCGACGAACGCGCTCAACGACGTCTTCGCGATGGGCGGGACCCCGCTGCTCGCGCTCTCGATCGCCGCCTTTCCCGAAGAGCTCGCGACCGAGCTTGTCTCAGCGGTCTTCGCGGGAGCCGACGAAGCCGTGCGCGCCGCGGGCGCCATCCTCGCGGGCGGTCACACGATTCGGGACACCGAGCCGAAGTACGGCCTGGCGGTTGTCGGCACCGTGCATCCCGACGGCGTGTGGGTGAAAAGCGGCGCGCGGCCCGGCGACGCCGTCTTCCTGACGAAGCCGCTCGGCACCGGGCTCGTGCTCGCGCGGAAGGACGACCTCACCGAAGCGGCGCGCTGGATGACGACGCTCAACGACCGCGCGGCCGACGTGCTGCGGCCGTTCTCGCCGCATGCGGTCACCGACGTCACTGGCTTCGGCCTGCTCGGCCACGCGCATGAAACTGCGGCGCGGAGCGGTGTCCGGATCAGGCTCCACGCCTCTGCGCTCCCAGCGCTCGGCGGCGCCCTCGAGGCGGCGCGCGCAGGCATCCGCACGGGCGGCGACCCGCGCAACCGCGACTTCGCCGGCGCGCACGTGTCGAGCGATAACGTGCCGGAGGAACTGCTCGCGCTCGCGTACGACGCTCAGACCGCCGGCGGTCTCCTCATCACGCTGCCGGCCGAGAAGGCGCCATCGCTCGAAACCGAGTTCGAGCGTGCGGGCCTCTTCCTCGCACGGGTCGGCACCGTCGAGGACGGTGCAGGCGTCGTGCTCGAGGCGTAGGGCCCCGGGGAAAGCGCTCTACACTCCGGTTGTGCATGCGGGGTCCGCATCCGCCGCGCTGCCGCGCCGGCTCGCGCGGACGGTCTCACCGGTCGTCTTCCGGCGTGTCGCCTTTGCGACCGTCGGCGTGCTCATCCTCATCGTGGCCACGGGCGCGACGGTCCGCCTGACCGGCTCGGGCCTCGGCTGCCCGAACTGGCCGACCTGCACGACCAAGCACGCGCTGCCTCGCGGCTACCACTCCGACATCGAGTTCGGGAACCGCGTCGTCTCGGCGGTCACGGTCTTCACGACGCTCGTCCTGGCCGTCCTGGCCTGGCGCACGCGCGGCCTCGGCCGCCGCGGCCGCTGGCTGGCGACCGCCGTCTTCGTGGGAACGCTCGCCCAGGCGCCGCTCGGCGCGATCACCGTCTACTACGACCTCAACCCGTACCTCGTGATCACGCATCTCCTGCTCTCGTTCACGCTCGTCGCGCTCGCGGTGCTCACCGCGCTCGAGGCGTCGCGCCTCGTCCGCGGCGACGGTGCTCCGTTGCCGGCGATCGCCCGGCTCGGGGGCGTCTTTCTCGCCATCGCGGTGGTCGTGCTCGCGGTGAGCGGGACGGCGGCGACGGCGGCGGGCCGGTTCCCGGGGAGCTCTGGGACGAAGATCGTGCCGCGACTCGGCTCGTTCCACCCGGCGGTCTACTGGCACGTTCGCTCGGTCGCGGCGTTCGGGATCGTCTTCGGAGTGCTTGCGGCCTGGGCCTGGACGCAGCGTCGCGCGTATCCCTGGCTCGTGCGTGGCTGCATCGGGCTGCTCGCGATCCTTGCCGCTCAGATGACGATCGGCGAGGTGCAGTACCGGACGTACGGCGACGTGCCCTGGTGGCTCGTCCTGCTGCATGTGGCCACGGCTGCGGCCCTCGTCGGCTGGACGGTGGGTGTCGTCGCCCGTCTCTGGCGGCCCGTAAGGGCCGACTAGACTCCGAGAATGTCGGAGCTGATCGTCTCCTCGCGGCCCGAGCTCAGGCGGCCGGTCATGGTCGCGGCGTTCCGTGGCTGGAACGACGGCGGCCAGGGTGCGACGCTCGGAGGCGGATATCTGGCTCGTCAGTGGGGCGCGGAGACGTTTGCGGAGATCGACCCGGAGAACTTCTACGACTTCCAGGCGGTGCGCCCGAACGTGTCGCTCGAGGACGGTATGACGCGGAAGCTCGAATGGCCGGCGAACACGTTCATGCACGCGCCGATTCCGGACTCCGACCGCGACGCCGTGATCCTGCTCGGAGTCGAGCCCAATCTCCGCTGGAAGACCTATTCGGGGCTGGTGCTCGAGCTGACACAGGAGCTCGGGGTCGAGCTCGTCGTCACGCTCGGCTCGCTTCTCGCCGACGTGCCGCACACGCGACCGGCTCCGGTGAGCGCAGCGGCGAGCGACCCGACGCTCGTGGAGGAGCTCGGAGTCGAGCCGTCGCGGTACGAAGGGCCGACCGGGATCCTCGGCGTGCTGCTCGATGCATGCCGGCAGGAGGGCATTCCGTCGGTGAGTCTCTGGGCTGCCGTGCCGCACTACGTCTCTCTCGCGCCCAGCCCGCGCGCCGCACTCGCGCTCTGCCGCCGGCTCGGCGAGCTCGTCGGCGCCGACATCGACCTCGTCGAGCTCGAGCAGGCGGCGGAGGAGTACGCAGAGCAGGTGACGGAAGCCGTCGCGTCCGACGCCGACACGGCTGCGTATGTCGAGGAGCTCGAGCGGCGCGTCGATCTGATGGAGGCGGCCGAGGAGCTCCCCTCCGGCGAGAGTCTCGCCGCCGAGCTCACACGCTTTCTCCGCGAGCGCGAGCAGAACGGCGAGGACGGGGGCAGCGAGAGCGCCGGCGGCCCCGCGAGCTAGCGACAACGACGAACTGGCTTCCGTCCGGCGGACCACGCGGGGGAGTCGAGCGAGGCAAACGGCAGTGCGAGGGCGCGCCGCACCCTCAACATGGCCCTACTGCGCGAGCAGCTCGAGCCGGTTGCCCCATGGGTCGGCCGTGTAGAAACGGCGGACGCTCGGGAGCGAGTCGTCCCACTCGACGCGCTCGCCCGCAGCTTCGAGCCGGCTCGCGAGCTCGTCGAGCTCCTCGCGCGCTGCCCGGAATGCCGGGTGCGCTTTGCGCGCCGGCTCGAACGGATCCTCGACGCCGACGTGGAGCTGGCCGCCTCCGGCCAGCGCGAACCAGACGCCGCCGCGCGAGCGCAGCGGCTCAGGCTTCTCGAGCTCCTCGAGGCCGAGCAGGTCGCCGAAGAAGCGGCGCGCCGCCGCTTCGCAGCCGGGCGGCGCCGCGAGCTGGACGTGGTCTAGCTCGATGACTCGGCCTTGTCGGCAGACGGCTTCTCGGCCGGCTTCTCGGCCGCGGCGGCTCCGCCTCCCTTGCGCCTCCGCCGCCGGCGCCGCCTGGTGCGGCCGCCGCCCTGCTTCGGCGCGGGCAGGTTCTCGGCAAGGGCCAGCGCCACGTCCTGGATCGTGCCGAGGCGCTCGCGGGCATCGTCGATGAGCTTCGTCGCGCGAGGCGTGTAGCCCTCGGCCGACGCGAGCAGCGCCGCGCCGACCGGCAGCGGCAGCTCGAGTGCGGCCTTGACGAGCTTCGCGGCGTTCTCCTCGTGCCGATGACCGCGCGAGTTCGCGAGCGCGCCGAGAAGGCGCTTCGCCTCTGGGTACTCGGCCGACGCCCTCCGGTCCTGCACCTTGCGTGTCGCCCGCGCGAGCCGCCACGTCCAGCGCGCGAGGATCTGCTCCGGCGCGTCCGGTTTCTCCTCGCCGATCGCGCGCAGGAGCGTGCGGATTCCGGGCAGGCGCTCCTTCTCCCAGGTCGGCGCCTGCGTCACGAGCGTGACGAGGTCGTCGAAGTCGGCGCGCTCGACCCGCATCGAGACGCGGTCCTGCAGCGCCATCATCCGCAGCCGCCGGTTCGGGTTCTCGGCCGCCGCGGTCGTGAGGAACTGCTCGAGCGCGGCCTTGCTCGCGCTGCGGTCCGTGAGCTTCTGGACGAACGACGCGCGCTCGTCGAAGCGGATCTGGCGGCCGGCGATCATCGCCCAGGCGCGCTGCTCGTCCTCGTCGAGGTACTTAGGGTCGATGCGCTGCCACTCGCGCTGGATGACGCCGAAGCGGCGCCGCACGTCGGGCGTGACCGGCACGAGCCACGGCGCCGGGGTGAGGCGGCGACGTGCGCGTCGCTGCGAGCGGCGGCGAGGCGCCGGAGTGACGCGTGCGCCTTCGCGGTAGAAGTCGGCGTCGAGGAGCGAGTGGAGCGAAACGACGCGCTCGTTGTGCGTCGCGCCCTTCGGGACGAAGTCGACGACGATGCCCGCTTCCTTGCGCGGGTGGAGCCGCATGATGCGCCCGATCCGCTGCTGGTACACGCGCTTCGAGGCCGTCGGCGCGAGGTGCATGCAGACGGTCGCTCGCGGCGAGTTCCAGCCTTCGGCGAGCAGCTGCGCGTTGATCAACACGTTGATCTCGCCGCGCTCGTAGGCTGCGAGCGTCTCGGCGAGGCGCACCGGCGGCGTGCGGCCCGAGACGGCCTCGGCCTTCAGCCCGGCGGCTCGAAATTCCTGCGCGAGGTTGTACGCGTGGTCGACGCCGGCGGCGTAGACGATCCCGGGCGTGTTGTCGAAGCGGTCGCGGTAGAGGCTCGCGGCCGCCATGTTCAGCGCCTGGTGGTCGAGGGTCTTGGCGAGGATCTCCTGGTCGAAGTCGCCGCCGACGATCGGCACCGAGTTGACCGCCGCGACCGGCGGCACGCGCAGGTCGCGCAGCGGCGCGATCAGCCCGCGGCGCGCGGCGTCCTGCAGCGGCAGGTCGTCGACCGAGGCGGGGAAGACGTCGGAGACCTGCTTCGCGATCAGCTGCTCGGTCGCCGTCATGCCGATGTAGATGGGCTCCGGGAAGGAGCGGATCGCGGCGGAGGTCTTCTCCCCGAGCGCCGTGTGGGCCTCGTCGCAGATGATGAGCTGGTACGCGTCGCGGTCGATCTCCTCGACGTGCCGCGCGAACCAGGCGTAGGTCTGGATCGTGAGCGGCGCCTTCTTCGCGTTTCGGCTGTCGCGCGTGATCACGTCGGTCATGCGCTTGGCGTAGCCCTCGGTCGCGAGGTCGCGCGTGAACTGGGAGACGAGGAGGCGGCGGTGGGTCAGGATCAGGACGCCCAGCGTGCGAGCAGCTTCGACGAAGCCCGCCGCGGCGATCGTCTTGCCCGACGCCGTCGGGTGGCGGAAGCGGTAGCGGCGGATCGCGCCGGGGTCGTCGTGTTCCGGCTCTTCCGGTAGCTCGGTGTCCTCGATCTCGGCATCTTCGACTTCGACCACGAGCGTCGAGTCTTCGTCCTCGTCCTCGACGGCCTGCTCCTCGAGCTCCTCGGCCGTCGCGGCGTGACCGTTGCCGTTGCCGTTCGAGTCGTACCGCTGGCTCGCCGCGATGAGCTCGGTGAGCATCCCGGCGAGCGCGTCGACCTGATGGCGGCGGAGCGCAGTACCGGAGGCCGTGCGCGGCTCCGGCTCCGCGAGCACCCGCTCGAGGCCGAGGAGGAGCCCGTAGCGGACCTTCCAGTGCGGAGACGGCGATTTCTCGCCCGCATCCAGCTCGGCGATCGCGTCGTCGAGCGCGCGTCGGCGCGCGGTTCCCTCCGCGAGCGCCTCGGCCGGATCCTCGCCTTCGCGCAGGAACGGCTCGCCCGCCCACGCTTCCGCGCGGAGGGCGGCGGCGACTATCGGGTCTGTCGCCTCCAGTGAGCTGGTCGGCTGCTGAATCGCTTCTTGCATCTGCGCAGCACCCGTCGGTGCTGCCACTCCAAACGAAGAGATGCGCTGCGCTCGGCTGATTCCCCTGAGCGAGCGGCGCACGCGGAAGGATACCCGCCCGGCCGGATCCGTCAACGTGTCCTTACTAGGTGCCGAGGCCGCCGAAGATGGCGAACGGATTCGCAGGCTCGACCTCACGGACGATCTCTCCGCCCGCACCGACTTCGCCGTGCAGGCGAGCCGCCAGCCTGTCGGCGTCGTCGCGGCTCGCGGCGCCGACGATGAG
>DATGEB010000031.1:0-15265 GCA_035310545.1 Gaiellaceae bacterium
AGCCCGGATGCCTCCTCGTAGATGCCGATGTCGACCACCTGGGCGTCGAAGATCTCCTGGATCTTGTCGCCCACGACGTCGTAGATCGCCTGCATCTCGAGCTCGCCCGCGAGCGCCTCCTGCACGCTGTTGATCAGCGCCAGCTCCGCGTTCCGCTGCCGCGTCTCGTGCACGAGCCGCGCGTTCTCGAGCGCCACGCTCAGGCTGCCGGCCAGCGTCGTCAGCAGCCGAACGTCCGCTTCGTCGAAGGCATGCTCGCGATCGAAGTTGTCGAGGGAAATGACGCCGTTCGCCCGCCCACCCGTCTTGAGCGGGACCCAGAGAAGGGACTTCGGCATCTCACCGGCCACCACATAGGCGCCATGTCGCTCGGCTTCCTCCGTCATGTTCTCGTTGATCAGCAGCGGCTCGCCCGTCTCGAGCACGTGCTTGGTGAAACCGGCTGTGAAGGGCACCGGCTCCGGCCGCAGGCGTTCGCCCCGCTCGACGAGGTACGGGAAGCTCACGAGCGCCGCTGCCTCGTCGAGAACCGCGATCGCCGTCCCTTGGGCATCGAAGATCTCCTGGATCTTGTCGCCGACGACGTCGTAGATCGCCTGCATCTCGAGCTCGCCGGCGAGCGCCGATTGAACACTGTTGATCAGTGCCAGCTCAGCGTTGCGCTGCCGCGTCTCCTCGATGGCGCGAGCTCGCGACAGCGCGGCTCCGATGTGCTGGCCCACGAATCCGAGCAGATCCTCATCCTGGTCGCTGTAACGGAAGCCTTCGGCGTACGAAGCGACTGCGAGGACACCGACCGTCCGCTCGTCCGAGCGCAGCGGAACGCCGAGCCAGTCCTCGGCGGCCTTTCCGAGCAGTTCGACCTCCCCTTGCTCGACCAGCTCCTTCAGCCGATCCTCCGGAATGCGCTGCGGCTTGCCCGTACGGATCACGTAGGCAGTGACGCCGCGCGCTTCGCCGAGCCCGAACTCGTACCACTGGTGAGGGTCGAGGGGCCGGGGATCGACCGGGTCGACGTAGAACGGGAAGCTGATGAGCCCTCGGTCTTCGTCGTAGAGGGCGATGAAGCAGCTCTCCGCTTCCGTAAGCTCGCCGACGATCTTGTAGATCGCGCGGTAGAACTCCTCCATGTCCTGCGCCGCGCTCGCCAGCTCGGCGATGCGGTACAGCGCGTCCTGCACCTTCTCCGGATTCTCGCCCCCCACGCGTCCGAGTATCGCGCGCTCCGAACGAGTCGTCTAGGTTGGACGCGTGCTTGACGTGCCCGGCTCGAGCGTCCCCTTCCCTCCCATGGAAGCCGACCTCGTCTCTGAGCTCCCGTCCGGCGGCGGCTGGCGCTACGAGCCGAAGTGGGACGGCTTCCGCGGCGTGCTCGAGAACGACGGCGGGGAGCTCGCGCTCTGGTCGCGCAACGGCCGGCCGCTCCTCCGCTATTTCCCGGAGCTCCGGCCGCTCGGCGAGCTCATGCCACCGCATTCGGCGCTCGACGGCGAGATCGTGATCGCCCGAGGCGGCGCGCTCGACTTCGACGCGATGCAGATGCGCCTCCACCCGGCCGAGAGCCGTGTGCGCAAGCTCGCGGGCGAGATCCCGGCGACCTTCGTCGCCTTCGACCTCCTCCTCTGGACGGGCAAGCCGGTACACGAGCGGCCGATCGAGAAGCGGCGCGCCGAGCTCGAGAAGGTCGGCGCCGGCTTCCGGCTCTCTCCCGTCTCGGATCTGGTCGAGCAGGGACAGGACTGGCTCGAGTCGCTGCAGGCCGCGGGCTTCGACGGCGTCGTCGCGAAGAAGCTCGGGCTCCCCTACCTCCCGGGCTCGCGCGAGGCCGTCGTCAAGGTGAAACCGCACCGCACCGCCGACTGCGTCGTCGCCGGAATCCGCTGGAAGAAAGGCGGCCGCGAGACGATCGCGACGCTCCTCCTCGGCCTCTACGACGACGAGGGAGACCTCGACTACGTCGGCTCGGCCGCGGTCGGAGCGAAGAACCAGGCCGAGATTCAGGCGTTGGTCCTGCCGCTCGTCGACGTGACGAGCGAGCGACGCTTCAGCGAGCCGAACCGCTGGGGCACCGGCGAGCTCGAGGAGACTCCGCTCGAGCCGAAGCTCGTCGTCGAGGTGCGCTTCGACAAGCTCGAGAAGCGCCGCTTCCGACACGGGACGCGCCTGCTCCGCTTCCGCCCCGACAAGAACGCGAAGGACTGCACCTGGCGCGAGGTGCGCCCGCCGCGCAGCCCAGACGACCTCGCCGTCGAAGACCTGCTCCGCAGCTAGTGGTCACTCCGGCAGATCGACGATCTTCTCATCCGTCTCCCTTCTTCGCGCGCGAGGGTTCGACGCGCTTTGGCTCGCCCGGCATCTTCGGGAAGTTCGGCGGGTAGGGAGCCTCGCCGGCCCCTTCCGCCTCCTCGCGCTCGACCCACTCGATCAGCCTGCGCAGGTCGCACACCTCGTCGTCGATGCCGGCCTGCACGTCGCCGAGCTCCGCGACGCGCGCGGGCATCGTCGCCAGGGTGAAGTCCTCGGTCTCCAGCGAGTCGAGCTCGTCCCAGCGGAACGGCGCCGAGACGGTCGCGTCGGGACGTGCGCGCACCGAATACGCGGAGGCGATCGTCCGGTCGCGCGCATTCTGGTTGTAGTCGATGAAGACGCGCTCGCCGCGCTCCTCCTTCCACCACGCGGTCGTGACGAGCTTGGGCGCGCGCCGCTCGACCTCGCGGGCGAAGGCGAGGGCGCAGCGACGCACCTCGCGGAAGCCCCAGTTCGGCTCGATCCGACACGCGATGTGGATCCCGCGGTTGCCGGACGTCTTCGGCCAGCCGACGAAAGCGAGCTCGTCGAGCGTCTCCTCGACGATCGCCGCGACCTGTTTCGCCTCGGCAAACCCGGTGCCCGGCTGGGGGTCGACGTCGATCCGCAGCTCGTCGGGGTGCTCCACGTCCGTCCGCCGCGACGGCCACGGATGGAAGTCGATCGTGGCGAGGTTCGCGGCCCAGGCGACCTGCGCGAGCTCGGTCACGCAGAGCTCGTCGGCGGTGCGGCCCGACGGGAACGTGACGGTCGCCGTCTCGATCCAATCGGGTCGATGCTTCGGCACGCGCTTCTGATAGATGGCCTCGCCCTCGGCGCCGTCGGGGTGCCGCTTCAGCTGGGTCGGCCGCTCGTGCAAGGCACGCACGATCCCCTCGCCGACGGAGAGGTAGTACCGGACGAGGTCGAGCTTCGTCTCGCCGCGCGCGCCGAAGAACACCTTGTCGGGGTTCGTCACCTTGACGGTGCGCGTGCCTACCTCGAGCTCGACGAAGGGCGAATCGGCCACTTCCAGGAGTATGGTGGACGTCGTGTTGGAGGATCCGCGCCCCACGAGACTCGCGCTCGAGCCACTCGACGACTTCGTCGTCGTCGAGTACGCCGAAGAGGAGGCCGAAACGCGGGCCGGCCTGATTCTCCCGGCGAGTCTCGAGGCGCACTGCCGCAGCGGCATCGTCATCGCGGTCGGCCCCGACGCCGAGGGCGTCTCCCCCGGCGACAAGGTGCTCTTCCCGAAGGACGCCGGCTATGACGTCCGCCTGGCGGGCACGGCACAGCGGGTGCTGAGACGCGAAGAGCTCATCGCCCGCATCCTCGACTGAAAGGGACACGTCCGGAACCTGGTTCCGGACGTGTCTGAAACGGAGAGGGCGGGATTTGAACCCGCGACGCACCTTTCAGCACGTACGCGATTTCCAGTCGCGCTCCTTAGACCACTCGGACACCTCTCCGAGGGCGCCCAGCGTATAGGCGCTAGCCGCGGATCGGCAGGTCGTCAAGCGTGTTGTCGGTGCTCTGCTCCGGCTTCGTCCGGATCGTGTCGCCGTGGAGCTCGATGTCGGCCTGGGCGCCGGTCGACGGGCTGACGGTGTAGAGGCGGTGGCCCTTCTGGATCGCGTGCCTCGCCTGCTCGATCGTCCACACGTCGTCGTACATGACTTCGTGGCCGCCCTCCGAGTAGCCGACCGCCTGAACGTGGCCGTTGGCACCGTGGAAGACGCAGATGATGCGGTAGTCGGCGATCGCTAATCCATCTGTGCGGCAGGGAACAACTCGCCTCGAGTTTATCGCCTTGCCTAGGCAGCCCAAAACAACAGACGGGTACGTCCGACGCGTGGGATACAACCCCGGTCACCCGGCCGGGCTGTTCTGTCAAATCGACGAAAGGCAGTCCGTTGAAGGCGAGGATCACCTTCCTGGCAGTTGTTGTCGGCTCTGTGCTGCTCGCGCTTGTGCTGGCAGACAGTCCCTGGCCGAAGCTCTAGCGTCGCTCGTCCGGTGGCGGCGCACTCGATCGTGCGTCGCCACGGGCAACCCCTGGAAATTGACTCGAGCTGTCTGTAGTCTGCCGAGTCGTGCCGCGTCGACCTTCCACGCACGTCGACGATCCGGAAGCTGTCGGGCAGCGCCTTCGACAAGCGCGACAAGCCGCCGGCCTGACCCAGCGCGAGCTGTCATTCGACGGCTGTACAGCTGCGTACGTATCGCGCATCGAGGCCGGCGCGCGCGTGCCCTCCCTCCAGATTCTTCGCGAGTTCGCGAAGCGGCTTGGTGTCAGCGCGGATTATCTGGCTACCGGGGCCTCGTCCCAAGAAGGCATGAGCTCGGATTTCCTCGAAGCAGAAGTGGCTCTACGACTGGGAGACGAGGAGCGTGCGGCGGAGCTCTACGAAGCGGCACGTGACGATGCCGATTCGCCGGCGGCGCTGGCGCGAGCACAGCTCGGGCTGGGCCAGCTCGCCCTGCGCCGTGGGGACACTTCTCGCGGAACCGCCTGGTTGGAGGAGGCACTTGACTCCGGCAGCCTTTCCGCCGGGGACGCCTCGATCGCCGCAAGTGCGCTCGGCCCGAGCTACGCCGCCCAGAGTCGCTTCGACGAATGCTTCGCGCTTTTCGAGCGCTTTCTCGAGGACGCTCGTTCGCGAGGAGACCACTTCGACCACGTCCGATTCGCGCTGCTCCTCGCCAACGCATACGTCGACCACGGCGACTTTGCCCGCGCACACGCAACGATAGGCGAAGTCCTCGACCTCGCCCGAGAGACCGTCGACCCGATGTTGCGCGCGGGTCTCTACTGGTCGCAGTCGCGCGTCCACCTCTCTCAGGGAAATCCTGACCGTGCCGCCGAATACGCGCAGCTGGCGATGGTGACCCTGCGAGCCAGCGAGCAGACCCTCGAAGCGGCGCGCGCGCTCCTCTTGCTCGCCTACATCGAAAACGATCGAGGCAACTCACGCGCCGCGCTCGACCTGGTTGACGAAGGGGAGCCGGTCATGGTCGCCGCAGGCGAGACGACCGACGTGGCGATGTTCACCATCGAAAGGGCGCGCGCTCTTTCGGCTCTGGGCGAAGGCGACAAAGCCGCCGAGCTCCTCCTCGGGATCGTTCCGCGTGTCAGGGCCGCGGCACCGCGAGACGCGGCGCGGGCGTACTCCGCAATCGCCAGCGTCTTCCAAGAGCAAGGCGACCACGAGCGAGCGCTCGAGCTCTACGAGCTCGCCGTCCAGCAGGCGCCTCTAGCCAACAAGTACGTCGCCGAGGCTCTCACGGCGATGGCAGAGATCTACGAGGATCGGGGCGACACGCAGAAGGCGCTCGAGTTCCTCAAGCAGGCGCTTGCCGCACGGACCGGCGCGACCGCGTGATTCTCCAAGTGCGGTGAGGCGGGCAGCCGCAGGCCCGCCTCGCCGCTTCGCCCTGGATCAGGTCACGACGATCCCGGAGGGAGCCGCTCCGGCGGGCGCGGACGCATGCGCCAGCGGAGTCAGGGTGCCGCCGTCGACCGTGAACTGGGTCGGCGAGTCCGGCACCAGCGCGGTCATCGGGTTAAACCGGCCGTCGGGCTGATCCAGCACGCCCGGCCGCAGGAGGCTCTCTCGCCGGACGTACGCGTAGAGCTCGTTCGACTATCCGTTCAGGAGCTGCTCGACCGCGTCGGCGACCTCATCGAACGCGTCCCACTGAACCATGTGCATGCCGGGCACCTCGACGATCCGAAGCCGGTCGCCCAACGCGGCGCGGTACGTCTCGACCTGATCCGCATGCACGAGCCCGTAGGCCGGCGCGTACAGCAGCAGCGTCTCTGCTGCCAGTGTCGACGCGGCCGGCGGAGCGCTCGCGAGCTCGCCATAGATCGACACCGCCGCGGCCTGGCACGTTCGCCGGCGTAGCTGTCCGTCCCGCTGCCGCTCGAGGTGCTGCGCGGCCTCGTGCTCCATCAGGGCGCGGCGAGAATCGGGATACAAGAGCAGCCGTTCCTCGACGTATTCCTCCACACTCTCGTAGACGGGCTCTCGCCGCTCGAAATCCGCAGCGGCCAGCGCGACCTCTGGCAGGAGCTGGATCGCCGGATCCAGCAGGCCGGCTCGTCGCACCAGTTGCGGGCGGGCGGAGGCGAGCTCGAGCACCAGCCGGCCGCCGAACGAGTGGCCGACCCAGTCGGCTGTCGACAGCCCGAGCGTCTCCGACGTCTCGACGAGATCCGCCACATGCGTTGCGAACGTCCAAGGCGGCTCCCAGCCGGACCGTCCGTGGCCGCGAAGGTCGAACGCCAGGACACGACGCTCGCGCCAACGCTCCTCGGCAAGGCGCTGGTAGACACCGGCATATCCGGTCACGCCGTGGAGGCAGACGAGCGGCTCCCCACCCGGATCGCCCCACTCGTGCACGTGCAGCAGCATCAAGGCCGACCCTAGTCAGGAAGCGGAGGGGAGGCGAAAGCGCATACGCTCTGAGCGTGTCGAGCGTGCCCGGGCGCGAATCGGAACTGGGGCAGTCGAGACCTTTCTGAGCTCCGAGCGACCCTGCGCGTTCGAGGTCATCGGAGAGCCCGGGATCGGCAAGACGACGCTGTGGCGGCGGCCGTCGATCTCGCCCGCGCGCCGCCATGGCGGAACGCGCCGAGAGCTTACGGCCGTTCGAAGCAGCGCACCGCGACAGTGGCGTGCGCGGCGACATCATCTCCGTGATTTGGTGGTTGCCGTAGCATGGTGCCCGGTGTCCGGACTGTCGTGGGCGTCGAGACTGGTAGCGAGGGCTAGACCGACGACCACGCCCAGTTTCGGAGATCGCGTACGGATCGTGGCCACCCCAGAGACCGAGGCGAGCGGGTACGCACGGCGAATCGGGGAGGTTTGGAGCGAGTCGGAGCCTTCTGCATCGGGCGTCGGCCCGGTGATCGGCGAACGCGGCGACGACATCGCCCTTTCAGTGCTCTTCGAGACCACGGAGGACGTGGTGTGGTTCGCGCCTCATCTACTCCAGCCGGTTGAGCGTCTCCAGTTTCCATCTCGCCGTCTGCTGTTTGCCTTCTTCTTTGCGTTGTCGTGTGCTGTCGTCATGGCTTTCGCCGACATCGGGAGGTTCACGGTGCACCGCTTAACGGTGATCAATGCCGCCACACCATGCTTCCCGGTCCAGGGTTACGTGACCTCAGGCACCTATCCGAACGTCCTCGGCGCCTCGAAGGAGGCCGCGAGGACGAATATCGCGCTGCGCCGGGCGCTTGTCGCGGATCAGCGCAGCTACGCTCGGTCGGCGAGACAGCACGCAGCGGCACGCTGGGATGGCGCCTATGAGACGACGATTGACGGCCAGCTGACTTCTGCGAGCACAGTCGTTGTCAGCGCATTGATACCGACGCTCAAGCTTTACCCCGGCGATACCGGAGGCCAGACCTGGATTTCGGCGACCATCGATGTCCACTCCGGCAAGCCGGTCTCACTCAGCCAGATACTCGCGAGTCCGGCCTTGGCCCTTCCCGCGCTGATCGCCGCGTGGAACACGCACGCGCAGTCGGCGCCGCTGACCTCCTCCGGACACGACATCGCCGGCTACGCCCCGAGCTTCACCCACTATCGGCACTTCGCCCTCACGCCGGCAGGCCTCGCTTTCGGTTTCACGCTTTCGGGATCACGATCTGCGACCGTCATCCCGTACCGGATCGTCCGTCCCTATCTCAGTCCTCTGGGCAGACGCCTCGTCGCCGGCGTAAGACGGCCACGGCCCGCGCCGCCCCGCGACCAGCATCCGTTCACATGGGCGAGCTTCCAGCACTCACCTGCTGACCCCGCCGCGAACTGGCCCATGGCGTGCACGTGACTTCGCCACCTCTATTGTGAGAGATCGGTGGACGACGATCTCGTGTCGCTCCCAGCCGCCACGGACGCAACGGCGCCCGCGATCGTCTCCAAGCCGAGTGTCTCCGTGCACCTACGCTCCCGCAGGTCGCTCGCCGGTCCTTCCGAGCGCATGCCTAGTAGACCAGAGCAGCCGAAGCCCGCACCTCGAGGCCCGAGTCGGATTCGGCTCGACGAGCGGAGGGGGAGGGATTTGAACCCTCGATCCGCCTAACGACGGATAACGGTTTTCGAGACCGCCGCATTCGACCGCTCTGCCACCCCTCCGCGGGTGCGCGCAGAACCGCGGCGGGCGCTGCGCTAGCGGAGAAGGAGGGATTCGAACCCTCGATGGAGCCATTCAGCCCCATAACGCCTTAGCAGGGCGCCGCCTTCAGCCACTCGGCCACTTCTCCGGAGTCCGACAGGGTATCGGCAGTCGCCGCTAGCCGAAAAAGTTGATGGCCGCGATCATCAGCGCGAACATCACGATCGACGCGATCGCGAACACGCCGATCCCGTTCGGGCCCGGGAAGTCGGGCTTGTAGCGCGGCACCATGAACGACGCCGCGAGCGCGAACGCGATGAAGACCGCCGCCACCACGACGAGGCCGACCTCGTGGCCGGTCGAGATCTCTGAGCCGAGCAGCACGTCCGGTATTTCACCAGATCACGCAGACGCGAGCAGCCGCTCCTCGCGCCGACGCCGCTCACGCACGACCCACCAGGCCAGGCCCCCGAGGACGAGGAGTGGCGCGACCACGATCAGCGCGTAGAGGACGATGATCCCCTCGAGCGCGAGGAAGTGCGCGGCCGAGCCGAGCAGCCGGCCGATGCGCGTCGAGCCGTGATGCGTGACCCCGAACGCGTGCTGGCGGGTCGTGAGCAGGAGCGAGATGTTCGACGTCGCGCCCGACTGCAGCGTCGCGGTGCGGTCGCGCCGCAGCTGCGTGATCGCGTGCCGCGCGTTCGAGAGCTTGATCTGGATCTGCACCCGCTCCGAGCCGGACAGGGTTCCGCCGTTGAGGGCTTGCTCGTAGACGGCGATCGCGCGCTTCAGCGAGCCGATCCCGTTCGTCTGCGAGGTGAGCCGCTGCTGCAAGTCCTTCGTCGAGACCTGCTGCGAGAGCAGTGTCCCGAGGTTGGCGAGCCGCCCGATCGCGATCTCCGCCTTCTGCACTGGGACACGCAGCTGCAGGAGCGCGTCGCCCTCGCCGCCGTGGGAGCTCTGGTAGCTCACCGACTGCGCGTAGCCGCCGAGGGAGGAGACGATCTGCGTCGCGTTGTTCGTCGCCTTCGTGAGTGCCGCGTGGCCCTTGACGCTGACTTGCAGCGAGGCGTCCGCGTGGACGAGCCGGTTCGTCGGGATGGTGACCGCCTGCTCAAGGCCGTTCAATGTGACCTTCGGGCCCGCCGCGGCATAGAACGGGCCGTTGTAGGTCTTCTCGGCCGGCGGCTGACCCGCCGCCTGAGCCGCCGCCTGCCGGAGCTGATTCCCGGACTTGCCCGAGACGTTGAGACGGGCGCGCGAGCGCGCGGTCCCCGTCGCGCTGGAGCCGTGAGCCGTCGTGAGATGGTGGAACGCAAGCGACGGCTCCATCGCCCGCTTCTGGTTCGAGCCGGAGCTGACGAAGCCGTGTATGACCGCAGCACCGATCGCGAGGACGACGGCAACCGGCACGACGACGAGCGTCAGCCTCCGCCGCTTCGACATCCGGACGCGGGCGCCGGGCTCGAGCGCCAGCACGCGCTGCCGCAGCCGCTCCGGCGCGACGGGCGGCGTCGCCCGCAGCTCGGAGACGAGCGCCTCGTTGCCGTCCAGTTCGCTCCGGTCAGGTGCGGACATGGGTCATCTCCTCTTCGAGTCGCTTCAGAGCCCGGCTCAGGCGGGTCGAACAAGCCGTTGTGCTGATCCCGAGCACGCGCGCCGCGCTCGACCCGTCGAGCTCGAGCAGCACGCGCAACGCGACGACCTCGCGCTCGGCCGGAGTCAGCCGCCGCAGGGCGCGCTCGAGCTCCGGCGACAATCCCTCGGAGAAGACGGACTCCTCGAGGAACGCCTCGTCGCGCGAGTACGTCTCCTCTCGGCGCTGGCGCCGGGCCTCGGCGCGGAACCAGTCGACGGCCGCGGAATGGGCGATGCGGCAAAGCCATGTGCGCGGCGCGCCGCGGCGGGGATCGAAGCGCCGCCAGCTCCTGAACGCGCGCTCGAACGTCTCGGCCGCGAGATCCTCCGCAGCCGCGCGGTCGCCCGTGAGGTAGACGAGGTAGCGGTAGACGGCGTCGAGATGCTCGGCGACGACGTCCGCGAAGGCCGGCGCGCCGACGAGACCGGGCGGTCGGACGGCTGCCGGCAGCGCGTTCACGACCCTCATACGGCGCCGACACTCCGGATCGTCACACCCGAACGGTAAGGGGTGCGTACGCTCAACGGCATGCGCCGCCTTCTCGTGCTCGTCTCGGCACTCGTGTGGGTGGACACGATGCTCTTCGCGGCGCTGACGCCGCTCCTCCCCCACTTCACTCGAGACCTCCACCTCTCGAAGGCCGGCGCCGGCGTGCTGGTCGGCGCGTACGCGGGGGGCGCGCTCATCGGAGGACTCCCGGGCGGAGTCGCGACGGCGCGACTCGGCGCGCGCCGCGCCGTGCTCGTCGGTCTGACCTTGATGGGGCTCGCCAGCCTCGGCTTCGCCTTCGCCCACGGGTTCTGGCCACTCGTCGGAGCTCGGCTCCTGCAGGGAACGGCGAGCGGATTCACGTGGGCCGGATCGTTCGCCTGGCTCCTCGCCGCCGCACCGCGCGACCGGCGCGGCGAGCTGATCGGGACCGCCCTCGGGGCAGCCGTATTCGGCGCGCTGTTCGGCCCGGTCGTGGGCGCGATCGCCGCGCTGATCGGGCGCGCGGCTGTCTTCTCGGCGCTTGCCGGTCTATCTGTCGTGCTCGGCGCGTGGACGCTGCGGATCGAGTCGAGCCCACCCGAGTCTCCCTCGTTCCCCGCCGTCCGCCGCGCGCTCCGTGACGGGCGCTTCCGCGCGGGGCTCGCCCTCATGACGCTCCCCGCACTCCTCTGGGGCGTCCTCACCGTGCTGGCGCCGCTCCGCCTGGCCGCCGCCGGCTGGGGAGCGGCGGCGATCGGAGCCGTCTGGCTGGTGGGCGCCGGCCTCGAGACGGCGGTCTCGCCACTCGCCGGCCGGATGCTCGATCACCGCGGCATCGCGCCTCCGGTTCAACTTGCGCTCGCCGCTGCCGCCGTGTTCTCCCTCGGCCTTGCCTTCAGCCCCCGGCCGCTCGCATACGTCCCTCTCCTGATCGCCGCGAGCGGAGCCTACGGCGCTCTGTTCACGCCGGCCTTCGCGCTGATCGCGGATGGAGCCGAGCGCAGCGGTCTTCCGCAGGGGATGGCTTTCGGGCTGATGAACGCGGCCTGGGCGAGCGGAGCGCTGGTCGGCCCAGCCGTTGGAGGCGCCGTCGCCGACGCAACCGGTGACGTCGTGCCGTTCGTCGTCGCCGCCGTTCTCTGCGCGGCGGCGTTTGCGGCAGTGCAGCGCGCATGGCACCGAACCACGGCGAGCCCGACGGAGTCAGACCTCGCACGATAAGGGGTCGGCCGCCGAGCTCTCACCGGCGAGCTGGTCGGTCGCGATCAGGGCGCACCCATGTTCATCTACCCCTCACTCGACCCTGCGGACAGAGCAGCCTGGGACTTCTCTCGGCTACAGCGGGCGCGGCTAGAATCGGCCGCTCAGGGCGCGTAGCTCAGCGGGAGAGCACTCGCTTCACACGCGAGGGGTCGCTGGTTCGATCCCAGCCGCGCCCACTCAGAAACCCGCTGCTAACAGCGGGTTTCTTCTGGTCCGGGATGACTGATGCGAGCGCGGAAGCGTCGCCGTGCAAGACGACTTGCAAGACGGCCTCTCCCAGCCGCTCGCCTGACGGCTTGTGCCGCTCGCTGGCGGGCGGCGTGGCGATCCTCGACGCGTAGCTCGTCGCTTCCGGTGACCGCTCTCAGGTCGTCGCTACGCCCGTAGTTCTGGGGCTGAGCGACGGGAAGGCTGCGCCGCGACCACGGGATAGAGTCCCGGCCGTTTCATGAGCATCGAAGTCGCATCCGGGGCACTGCTGAGCAAGAAGGAGGCCGCCGACATGCTCGGCGTCTCCACTCAGACCATCGACCGGTACCGCCGTCGAGGCCATCGGCGGCGCGTTCTGCGCCAGATGGGTGTCCGCGCCAGCGACCTCGGCCCGGTCGGGAAGGCGTACCTCCCAAGGTGGTCTTGCTCGACCGCTACCTGGACGAGGTCGGGATCCTCAACGAGCGCGGTGAGCCGCGTCCGTGCATGTCCCTCTATGTGCAGCTTCATCGGGCGGCCTTGCGCGCGCTCGGAAAGCTGGAGGACCACCTCGACGTGCGCGTCCCCACGCTAGAGGAGCAGCTTGACGAGTTGCGGAGAAGCGGATGAGCGAGTTCAAGCTGCTCCGTCTGCTCCGGCTGGAGGACGGCAGCCGTTGGGGCGACGCGGCGACGGATGTGCAGCGCGCGGATGCGATCGCAGTGCTGGACCGTGACTCCTCGACGCCCTACCACTGGCTCGGCCGGGCGCGCGGCTGGTCGAAGACGACCGACTTGGCGGCGGTCGCGCTGGAAGCGTTGGTCACGCAAGCACCGCCGGGAAGTCGCAGCTTCGCGTTCGCGGCCGACAAGGATCAGGCGGCGCTCCTGGTGGACGCGCTCGCCGGGTTCGTCAGTCGCGGCGCCCCGATACTCGACGATGTCCTTGAAGCTCAGACGTGGCGGATCGTCGTCAAGCGGACGGGAGCGAGCTTGGTGGCGATGGCGGCGGATGAGGCGTCGGCGTGGGAGTTGCGGCCGTTCCTCGCTGTCTGCGACGAGCTTGGGATGTGGCCGAGCACGCGCTCCGCGCGCAGGCTTGAGGCGGTCACTTCGTCGATTCCGAAGGCGCCCGGTCGGCTGGCGATCATGACGACGGCGTCGGATCCGGCTCACTGGAGCGCGCGGGTGCGTGAGCACGGCCTCGCCGATCCGCTCTGGCGGGTGAGCGAGGTACACGGGCCGCCGCCCTGGATGGACTCCGAGATGATCGAGGAGGCGCGGCGGAGGCTGCCTCCGAGCTCGTTCGCGCGCCTGTTCGACAACGTGTGGATGAGCGGCGAGGACAGGTTGGTCGCCGAGGAGGACCTCGCGGCCTGCGTCGTCTTGGACGGTCCGCAGGAGCCGCAGCCCGCCCACCGTTACGTCCTCGCGGTCGATGTCGGCTTGAAGCACGACCGGACCGCGGTGGCCGTCTGCCATCTCCGCGACGGCATCGTCACCCTCGACCGGATCGAGACATGGCAGGGCTCCCGCTTGAAGCCTGTCAGCCTGGCTGACTTGGAGGAATGGCTCGTGCGCGCCGCCGCCGAGTACCAGGCTCACGTGCTCGTTGATCCGTGGCAGGCGGCGTTGCTGGTCGAGCGGTTGCGTCGCAGGTCCGTCCGGATTGACGAGTTCCCGTTCACCTCGCAGTCGGTCGGCAGGATCGCGACGACCCTCTACACGTTGCTTCGCGAGCACGCCCTTCGGCTGCCCGACGACGAGCGGCTACTGGACGAGCTACGGAACGTCCGACTGCGCGAGTCGTCGCCGGGCGTGCTTCGTCTCGACCACGACGCCGGTCGGCACGACGACATGGCGGTGGCGCTCGCCTGCCACCGGCTCGTGGAGAAGGGGGAGGCGCGCGGGCCGCGCGGATCGTGGGTGGCGCGCGGCGAGATCGAGGGCATCGCCGAGGTCGCGGTCGGGTCGAACGTGGTGGGCTACTGATGAGCAGGAGCGCCAGCCGAACAAGGTCAGGTTTCAGTCGGAGCGGCAACTCGCCCGCCCTGGCGGACTGCCCCTGATCGTCGTCCACTCGCACCCCTGGTCAGACACCGTCCCGAGCGACGACGACTTCTGCTGGGCTGCTCACCACGGCTGGGACACGCTCGCGATCTTCAGCGTCCCCGAGGACAAGCTTCGCTTCTGGCGGCTCGACGGCGACTCGTTCACTGAGGTCGAGTTCCGGACGGGGCCGTGACGGCGGACGAGGAGCGTGCCCTGCGTAAGCGAGCCGTGGCGTGGGTCGAGAGGTCGTGCGCCGAGCAGGGCGTGCCGGTCAAGCTCAGCGACCCGCTCACGCTCGCCAAGATCGCCGAGATCCTCCTCGAAGGCCGCAAGAAGCAATCCTCGGACGAGAAGCAACCGTCTGGGCGAGCGTCCTCTACCTGAGCGCGGAGAGGGCGGCGCGAGCCGCCCTCTCCGGGTTCTGCTGGATGTGGCTCTGGGGCTACTTGTTGTTGTTGACGTGCGCGGCCTGTGAGCCGGTCGTGTCGATCGTCGTGTAGAGCGAGGCGGGGGTGGGCTGGAAGAGCGGGTTGTAACCATCGCCGCTGATCTTGTTGTTGACGATGTTGTCCTTGTTCCCGAAGTCGGAGATTCCGGCCTGGTAGCCGTTCGGGTAGCCGTTGCCGGACACGTTCGTCGTGTTGCTGTTGGTGATGGTGTTGTTGACGGCCTTGTTCTGCGTCTTCGTCGGCGACGTTGCGAGGCAAGTCGCGTCCGCGTTGTAGAGGAAGATGCCGACATCGTTGTTCGTCAGCGTGTTCGTCGTCACGGAGACGCCGGTCGTGTAGGCACTGCCGAAGCAGGGGCCGCCGAAAACGAGGATCCCGCCCAACGACGCATCGTTTGTGCCGCTGTAGGCGTTATCGCTCACGGTGTTCCCGGACACGGTTGCGCTCGCGCCGGAGCCGACCTCGATCCCGTTCTGGGCGATGTAGGTCACAGGCCCTTGACCGGTGACGGTGTTGCCGGAGATCGTCACGGAGGAGCCGTTGACGGCGGTGATGCCGTTCTTCTGGTAGAGGCTGACCGTGTTGCCGCTGATCGTGCCGCTGGAGTTCGTGTAGTAGATCGCGTTCCCGTGCTGGGTGCCGTTGAAGGGCACCTTCCTGGCGCAAGCTGAGGCGCTCCTCCTGCCCGACCTGATCGTCGCGGAAGTCGTCTACGTTCTCGAGTCGTTCTACGAGGTCGAGCGTCAGCGGGTGGCGGAGCTCGCTCGCGCGATCATTGGCTTTCCCGCGAT
>DATGEB010000032.1:0-20439 GCA_035310545.1 Gaiellaceae bacterium
TCGCCGACAACGGCTCGCCCTGGTACGTCTCGGGCGCACCGAACCGGCACTGGTCGAACGACGACCTCCACTCGCTCGGCCGGCTCACGGGAGCCGACTTCGAGGTCGTCGACACATCGTCCCTCCCGCGACCGGGCTAGCCGGCGACGAACTCCCGCAGCGGAGGGATCACGTCCGGGTCGATCCAGTGCCCGGTCGGCGACTCGCGGTAGAAGACGTCGGCGCCGGCGCCTTCCAGCGTGTCGCGGGCTGCCCTCCCCCATTGCGGCGGGATCAGCTCGTCGCCGGCCCCGTGCACGATCGCGATCCGTGGGAAGGCCGAATCGAGGTCGAGCGCGTATCCGTCGACGCTCGGGATGAAGCCGCTCAGCGCGAGCAGGGCTTCGGGGCGCGGGCGCCCGCAGAAGAGCGCGAGCGCGTACGCCATCGCGCAGCCCTGCGAGAAGCCGCCGAGCACGACCCGCTCATACGGCAGCGCGTCGAGGAATTCGCCCAGCGCCGCGTAGCTCGCCGCGAACGTCTCCCGCTCGGGCGTGCCGAGCCCGCCGAGCACGTACCAGTGCGCGCCGCCAGCGCCGCCGACGCTTCCAGCCACCGGCGGCAGCGACAGGGGCCCGCGTGGCGTGTATCCGTGCAGGCGGCGCTCGGGGTCGAGCTCGTCGAGCAGCGGGAAGAGGTCGTCCTCGTCGGCCCCGCGCCCGTGGAGCAGAACGAGCGCGCCTGCCGCCTCACCCGCGGCCGGACGCTCCCGCACACGCAGGCTCAAGTCCTCGACCAGTCCGCCCGTGGATCCGGGAGCGGCGTGAGCACCGGCTCGACGCGATCGCGCAGGTGCTCGAACGCGGGCGGCAGGATGAGCTTCTCGCCGAGGTGCGCGAGATCCTCGTCCGTGGCGAAGCCCGGCCCGAGCGTGGCGATCTCGAAGAGGACGCCGCCCGGCTCGCGGAAGTAGATCGAGCGGAACCAGAAGCGGTCGATTATCTGCGTCGGGTGGCCGCCGGCTTCGGCGACGCGGTCGTGCCAGGCCAGCTGGTCGTCCATCTGCGACGCCCATGCAACGTGATGGACCGTGCCGGCGCCGCCGACGCCCGGCACCTCCGGCGCCTCGCCGTATTCGATCCAGCCGCCGCGCGTGTCGGCGCGCGTGTCCCATCTGCCGTCCCGCTCCTCGAAGCCGATCGCCGACAGGAACTCGGCGCTCGTCTGTCCGTACGCGCGCACGCCTTCGAACCCCTGCAGCGCGACCTCCGGCGCGATCTCCGGATGGCGCGCGACGAGGGGCTCGTCGTCGACGTGCGAGACGACGAGCTCGTGCGCGAGCCCTTCCGGATTCTCGAAGCGGAGCGACTCGCCGTCGAGCTCGACCTCGTGGCCCTCCGCGCTCAGACGATCCGCCCAGAACTGGAGCGCGTCCTCCGAGCCGACGCGCCAGACGACCGTGTGAACCATCCCGTCCCCGGCCCGACCCGGTCGCGCGTTCGGGTACTCGAAGAAGGTGATGTCGGAGCCGGCGTGCCCGTCCTCGTCGGCGTAGAAGAGGTGGTAGACGGTCGGGTCGTCCTGGTTGACGGACTTCTTCACGAGCCGCAGGCCGAGGACGCGCGTGTAGAACTCGACGTTGCCGGGCGCATCGGCGGTAATGCACGTCACGTGATGGATGCCGTCGAGCCTCATCGCTTCCGTCACCCGGCCTGTGCGGCCAGCAGCTCTTTCGCGGCCTGCAGATCTGCCGCGTGGACGAGAATCTCCTGCGGACCGGCGGCGATGAAGTCCTCGACCGGCGATTCGATGCTCTCGGTGTCTCGGTGGGCGCACTCGATGCCCGCAGAGCGGAGGAGGCCGCACGCGATGTCGGCTTCGGACGCGCTGGACACGACCGTCACGACAACGGAGTCATCAGCTTTCACGCCGCAAGGCTACTGGGTGGCGCGAAGACGACGCGAGAGAGCGTTGGTCGCTAGGTCGTAGCCGCAGAGAACGCTACGTCACCCAGGCGCAGCCGTTCCAGTACGCCTGGATCCGGCGCGACCGGCCGCGCGCGTCGATGTGGAGCTCGTCGGGAAGGCGCGCAAGGTCGGTCGGGACATACAGCTCGAAGCCGGCCGCAGCCTCTCTCCGGAAGTCCTTCTCGGGAGGCGGCGCGCTTGCAGCGGCGAGCGTCGTCGTTCCCCCGCAGCAGCGGCTCCGTCTCGGCCAGACGTAGAGACGTCCGCCTCGTTCGCGGATCGCGTCGGCGGCGGGCGGAGAGACGACGAGGTCCACAGGGAGATTGTTGCATCGCCCTCGGGTGAGATCACGCCGTCTCGAGCATTGGTCCCTCGTTGGCACCGCGGACTACGCTTCGCTCGCCATGATCCGGCTTGGCCGCACGGTGGTAGTGGTCGGCACCGCACTTGCGATCGCGGTGGCATTCGGCTGCGGAGCCGCCGGGGGTGTCGGTGCGGCGACGATCGTGTCGCCCTGCGGAACCGCGAACGCTCCCGCCTGGTCTCCCGACGGGACGCAGATCGCCTGGTTCGGCTACCGCTGGCCCCGGCCGGCCAATGGCCACGCGACCGGCAGCTACAACATCCTGCGGGCGTTCTGCGCCTCGGGCGCCGACGGCAAGAACCTCCACCAGCTCCCCAAGACGGCCTGCAGCGAGCGCTGCCCCAACAACCTGGGCGACCCACCGGGCCAGCTCGACTGGGTGGGGCCGAGCCTCCTCGTCTACGGCAGCGACGACGGTGTCCACGCGATCACGGTCGGCCAGAAACCCAAGCTCCTCGCCAGGAAAGGGCCCGACCCGTACGCCATCGACGTACGAGGTGATCGCGTCGCCACCAGCGACTTCGCAGCGGGATGCACGTCGTGTCGTGGGCCGGTGAGGATCTTCAGCGTCCCGGCCGGCGCGGTCGTCGGCGTGGTCGGCGGCACGAAGGTCCTGAACAACGAGCCGAGCCTCTCTCCCGACGGGACGCAGGTCGTCTTCACGCGCACTCCGGCCACGAACTCGGGACGGCCGTCGATCTGGACCGCCTCGGCCGACGGTAGCCATTTGCAGCGTCTGGAACGGCGCGGCGACAACCCACTCTGGTCGCCCGCCGGCGACCGGATCGCCTACCTCGCCCCCACAGGCCCGGCCACGTGGGCGTGGCGGCTCGTGTCGCCGCGAGGCGGTGCGAGCACGACGCTTCTGCGCAGCGGCCCCGGCACCGTCTTCGGCTGGTCTCCGAACGGCCGCTGGATCGCCTTCCCGGATTCCAAGGGGAGGGTCGCCGTCATCGACGTCACGACGCGGAAGGTGCGGACGCTCCTGAAGCTCGATCTTCCGTACGGCTCCTCGAGCGCCGCTTGGTCGCCGAACTCGCAGCAGCTGCTGGTGGTTGCGAGCCGGCACGCCGGGTCGGGGTGCCCGAGCGAGCTGTGGCGCGTCCCGGTCAGCGGGGCGAAGCCGCGCCTCGTTCACAGCTGTTAGCCCGGCCGAACGTCGCACCCGTCCGCGCAGCGGCTAGGCGTGGTGCAGGAACCTGAGGTAGAACGCCCCGAACACGAGCACGATGCCGACGTTGCAGGCCAGCCGCTCCCACACGTGGCCTCGGAAGAACAACACGTCGGCCCCGACCACGACGGCCACCATCGCGACCGCGTAGAGCACGGTTGTCAACGGTCTATCCACCACGTGAACTTTGCACGAGCGGTGACCGTCTAGGTGAGCACGGTGTGCTGCATCGCCCAGAGAGCGGCGGCCGCGCGCGTGGAGACGCCGATCTTGCCGTAGATGTGCTGGATGTGGTGGTCGGCCGTCTTGGGTGAGATGAAGAGGCGGCCGGCGATGTCCTGGGTCGTGAGGCCCCTCGCGGCGAGCCGGAGCACCTCGACCTCGCGGCGCGTGAGCCCGCCGGGGTTCTGCTGCCGCTTGCCCGCGTGCCTCTTCGGCTCGCCGTGCCCGGCGGCAACCTGCACGGCACGGCTCGCGCGAGGCTCGAGCAGGCCCTCCGACTCCTGCCGCCGTAGCTCGGCCGCCGCGTCGTCAGGGGAGAACGGCGGGCGGTCCGCTCTCTCGGCGGTCAGCCCGACATACACCTCGGCGGCGGCGAGGACGCACGCGCCGAGCTCCTCGTCGGCGGCCGCGCGCTTGTGGTAGCCCGAGCCGTCGCACTTCTCGTGGTGCGCGCAGGCGACCGGGTTGAGCGCGGCGAGCGCAGGTGAGCGGCGCAGCATCTGCTCGGTCAGCATCGGATGAAGCTCCACCCGGTCGAACTCCGACCGCGTGAGCGAGCCCGGCTTGTCCCAGATCGAGTTCGGTACGACCGTGGTGCCGAAGTCGTGCAGCAGCGCCGCGCGCCGGATCGTCGTGATCTCGGCGTCGTCGAGCCCCAGCACGCCGGCCGCGTCTTCGGCGAGCTTCGCGCAGCGGCGGCTGTGGCCGTTCCAGTACGGCGACTTGAGGTCGATGAAGTCGGCCACGACGTTGAGCGCGTCGTCGAGCTCTGCGCCGGCCAGGAGCCGGTGGGGCTCGGGCTCGAGAGCGAGCACTGCGTCCCAGGGCTCCGTGTCGGCGAGACGGTCGAGCCACTCGCGGCCGTGCGCGAGGAAGACGTCGGCCGGTGCGGGGTCGTACGTCTCTCCGCGGCGCTCCTGCGCGGCCTCGAGCGCGCGTTCTGGCGAGACCAGTCGAGCGATCGCCTCCATGTCGTGACTGATGTGCACGATGCGCATCGGCAGGGGGATCGCCTCTCCCTTCACGTGGTTGGGATGACCGTTTCCGTTCCAGCATTCGAAGGTGCAGCCGAGCGCCTCGCGGACGTCCGGGCCGAAGTCGAGCCTCTCGACGAGCATGTCGGCCACCTCGCAGCCCGACGAGAAGTTGAGGAAGGCCCACTCGCGGATCGTCTCCTGGATCGTCCGCACGATCTCCTCCCGCTCCTCCTCGTCCCGGCCGGCGGTCGCGAACGCGACGATGTCGCGCATGACCTCGGCGGGATTGCCCGAGTCGTGGACGAGGGTCTGTCCACGGATCGCGATCTCGTCGCCGAACAAGGTCGAGACCTCGTGAGCGTGGCCGGTGCAGCCGACGAATCGGAGCAGGGCCACCCAGTAGACGGTCGCGCGGACCTCTTCTTCGAGCCCCGCTGCCTCGCACATCCAGCTCGCGAGCAGACACGACCGGAGCTGTGATTCCAGCGGCTGGCCGAAGGCGTTGTCCTGGGCGAGCGCCAGCGTCGCGACGAGCTCACCGAGACGAAGAGGGGGATCGAAGATGGGGAGTCCTCCCGATGTTTCCGTATGTCCCCCCGAACAGAATGCAGCCAGACGCGTCGCAGTTACTCGCCCCGGGGCGACTGCCAACGCTACAGCAAAGGAGAGGTCATGACGGCATCGCCGCAGTCCGGCGAGGACCCCATCAAGGTGGGAGTCATCGCCGATCAGACGGGCCCGCTCTCGATCGTCGGGCTCGCGAACGCGAACGTCGCCAGGATGGTCGTCGGCGACCTCAACGCGAAGGGAGGGCTGCTCGGCCGCCCCCTCGAGCTGCACCTGGAGGACAGCGCCACCGACGACGAGGTCGCGGTCGGAGTCGCCCGGAAGCTCGTCGAGGAAGACGAGGTCGACGTCGTCCTCGGCGGCATCTACAGCTCCACCCGCCAAGCGATCAAGGGCCCCGTCGTGATGGAGGGCAAGAAGCTCTACATCTATCCGGAGCAGTACGAGGGCCAGGAGTCCGATCCGCTCGTCTTCTGCACCGGTCCGGTGCCGGCCCAGCAGATCGACGGGTTCATCCCGTGGCTGATGCGGGAGTCGGGGGCGAAGACCTTCTACCTTCCGTCTGCCGACTACATCTGGCCGCACGTGCTGAACGCGCGCGTGCGAGAGGTCGTCTCGGCGCACGGCGGTGAGATCGTGGGCGAGGAGTACTTCCCCCTCGATCACGAGGATTACCGCGCGACCGTCGAGCGGATCGCGGCGAGCGGCGCCGACGTGGTCTTCAACACGACGGTGCCGCCCGGCGTCGCGCCGTTCCTGGAGCAGCTGCACGACTCCGGCTTCAGGGATCGGGGCGGCCAGCTCGTCTGCACGTACTTCGAGGAGAACCTGCTCGGCGCGCTTCCGGCGGCTCACGTCGAGGGCCTCTACAGCTGCCTCGACTACTACCAGAGCGTCGGCGACCCGTTCAGCCAGAGGCTCCTCGCCCAGTACGACGCGCTCTATCCCAACGGCCAGAAGTTCACCGGGGGCAGCGGGTGCTCCGGGCTCTACCGCGGTTTCCGCCTCTGGGCGGCAGCCGTGACGGAGGCCGACTCGCTCGATCAGGACGACGTGATCGCCGCTCTCGATCACGCACGGATCGCCGAGGGGCCCGGCGGGCCCGCGGCGATGGTGCCCGGCCAGCACCACGTGCGGATGCACATGTACATCGGCCAGGCGCAGGGCGGTCGCTTCGAGGTCGTCGAGACCCTCGGAGCCCTCGACCCGCAGGAACGCCTCGTCGCTTCACCAACCGCAACCGTCTGATTCGACGACAGAGAGGAGAACGAGATGCTGCTCGCAACCACACAGGTCGAGGACATCGACCGCTTCATGGAGATCTTCTCCACGACCGGAGCGGAGAAGCGCAAGGAGCACGGCTCGAAGGGAGCGGCCGTCTTCCGCGACCCGTCCGAGGGCGACCGGGTCTGGGCGATCTTCGACTGGGACGCCCAGGGTTGGCAGAGCTTCGTGTCCGACCCGGAAGTCCCGCCGATCATGGCCGCGGCCGGACACAAGACCAAGCCGCAGCCGGCCGAGCTCGTCGGTCGCTGCGAAGCCTGACACGGAGACCGACACGCGGAGCATCCCGCTCGAACGGGGGTGCTCCGCGATCTATCTATCCGTTGCGGATGGTGCGGAGAAAGGAGTTGAGCTTCGGCCAGGCGTCGGCGCGGGCGATCTGGTTGGCCTGTCGGGCGGCGCCCGCCAGGTTGGCTGGGTCTGGGCCCGGGTAGTAGGGGATGAGGCTGCCTAGGCCGTGTCCCGCGTCGGGATAGTCGAGGAAAGTCACGCTGTGGCGGAAGTGGTGTGCGCGTAGGCGGGAGACGATGCGCTGTGACATGGGGCAGGAGGGCCAGATGTTGTCGTGACCGGCGCAGAGGAGAAAGACCGGGCCGTTGATCCGCTCGTCCGGGAATGGGTGCGGGTTGGCGCCGAGGGTGGGGTTGTCGAAGTAGGGAACGGGGTTGCCGCGGAACGTCCAGGCGGGCCCCGCGCAGCGGTAGTCCTGGGTTCCGGGAGCGACGGGCCTGATCCCGCAGACGGCGCCGTTGCTCGGAACGAGTGCGATGACGGCGTGAACGAGGTTGGGGTAGTGAATGCCGAGCAGCTGTGCCGCTTCACTGCCGCGCGAGACGCCTTTGACCACGATCTTGCCCCGGTCTACATCGGGTTGGACCGCGAGCCACCGCAGGGCTCTGGCGAAGTATTCGAGCGGGATGCGCACGAGGTTTCGCGGCAGCCCCGGTTCTCGGAAGTACGCGAGCGCCAGCGTTGGATAACCCTCAGACGCGTAGAGCGCCGCACTTTCGCTCGTCGAGAGTCCACCCTCCGATCCGCCGAAGTCGAGGATTGCGGGACGCCTTCCCCGGAAGCCGGCCGGGGGGGCGAAGAAGTCGCCGTAGAAACCACTCTGGGCAGGACGCACGTTCGTCACGCGTATCCCGGCGGCGCGGAGATTACGAGTCACCGTCGCGCTTGGCCCGGCGGCCTGCAGCGTAACCCGCATGGATCCCAGCGGCGCGTGGTACGAGTAGTACCGCCAGGCGGCGACGTGCAGCGGGTGCAGCGACCAGACCAGCTGCATCGCCCGGTCGCCTCGCAACCGGACACGCCCTCGAGAATCTGCGACTACCTGCATCTCAGACACGAACGGAGCCCCCGAGCGATCTCTCGTCGAGGCGCGCAGCAGGACGCGTGCGCGCGGTCGCAAGCCGGTGACCACGATGCGAAGCGGCTGGTCGATCAGCGAGGTTCGCGGGCTCACGCTGATACGAGCCGCGGCACTCTCCCCGCAAGCGCTCACACCGACGGCCAGCAGAGCAGCCAGCCCGGCCCCGGCCAACCGAGAAACACGGCTACCCACGCGCGGATCCTACGAGCGTCCGGGCTGAAGTCCTCTCGCCTGAACGCAAACGATCGACGGGTCGCTACGCCTCGAACGGGCCCAGCGTCGGGAAGCGGTGCTCCCCGTCGAGCAGGTGCCGGAGGAAGAGCGCCACTCCGATGTCTCCCGTGAAGAGCGAGTAGCGGCCGCGACCGAGTGCGGTGCGCTCCCGTTCGACCTGGCCGATCGCGTGCATTGCGAACGCTCGCGCCCGGTCGAGCCACAGCTCGTCGCCCGTCCGGCGGTGGAGGACGAGGAACGCGTAGCCGTTCCCGGCCGTCCCGTGGCACAGGCCCGGCCCCCTCGCGATCGGTCCGGCACGCCACGTCAGCTCGCCGCCCGCGACCGCGACCTCGAGGTCGAGCAGGTCGCCGAGCGTCGCCACCATCCCGGGCGCGCCGTGGCACCACTGCACGCGGATCTGCTCCGGCGTGATCTCGGTCGTCGGCTGCCAGTTGGCGAGCCCGTCGGCGCGGACGAGGTACGGCGAGAGATCGGCGAGCGACGGCGCCCGGCCGCGGTTCGCGAGCGCGTGAACGTTGCCGGCGTACCCGTGGGCCGGGCCGAGGAAGCGGTGGTCGCGGCCGTAGAGATGCTGCGTCCACAGGCCGTCCTCGCCGCGCGCGGCGAGCACACGCTCGGCGCACAGGTCCCACGCCTCGTCCCACCGCGGCTCCGCCGTCCACGCCAGCATCGCCTCGGCGACCAGCATCGTCCCGGGCGTCCCCCACATCACCTCGTTGGTCTCCGAGTCGAGGTTCTCGAGCACGAGCGCGTGGACGCGGTCGGCGAGCCCGGCATCGCGCGTCAGGAGGAAAGCGACGAGGGCGATCCCGCACTCCCCCATCCAGTAGCTGGCCGCCGACGCGTACTCGGGGAAGTCCGGCCGCGCGCGGTAGCGGTCGACGAGCGCGACGGCGAGGTCCTCCCAACCCGTCGAGCCGAGCTCGTGCAGCGCCCAGATCACGCCGGCGCCGCCGAGGTAGACGGTGCTCCGGTCCTCGTCGTCCTCCCCGTCGCGCGGGTGCCAGGGCCAGCGCGCGCCGTCGAAGGCGGCCTCCGCGTCGGCGACGATCGCGGCGATCGCCTCCTCGACCGGCCGCTCGTCCCACTCCGCCGCGACGAGCGGCTCGTGCTCGGAGGGCCGGAAGACGAGCTCAGCCAACGTCGCCGGCCAACAGGAAGGCGCGCGACTCCTTCAGCATCTCGCGGGCGATCACGAGCCGCTGGATCTCCTGCGTTCCCTCGTAGATCTGCGTGATCTTCGCATCGCGCATGAAGCGCTCGACGGGGTACTCCTTGATGTAGCCGTACCCGCCGAGGATCTGGACGGCGTCGGTCGTGACGGCCATCGCGACGTCGCCGCACTTGAGCTTCGCCATCGCCGACGCCTTCGTCAGCTCCTGCCCCTCGACACCCTCGTCGACCATGCGGCCGTAGCGGTAGAGGAGCCCGCGCGCCGCCTCGCACTCGGTCTCCATGTCGGCGAGCTTGGCCTGGATCAGCTGGTGGTGGCCGATCGGCTTCCCCATCGTCTCGCGCGTCTTCGCGTACTCGAGCGCGTAGTCGGTTGCGCCCTGCGCGATGCCGAGCGCCTGCGCCGCGACGCCGGGACGGGAGCGGTCGAGGATGCGCATGGCGATCCGGAAGCCTTCGCCCTCCTCGCCGAGCAGATTCTCGGCCGGGATGCGGCAGCCGTCGAACGTGAGCTCGCCGGTCGTCGAGCCGGAGATGCCCATCTTCGGCTCGAGCCGCGCCACCGCGAAGCCGGGCGCGTCGGCCTCGACCACGAAGGCGGAGATGCCGGAGTGGCCCGCGTCCGGATCCGTCTTGGCGAAGACGGTGTAGAGGTTCGCGACGCCGGCGTTCGTGATGAAGCGCTTCGAGCCGTCGAGGACGTACTCGTCGCCCTCGCGGCTCGCCGTCGTCCGCATCGCGGCCGAGTCGGAGCCGGAGCCGGACTCGGTCAGCGCGTACGCCGGCAGCCACTCGCCCGAGGCGAGCCTCGGCAGATACCGCTCCTTCTGCTCGTCGCTGCCGGCGAGCTTGAGGCCGAGCGAGCCGAGCTCCTGCACGGCGAGGATCAGCGCGGAGGTCGCACAGACCTTCGCCACCTCCTCGATCGCGCCGAGCGAGAGCAGCGTCCCCGTGCCCAGACCGCCGTACTCCTCGGCGAAGAAGAGCCCGAAGATGTCGTTCTCGCGGAAGAGCTCCACGATGTCCCACGGGAACTCGTGCGAGGCGTCGATCTCGGCGGCCCGCGGCGCGATCCGCTCGCGCGCGAGCTGCCGGACGAGATCGCGCAGCTCACGCTGCTCCTCGGTCAGGACGTCCCAGGGCACGCCGGCGATTCTATGGTCGCGCTACCGGATCGGGATCGCCGCGGCGTAGAGGTCGAGCTGGTGCAGCGTCCCGTCCGGATTCGTGCCCGTGCTGTTGGAGTTGTCCGACCAGGCCGGCCAGAACGTGCCTCCGACGAAGGCGGCATGCGTGTAGTCGCCCACGTCGAACGAGTCGTTCTGCGCGTCGACCGCATTCGAGGTCCCGGGGCTGATCTGGAAGTTCGGCGCGAAGGTCGTTCCGCCGTTCGTCGAGTAGGTGCCCCAGATCTGGAAGTCGTCGTTCGGAGTGCCGTCGGTGTCGCCGCTCCCTCCGGTTCCCAGATCGTTGCGGGCGTCGTACCACGAGAGCGCGAGGTTCCCGGTCGTCTGGTCGAGCGCGATCGCAGGGAGGTACTGGCTGTTGGCGGTGTGGTCGTCGTTGAGCTTCACCGCCGGCGACCAGGTCGAGCCGTTGTCGTCCGAGTACTGGAGCTCGATGTCCGTGTTGTTGCTTTCGTTCGGCGACTCCTGCGTCCACACGAGATAGACGCGGCCGTTGTGTGCGCCGCCGCTCCGATCCCAGGCGAGGTTGGCCTCCGCGTCGATCGTCCGATCGGGCTCCGCCGGGATGCGGTCGAACCCGCCGACGCGGCTGTGTGCGACGAGCACCGGGGCATTGAAGCCCGCCGGCCCGAGACCGTCCGGATCCTCGGCCGTGTAGATGTCCGTTCCGCCCTGCCCGTTCTCCGACTTCTGGTACGTGACCAGCAGCTGACCGCGTGGGCCGACCGCGGTGTCGCCGTAATCCCCGTTGCCCCCCGGCCCGAGAACACTCTCGGGCGAAGTGAAGGCGCTGAACCGGCCGAGTCCGGTGACGCGTGCCCCGGACGCCTGGATCTGCTTCCCCTTGCCCGTGTAGCTCACCCAGACGGTGTTCGCTCCAGCCGCTATCGACGGCTGGTCGCCGGTCCCGAGGTCCACGACCTTCGCGAACGACATCCCTCCGTCCGTCGAGACAGCAACGACGACGTCGAAGGTCGTCTCCGACAGGTAGGTCAGCCAGAGGTTGCCGAAGCGATCCCAGGCGAGCTGCTCGTCGCAGCAGATGCTTCCGAGGGGATCACTCGTCGTGCTCCCGGCCACACGCCGTGCCCACGTGCGTCCGCCGCTGAACGTCACATTCACCGAGAGGCCCGCCGCGACCTGCGGCCGCAACGTCGCCATGGTGACGACGTTCGACGGGTTCGTCGGATTGACCGCGATCGCATCCTCGGCCTCGTTGCCGTGCATCGCGCTCGTGTCGAACACCGTCGGCAGCGGTGCAGCCGCGGCAAGCCCCGTGACAGCCAGCGCCACGGTGAGGCCCAGCACGGTCAACAGCGACTTGGACAGAGCCTGACCGTAGAACGCCTGCGCGCGGCGGTCAATGTCCTTCGGCGCTCGCTGATCGCAGCGCCTGGTTGACACCGCCAGGCGACCGTGAAAGAGTCGCGTCATGTCTCTGAACCCCAAGTTCAGATGACTGAACCGGCTCTCGCGGCGCCCGAGGAGACGAACGGCACGCTGGAGCTCGGCGAGCGCCTGCGCGCGATCCGGGTGCTTCGCCGACTGACGCTGCGAGACGTCGCTCAGGCGGCTGGGGTGAGCGAGAGCTTCGTGAGCCGGCTCGAGCGTGGCCGCTCGAACGCGAGCGTCGCGACACTGCAGCGCCTCGCGAGCGCGGTGGGGATCGAGATCTCGGACCTCTTCGCGGGGGAGTCGCAATCCGGCCCACGTGTCCTGCGCCGCCAGGAACGACAGCTGCTCGAGTGGGGACACCTCGGCCGCAAGGCGCTGCTCACGCCGAAACCGCTCCACTCGCTCGAGGTCGTGGCCGCTTCGTTCGATCCCGGCGGCTCGACGGGGGACGAGCCGTACACGCACGGCGACTCGGAGGAGCTCCTGCTCGTCCTCGCGGGCCGCGTCCACGTGCAGCTCGGCAACGAGCTGCTCGATCTCTCGACCGGCGACAGCGTCAACTACCGGAGCTCGACGCCGCACCGCGTGAGCAACCCGGGCGACGACAGCGCCGAGGTTCTGTTCGTCATCAGTCCGCCCAGCTACTAACGCCCAAAGGAGGCGTCAATGGACGTGGAGGGTGAACCGTTCGACCGTCGGCTCTCGCGGGCCGACATGCTCAAGCTCGGAGCGCTCGCAGCAGGCGCCGGAGTCGTGGCCGGCCCGGCTGCGGCCGCGAACGCGGCGATCTCGCGGCTGACCGCGGAAACCGGCCGTCTGCAGGTGATGGACTGGGCGGGCTACGACAACACCATGCCGCACCACGCGATGTTCCAGGCCTACCTCCGCAAGTACCCGCACAACAAACCGCTCTTCATCAACATGACGAACGAGGCGAACGCACTGGCGAAGATCCACGCCGGAGCGCATCCCGACCTCTTCCGACCCTACGTCGGCTGGGTCAAGTACTTCGCCGAGAGCGGCCTCGTCCAGCCGTGGGACACGACGCTCATCTCGAACTTCAAGTACCTCAACCCGTTCATGGTCAAAGCGGGCCAGCACAACGGGAAGCAGTACGGAATCCCGGACGACTGGGGCTTCGACGCGATCCTGTACCGCAAGGACAAGGTGCACCCGAAGTCGCGGTCGTGGAGCCTTCTCTACGACGACCGCTACAAGGGCAAGATCTCCTGGTACGACGACCCCGTGGAGAATCTCACGATCGCCGGCATGCTCCTGGGCTTCAAGAATCCGTGGAACCAGACCGACGCCCAGCTGAAGCAATCGAAGAACTTCCTGATCTCGAAGAAGCACCTCGTGAAGTTCATCTGGGAATCCGAGACACAGCTCGATCAGGCATTCGCCTCGGGCGACATCTGGATCGCCCTCGCCTGGCCGTACGACTGGGTGCTGGCGAGGAAGAAGTACCCCGTCGTCTATATGCACCCGCACGTGGGCAGGCAGAGGCCGATCGCGTGGGTAGGCATGTTCATGCTGCTCCAGAACACCCCTCGATTCCACCTGGCGCACGCGTACGTCGACGCTTGGAGCTCGGCCAAGAGCGGGAGGTGGCTCGAGGACAACTACGGCTACGGTCACGCGAACACGCTCGCGAAGCCGTCGTCGAGCGCGCTGCTCAAGGCGCTCGACCTGACGAACCCACGGGCGGTGACGCTGCCGAACGCGTATCTCGACCGTGACGTTCCACGCCGGGCGGTCTACGCGCAGCTGTGGGACGAGGTGAAGGCGGCCTGACACCGGAAGGAATGGGTGGAACGGCGGCGGCGCCCCCACGCCGGCGGCGCCGCCGCCCCGACCTGACGACGCCGGGCCTGCTCGGGCTGCCGGTTTCGTGGCTCGTCGTCTTCTTCGTCGTCCCGATCGCGATCGTCGCGCTCTACAGCTTCGACGTGCTCGCCCTCTTCCCGGGACCGCACGGCTTCACCCTCGCCGCCTGGCGCATGTTCCTCTCGGGCGGACCGTATCTGCACCTGTTTCTCAAGTCGGTCGAGATGTCGCTGACGGTGTCGGCGATCGTCGTTGCCGTGGCCTACCCGCTGGCCTACTACCTCGCCCTCTCGGGAACGCGGCGCAAATACGTGCTCCTCCTCCTGCTGATCGCCCCGTTCCTGACGAGCTACCTCCTACGCGTGCTCGCCTGGAGCGTGATTCTCGGCGACCAAGGCGTTGTCAACTCGTTTCTCTTCTGGACCGGACTGCGGTCACCCGACCACCCGCTCTCGTTCCTCCTCTACAGCCGCTTTGCGGTGATGCTGGTGCTCGGCTACGTCTGGCTGCCGTTCGTCGCCCTGCCGATCTTCGTCACCCTCGAGACGATCGATCGGGGGCTGCTCGAGGCGGCGAGCGACCTCTACGCAAGCCGGCGGCAGGCGTTCCTGCGCGTGACCTTGCCGCTCAGCGCGCCGGGAGTCGTGGCGGCGTTCCTCTTCGTCTTCATCCCGACCGTCGGCGAGTTCGTCACGCCCTCCCTGGTCGGTGGAACAAGCGGCTACATGTACGGGAACCAGATCGTCGACCTGTTCGGGCAGGGCTTCCCCGACTGGGAGACGGGCTCGGTGCTCGCTCTCTTCTTGCTCGTCGTCGTCTCCGTGCTGACTCTCGTGTTCGTACGGTTCCTCCGGGTGGGAGAGGCGCGTCCCGCCTGATGGACGTAGCGCTCTCCCGCAACGGTCGCCGCCTCATGCGCGTCTTCTTCGCGCTCGTGGTCGTGTTCCTGTACGCGCCGATCGCGATCCTCCTCGTCTTCTCGTTCAACAAGGCCTCGGTGCCTTCGTTCCCACTCAGCGGATTCACGTTGCGCTGGTACCACGATTTCATCCACAACGGAGCCATGCGGGGCGCACTCGAGACCAGCGCGATGGTGGCAGCGGTGTCGAGCGTGATCGCGGTAGCGCTCGGGATCCTGGCCTCGGTCGCTCTCGCGCGACGCGGTTTCCGCGGCAAGGGGCTCGTCACCGCACTCCTCCTCAGTCCGCTCGTCATCCCCTTCGTCGTGCTCGGGATCGCCATGCTGCTGCTCTTCCACGTGCTCGGCGTCTCTCCGTCGCTGGAGACGGTGACGATCGGACATGTCGTGATTGTGCTCCCGTACACGATCCTCGTGATCATGCCGCGGTTGGAGCAGATCGACCGCTCGCTCGCCGAGGCCGCCTACGACCTCGGCGCCGGCCCGTTGCGCACCTTCCGCTGGATCACGTTTCCGCTGATCCTGCCGGCGATCCTCTCGGCCTTCCTGATCGGGTTCACGACCTCGTTCGACGAGTACGCGCTCACCTCATTCCTCATCGGGACACGGCAGACGTTCCCCATCTTCCTCTACTCGGCATTGCGGTTTCCGACTCAGCTGCCGCAGGTGATCGCTGTGGCCGTCGTCGTTCTTTGCGCCTCGCTCGTCGTGATCGTCGCGGCCGAGGTGTGGCGGCGACGCGCCGAGGCCCGGCTCGAAGCTGCCTGAGCCACTAGGCTCGGCGTCGTGATCCTGCGGAACGGCACCATCCGGACGCTCGACCCGTCGCTGCCGACGGTGTCGTCGCTCTGGATCGCGGGCGAGCGGGTCGCGGGCGGCGTCGGCGTACACGAGACCTCGCTGCCGAGCCCGGAGACGGTCGACCTCGGCGGCCGCTGCGTCCTCCCGGGATTCACCGACTCGCACGTCCACTTCCCCACCTGGGCGCTCGCGCGGAACGACGTCCGGCTGCACGGCTGCGGGTCGCTGGCCGCCGCACTCGATGCGGTACGCGCCGCGCCGCGCAACGGCAGCTGGCTCCGCGGCCAGGGCTGGCGCGACGCCGACTGGCCCGACGGACGGCCGACGCGGCAGGCGCTCGACGAGATCGAGCCCGACCGTCCTGCGATGCTCATCTCGAAGGACTACCACGCTCTCTGGCTCAACTCCGCGGCGCTCTCGCTCGCCGGCGGCGACCTGGAAGTCGAAGGCGGCGTGGTCGTCCGCGACGACGCCGGCGAGCCGACCGGCGTCCTCTACGAGCGCGCGGCCTGGCGGTTTAAGGAGCGCTTCGCAGGAGCACCGGACGAGGAGTACGTCGAGGCGATGCGCAACGGCGTTCGGGTCGCCGCTGCGCGCGGCGTCACGGCGCTGCACGACAAGGACGGCTGGCTCGGCGCGATCGGCCTCTGGCAGCAGCTCGAGCAGCAGGGCGCGCTCCCGCTTCGCGTCTGGCAGTCGACACCCGCCGACCAGCTGAGCCACCTTCGCGAGATCGGCGTCCGCAGCGGCGTCGGCTCTCCCCTCCTCCGGCTTGGCTATCTCAAGACCTTCATGGACGGGACGCTCGGCTCCCAGACCGCCTGGATGACCGACGGCAGCGGCGTCGTGATCACGTCCGGCGAGGAGCTCGAGGCGATCGTGCGCGAGGGAGCCGAGGCAGGTTGGCCGGTCGGCGTGCACGCGATCGGCGACGCGGCGAACAGGGCCGCGCTCGACGCGTTCGAGCGCTCACGCGAGGCGTGGCAGCCGCGCGGCCTCCGGCAGCGGATCGAGCACGCGCAGTGCCTCGCGCCGGAGGACGTCCCCCGCTTCGCCGGGCTCGGCATCGCCGCTTCGGTTCAGTTCTCGCATGCGCCCTCCGACGAGGAGCTCGCGAAGCGCTACTGGCCGGAGCGGCTCGACGGCGCGTACTCCTTCCGCTCGCTGCTCGACTCCGGCGCCATGCTCGCGAACGGCTCCGACGCGCCAGTGGAGGAGCTCGAGCCGTGGGCCGGCGTCGTCGCCGCAGTGCTCGACCACTGGCGCGAGGACCAGCGGCTCACGCTCGAGCAGGCGCTGCACGCGGTGTGCGTCGCGCCCGCCTGGCTGTCGCACGACGAGCGCAACCGCGGGACGCTCGTCCCCGGCCGCTACGCCGACCTCGTCGTGCTCGACCGCGACCCGCTCGCCTGCGAGCCGGCGGGGCTGCGCGAAGTCCAGGTCGTCGCGACGATGCTCGGCGGCCGCTGGACCCACAACCCGCCTCCCTGGGATTGATCAGACCGGCACCGGTGTACGTCGAAGATGAAGCCATTGAGGATTCGTGTCGCAACATCGCCTCCCGCGTAGCGAGGTGATCTGGTCGTTCGGGCCCGACCTCCAGCCCGCGCTGGAGGTCGAGCCCGGCGACGTCGTCACGTTCGAGACGAACGACTGCTTCACCGGGCAGATCCGGAGCGAGGACGACCTCGTGACCGAGATCGACCTCTCGCGGATCAACGGCGCGACCGGGCCGGTGGCGGTGAAGGGCGCCGAGCCGGGCGACTCGCTCGTGGTGGAGATCCTCGACGTCCGCCCGATCGAGTGGGGCGTCGCGACGCTCATCCCCGGCTTCGGCCAGCTGATCGAGCACGTGCCCTCGCCGCTGACGCGCCTCTTCGAGGTGCGGGACGGAATGGTGAAGATGAACGACCGCGTCTCGTTCCCCGCGATGCCGATGGTCGGCGTCGTCGGCGTCGCGACCGACGGAGAGGAGCTCTCGAACGGGCTCGCCGGCCGGCACGGCGGCAACCTCGACGACCACTGGCACGGCAAGGGCGCGAGGATCTACTTCCCCGTCCGCCGGCCCGGCGGGATGTTCGCGGTCGGCGACATGCACGCGGCGATGGGCGATGGGGAGATCTGCTTCACGGGCGTCGAGATCGCCGGCGAGGTGGACGTCCGCTTCGACGTCCTCGAGGGGAAGCAGGCGACGTGGCCCGTGACGGAGCTCGCCGATCGCTGGCTTCCCCACGCGACCGCTTACGAATACGACGAGGCGCTCGCGCTCGTGTCGGAGGAGGCCGCGCGCCTGCTCGTCGACGAGCACGACTTCACGATGGAGGACGCGTTCATCTTCCTCTCGGTCGCCTGCGACGCGGGGGTCGCGCAGGCCTGCAAGCCGTGCGAGGGCTTCGGGACGATCGCGCGCTTCTCGATCCCGAAGATCGACGCCTGTCCGGCGCCGTTCCGGGCCTAGCTCACGCGGCGTACACTTTCCGCTGCAAATGGCGATGCGCACGATGAACCCGGTGCACGAGGCGAGCACCTGCGCCGTCGCGGCGACGGCCGAGATCGTGGGCGCAAAGTGGACGGCGCTCCTCGTCCACGACCTCTCCGAAGGACCGCGGCGCTTCTCCGAGCTCGAGCGCTCGTGCCAGGGCATCAGCCCGCGCACGCTCGCCGAGCGCCTCCGCGCGCTCGAGGCCGAGGGGATTCTCGAGCGGCAGAGCTATCCCGAGACGCCGCCGCGCGTGGAGTACACACTCACGGACAAGGGCGTGTCGCTCCTGCCGATCATCGACGCGATGCGCGCGTTCGGCCACGAGTGGCTCCCGTGCCGGCACACGCACCCGCACGACCTGTAGCTCTACAGCCGCCCGAGCGCGGCGAAGAGCGCCGCCGCCGTGTCGATTCCGGCAGCGAAGTACGGGACGAGGAAGCGCTCGTTCGGCGAGTGGATGTTGGACTCCGGCAGGCCGAAGCCGGTCAGGATCGTGTCGATGCCCTTTTCGGTCAGCGCCGGCATCAGGGGGATCGAGCCGCCGACGCGGGTCAGGAGGGGCCGGATCCCGACGCCCTGCTCGAACGCCTCCACCGCAAGCTGAACCGCGGGCGCGTCGGCGCTGACGAGACCCGGGTTCGAGCCCTTCCACACGACCTCGAGCTCGGCGCCCTCCGGCGCGGCCTCCTGCATCAACCGCTCGGCTGCCGCGCCGATCGTCTCGACGTTCTGGCCCGGCGCGAGACGGATCGAGAGCTCGCCGGCCGCGGCGACGCTGAGCGTCGTGTTGCGGATGCCCGGCTTCCCGCCGACGATCCCGTTCACGTCCGTCGAGGGCTCGGCCCAGGTACGGATGTAGAACTCCTCGGCCGCGTTCGCGTCGAGCGGACGCGCCCCCTGTTCCGAAAGCGACTCCGCGCCGGGCGGTAGCTGCGACCACGCCTCGAGCTCCTCGGTTGTCGGCGGGGATATGCCGGCCCGCAGGGGCTCGGGCAGCCGGCCGTCGGGCCCGGCCAGCACGGCGTCCATGCAGCGCATGAGGACGTGGATTGCGTTGAGGGCGACGCCGCCGTACATCCCCGAGTGGAGGTCGCGGGCTCCCGTCCGCACCTTCAAGTCGAACGTGACGAGCCCGCGCGTCGCGAGCTCGATGGTCGGCACGTCACGCCTGAGCATCCCGCCGTCGAAGATGACGCAGGCGTCCGCACCGCGTTCGTCCTGGGCGACCCAGTCGGCGATCGTGTGGCCGCCGATCTCCTCCTCGCCGTCGAACGCGATGCGGAGATTGACCGGCAGCGCGCCCGCCTCGACGAGCCGCTGCGCGGCTTTGAGGACGAGCCAGAGCTGGCCCTTGTCGTCGGTCACGCCGCGCCCGTACGCCCACTCGCCGCGGATGTCGAGCTCGTACGGATCCGACTCCCACAGCTCGAGTGGCGCGGGCGGCTGGACGTCGAAGTGGTTGTAGACGAGGACGGTCGGCGCGTTCGCGGCGCCGTTCGAGGCCGGGATGTCGCCGAGCACGAGCTCCCGCTCGCCGAACGGCGTCAGCTCGGCGGCGCCGCCGATGCGGCGGATGAGTTCGCAGACCCACTCGCCGGCGCGCTTGACGTCCTCCCGGTGGGCCGGGTCGGCGCTCACACTCGGGATCGCGATCAACTCCGCGAGCTCGGTGCGCCAGGCCTCATCCACGGGGAGAGACTCTACGGAGATAGTGCGCGCCTCCGCCGAGCGAACCGGCTTCGTCGTCCGGGTTGAGCAGCGCGCAGGTGCGCAGCGAGAGGCAGCCGCAGGCCATGCAGGTGGTGAGGCGGCCGCGGATCGCCTCGAGTGTCGCGATGCGTTCGTCGAGCTCGCGCCGCCAGCTGCGCGAGAGCCGCTCCCAGTTGCGGTTCGTCGGCGTCTTGCCGGAGGGGAGCACGTCGAGCGCGGCCCGGACCCGCTCGAGCGGGATGCCGGCCGCCTTCCCCGCCTGGACGAGCGCGACGCGGCGGAGGGTGACCGACGCGAGTTCTCTCGGCACTTGACTTGAACCATAGTTGAGGTTCTACGGTGGTGCATGGCGACCGTGACGACACTCGACTACGACGACCTGCCTGCGCTGCTCACGCGGCTGACCGGCGACGAGAAGCACGACACGAGCTCGCTCTCGACGCTCGACGTGCTCTGGGTCCTGTACGACCGCATCCTCGGCGACGATGACCGCTTCCAGCTCTCCAAAGGCCACGGGCCGGCCGCGTTCTACGCCGTCCTCGCCGCCAAAGGCATCGTTCCCGTGGGCGAGCTCGACAGCTTCGGCTCGTTCGACTCGCGGCTCGGCTACCACCCGGACCGCATGCGCGCGCCGGGTGTCGAGATCTCGAGCGGCTCGCTCGGCCACGGACTCGGGATGGCGGTGGGCGCCGCGTTGACGGGCCGCCGAGTCTGGTGTCTCGTGGGCGACGGCGAACTCGACGAGGGCTCGAACTGGGAGGCGGTGCAATACGCCGGCCGGGTCGGGCCCGGCTCGCTGACTGCG
>DATGEB010000033.1:0-47061 GCA_035310545.1 Gaiellaceae bacterium
TGAGGCAGCGGCGGAGGCGTTTTCAACGCGAAAGCTCCATAAACAGCTCCATACCCACCGCACGTGCGACGAGGCGCAAGTCGTCCTGAACGACAAATCCCCGTGAGCGGGGATTTTGCAAGCCCTCTGACGGACTCGAACCGTCGACCCCCTCCTTACCATGGAGGTGCTCTACCAACTGAGCTAAGAGGGCAGGAAGCCGAATTGTAGCCCCGGTTTCGGGCGAATCCCGCCGACGGCCCGCGTAGCCTCACCGTGTGGATCTGCGTCGCGCGCTCGCGCCGAACGAGGGGCTCGGCGAGTCGCCGCTCTGGCCCGCCGCGGCGCTCGTTACAGCCGCGGTGCTCTACGCCGACCTCCCGTCCCGCTTCATCGTGAGTTCCGGCGGGGGCGCGTTCGGCGTCGTCCGGTGGGTCGTGCCGGCGCTGACGGTTCTTGTCCTTGTCGCTCTCGGCGTCATCCGTCCGGCCGGAGCGTTCGCTCGCGCACTCGAGGGTCGCGGGGAGATCCTTCGTCTCACGCGGCGCCGCCTCGTGCTCGGCACGATCGCGATCGTCAGCGCGGCGAAACTCGGCGTCGATCGTCCTTCTCATCCACTTGCTCGTGAACGGCGCTGAAGCGACCGCGTCGACCCTTCTGCGCGCCGCCGTCCACATGTGGGTCGTGAACGTGCTCCTTTTCGCGCTGTGGTACTGGCAGCTCGACGGCGGCGGGCCGCTCAGCCGGCCGACTTGCCCGGAGGCGGAGCGTGACTTTCTCTTTCCGCAACAGTCGGAACCGCTGTTGGCGGAATCCGGCTGGAAGCCGCAGTTCCTCGACTATCTCTATGTGTCGTTCACGAACGCCACGGCGTTCAGTCCCACCGACGCGATGCCGCTCAGCCGCTGGGCGAAGATGCTGATGCTGATCCAGTCGGCCATCAGCCTCGCGCTCGCCGTGATGGTCGTGGCGAGGGCCGTGAACATCCTTCAGGTCAAGAAGTGAGTGAGTGGAACTAAACGGAGCAAGTTTGAACCCCGGGCCTCGGGGAGCGGTTGCCCAGGTTGGCTGCGCTCCATCATTGCCTGCTCGCCCGGATACCGGAAACAAAGGTCAGGCGCCCATTACGGCGGCGTCAGGGAGCCTTGCTTGACGCTGTCACCGCTGTTCTCGAACACGCCGGGTGGCGGAAAATCTCCTCTTCCCAGGACGACACCCTGGAATCGAGGTCCCCGCGAAACCCGGTCCGGCTCAGGTCGCCGCCGCGGCTGAGTCTGTGCCGTTGGGTGTGGCCGCTTGAGGCGGGGATGGGTGCGACGCCCGCGAGGCGGGCGAAGCAGGCTTCGGAGCGGAGCCGGCTGGGGTGGGACCAGGCGATGATCAGTTGGGCGGCGACGATCGTCCGACCCCTGGTTCGTCGAGCAGGGCCGGGGCGAGTGCGCGGAGGTGAGCGAGGATCTCGTCCTCGAGCTCGGCGGCTTCGACTGTTGCGGCCTGGACGCGGCGGGCGAGGCTGCGCAGCACGAGCCGGACAGCGAGCTCGTCGGGTGTCGAGCTCGCTGAGCGGCGGCGGCTGCAGCGGTCGAGCAGCCTGCCGAGCGGTAGTCGGCGCAACTCGTGGCGGAGGGACTCGGGTGCGGTGACGATCACGCTGCGCAGCTGCACGAGGGCTTCGCGGCGGACGTCGACGGCGCTGCGACGGGCGATCAGCCGCAGCCGCAACGCCTCACGCCGCTCACCGGAGCGGGGCAGGGCAAGCGTCTCGCTGGCCAGCGCCGCCCGCGGGGTGCGGACCGCGTCGATCGCGTCGTCCTTCCCGGCCAGCCGCCGCTCCGGTGCCCACCGACAGCTGCTCGGCGAGGCCGATCACGTAGTCCAGCTCGTCTGCAAGCATCAGACCGATCCTCCGACTCCATTCGCAGGGTCCGGTGGTGCCGGTCTGACAAGGGAAACCGCGACGGCAGGTCGGTAAAGAGCCACGCCTCCAAGCCGGACAAGCTCCTGATCAAGCCAAAAGCGGACGCCAGATCGGCGCCGCCGCGCACGAGCGGACAGCTCATTCCCAAAACACGCACAAAGCGGCCAAACCCCTAACGAGTCACACCCGACACGACGACAACCGGGCTGGGCGAAACCCCTAGACAAACCAACCCGCCGAGTCTTACCGACCCCCGAGGAGGTGCTACTCCCCGAGAGGGCGCCGGCCAATGCTCCTAGGAGGTCCATCACGTTGGGTTTGCGAGGCGTCGGTGGAAAGTCATGAGCTACGTGGCCCGCGTGATAGGGTCTCGGACGGCGCCGTAAGCATCGGTGCCGCGGAAGTGTCCGTCGGATCTCAAGGTGTGCGATCCGGCGAATTTCCTCCCCTAGGCGATGCGGGTTGGAGTCGTAAGTGGCCGACCCCACGCACGGTGGTCGGCGATCACTCCTCGACCATCGGAGCCGACATGTCCGCAACACCCGCACCGTCTTCTCTGACGCGCAGGCTGAGCCGTCGGGCGGCTGTCCGCCCAGCGCCTCGGGACGCGCGCCCCGCCTGGAGCTTCGACGGCCTCCACCGGGTCGAGATCGTCGCCCCCGATCCGGAGTGTGCCGCCCGCCTGCTGGAGTACGCCTCGCCGCTGTTTCCAGGGGAGATCGTTACCGGCGCCCCGTTGATCGTCCGCCTGCAGCCGCCACCGAGCGACGGCGGGTGGGTGATCGAGCTTCTCGCGCTCGTCGAGCGCTGGCTCGAAACGGCCCCGCTTCCCTGCGCCAAACTCGTCTACGGCGGCCGAAGCTACATCATCCGCTCCTCCACCCAACTTCGACAGACGATCATCTCGGCAGGCGACATGCTGCGCGCCGGGTCGGACGAGTGACCCGCTCCGACCATCGGCACGGGATATACGACTGCGCCCTTTGCGGTCGAGTGGTCGACCTCGACCGCCAGGGCCGCCTCCGACGTCACTTTGGCAATGCGCCCGACGGTCGCCGTCGTCTCTGCCTGACGAGCGGCCGATGGCCCGGTGGGGTCATGCAGCTCCTCACGGTCGAACCGACTTCGCAGGAGCGCTACTCACACGCGCTCAATCTGCTCAGAAGCGCGACAGCACCGCCGAGCGCGGTCGCTGCTGCGACCGGTAGAGGTTCCTGAAAGAGACGCCCCGACAGACCCGGCCGCGAACTCGTCCTCGTCACCAGCCGCGCAGCGGGTGTCCGGTCCGCTGTGTAGGCATGACCGGTAGAGGAGCGTCATGTCTATGAAGGCGAAGATTGGGATCGATCGGCTGACTGGTCGCGTCGGCGGGGCGCGGAGCGAGTCCGGAGGGTGCGCGGAGCAGCCTGTCGGCGGTGCGCCGCTCGAGATCCCGGACGTGGTTCGCGATCGTCTCGCGGACGAGGTGATCGACGAGCTGCTGGCCGGCGCCTGGACCGAGGAGGGGATCGTCGGGCCTGGCGGCGTGCTTGCGCAGAGGACGAAGCGGCTGGTGGAGCGGGCGATGTCGGGAGCTGACCGAGCATCTCGGCGACGAGCCGCGTCAGGAGCGGCCTGGCGGTGTCGGCAATACGCGTTACGGCTCGACGGCGAAGACGCTCGCGACTGAGCACGGGCTGGTCGAGATTCGAGACGCCCAGGGACGGCAACGCGACCTTCGAGCCGCAGATCGTCAGAAAGGGTCAGCGCCGCGTCACCGACGCCGTGATGGACGACGTGCGGGGAGTGGCAGCAACGCCCGCTCGATGACGTCTACCCGGTGGTCTTCCTCGACGCGCTGGTGCTCAAGATCAGGGAGGGCGGCACGGTGCAGCGCAGGGCCTGCTACCTCGCGCTCGGCGTGACGGTCGAAGGCGAGCGGGACGTACTCGGGATGTGGTTCCAGGAGAGCGAGGGCGCCAAGTTCTGGATGCAGGTCCTGAGCCAGCTCAAGCAGCGCGGCATCAGCGACATCCTGCTCTGCTGCGTCGCTCGAGGCCTTCGACGAGCGGTAGGACGCTCGCTTCCCGGTGATCACGCAGGCGCGGCCGAACGCCTAGGAGGACGCGACACCGCTCCTCGCGTTTCCGCCCGAGCTGCGTCGAGTCGTCTACACGACAAACGCGATCAAAGCACTCAACCGGCAGCTGCGCAAAACAATCAAGACGAAAGGACACTTCCCCAACGAGGAGGCCGCCCGCAAGCTGACCCATCTCGCCACCACCAACGCCACGCCGGCCTAGACAAGGACGCGCAACTGGACGACAGCCCCGCTCGCGTCCTCCTGACGCTTGGCGGTTCGGGGGCGGCTGTCCAGTGGCCGTTTGGGACTTGTGGGGCGCTGCGATGGCCAAGCGCCCAGTGGTTTGCAGGGGGTAGGCGCGAGATGGACTCTGAGTACGATTTCGAGAGGGGTTGAAGCAACGGAAGGGGGAGTTTGATGTTCAAGAAGTTCCTGGCTCTGATTGCTCTGGTCGGCTCCCTGGCGCTGGTGATTGCCGCCTCGGCGGTGTGGGCTGGATCGGATCCCGCGCCAAGCGGTCAACGCATGTACGGCAATGCCTCGTTCGCACTTGCGAATCCGGCCGATCCGACCTCGGGACATTTCACGGGGGGCGGCGGGACGATAGAGCCCGCTATCGACGACAGTACGGGCAGCCTCGTCTACATTCAGACGCCGAACGGTCCGCACGTTCACTTGGTGAAGAAGGTCGATCCGGCGACCGGGCTGCCGGTCAACGTGGCCCCGCTCTATCTGACCATGTATCCGGCCGGGGCGGGCATTGATCCTTCGACCTTGAATTGCGCGCATGTCCCGGCGGATAACTGCCCAGACCACGGCCCCGCAGTTGCGGGTGCCGCGATGGGCATCGATCCGGCCGTCTACGGCGGGGGCGTTGTAGGCCATGACCATTTGATCGGGATCGCATCGACGGGCGGTGACTTCAATGTGCTCTGGGAGCCGGTGCTGGTGCTGTTCACCGACAACGGCTGCGTCAGCGGCGATCCCACTTGCAACGTCACCCACATCACGACGCTCACCCAGCTCAGGGCAGCCGAGGCGGCAGGCAAAGCCTTCGAGGTGCCGCTGCTAGCTCTCACCTTCCATTGTTCGGCAGTGTCGGCGGCCGCCTACATGCGAGCCACCCCTGCACCAACGGTAGTAGGCCCATAACGCAAGCATCAGTGGGATGGCCCGCTCCGGCGGGCCATCCCACTGCCGACAGCGCACGGGGAGCTGGATTGAGCCCGCGCGCCGCGACTCGCGCAGCAGTAACGTGACCTGCGCGAGTGGCCTTACGCCCGAGCGACGCTGACTAGCTCTTCTGGCCGGAGAGGATGAACGCGACCAGGTCGTTGATCTGCGTCTTCGAGAGCTGCGAGCCGAAGGTCGCCGGCATCAGGCCCTTGGTGTAGCCCTTCGCGATGTACGCGTTGGGGTCGACGATCGACTGCTTGATGAACGCGGCAAGCGCCATGTTCCCATCCGCCTTCGCCGAGGCGGCCGGAGCCGTGTCGAGGTTCGGGCCGATCGTGCCGTTCGACCCCGCAGGCGTGAACGTGTGACAGTTGGCGCAGCCGTTCGCGGCGAACACGGACTTGCCGGCGGCCGCGCTCCCGCCGCCACCCCCCGAGGACGTCGTCGTTGCAGAGGATGTCGTCGTCGCGGAGGTCGTCGTCGCAGTCGAGCCCGACCCGGAGGCTGTCGAGGTCACGGTGACCGTCTTGGGCGGCTTCCCGAGCGACGTGTAGTGACCCACCGCGTATCCGGCGAAGCCGGCCGGGAAGAGCAGCACCGCGAAGAGCACCCAGACGAGAACCTCTCCGGTCGAAGTCCAGGGGTTGCGACGTCTCGGGCGCGGCACAGGGGGGAAAGCTATCGAGTCGCGTGGCGCTACGCAGCACCTACCTGCTAGGTAGGGGAGCAATGGCGACCGTACTCACCAGCCTCGCCGCGATCAGGCGGCTTGCCGTCTCGACCCAGGCGTACGCGCCGCGCTTCCGCCGTGCTGCCGTCGGCGACGTCGAGGCGGCGATCCGCCGACTCGGCGCGGTTCAGCTCGATTCGATCTCGACCGTCGACCGCGCCCACCGCCTGACTCTCACGAGCCGCGTCGGCGCCTACGACGAGAAGGACCTGCAGGGACTCCTCGGCTCCGGCCACCTGTTCGAGTACTGGGCGCACGAGGCGTGCCTCCTGCCCGTCGAGCTCTGGCCGCACTTCCGCAGGACGATGGAAGGCGGCGGGCACTGGCGCATCCACGACCGGGCGCTCCGCGAGCACGCCGACCTCGTCGAGCCGGTGCTCGAGCGCATCCGAAGCGAGGGGCCGCTCGGCTCGCGCGAGTTCGGAGGCACTCGCACCGGCACTGACATGTGGAGCCGGACACCCGCGAAGGCGGTGCTCGAGGCGCTGTGGGATCGCGGCGTGCTCGCCGTTGCGAGCCGTGCGTCGTTCCAGCGCCGTTACGACCTCGCGGAGCGCGTGATCCCGCGCGCGATCCTCGACGCACCGACGCCGGACGAGGACGAGACCCTGCGGAGGTTCGTCCTCCTCGCAGTGCGCGCCCGCGGCGCCCTCACGGAGCCGGCGATCCGCGAGCACTGGCGACTCACAGGCGGACGCGCGCGGCTCCATCACCACGTCCTCGCCCTCGTCGACGAGGGGCTTCTGCGCGAGGTGCGCGTCGACGACGGCGGCCCACCGTTCTACGTCGACGCCGAAACGGAGCTCGACGGCGATCCCGCCCCGCCCGTCCTCCTCTGCCCCTTCGACAACCTGCTCTGGGACCGGCCGCTGCTCGAGCGCCTCTTCGACTTCCGCCACGTGATCGAGGTCTACAAACGCGAGCACGAGCGGGCGTACGGTTACTACGTGCTCCCGCTCCTCGCCGGCGACCGCATCGTCGGCCGCGCCGACCTCAAGGTCGATCGCCGCGAGGGCGCACTCGACGTGCGCCGGTTCCACCCGCAGCCGCGAGTGCGTGGGAACGTCGATGGCAAGCTCGAGCGCGCCGCAGCGAGGCTCGCCCGCGTGCTCGGGCTAGAGGAGGTGAGGCACCCGTGAGGGATCGCTGGACTCGGACGGCGGGCGGCGTCCCGGTCTCGCTCGAGGAGGCACGGCGGATCGCAGTGCACGCGCAGCACCTCGACGGACGTGCGGGCGGCGTCCTCGACACCGTGCGCCGGCTCGGCTTCCTACAGCTCGACCCGATCTCGTCGGTCGCGCCGCCGCAGCATCTCGTCCTCTGGAGCCGACTCGGACCGTGGGACACCGGCGAGCTCGACCGCCTGCTCTGGCAGGAACGGAAGCTCGTCGAATGGGACGCGTTCCTCTACCCGATCGAGGATCTCCCGATCCTGAAGGCGTTCATGCGCAGGCGCGACCGGCCGCTCGACCTGCGGATCATCGAGTGGCTGAGGGAGCACGCCGCCTTCCGCCGCTACGTCCTCAAAGAGCTGCGCGAGCGCGGGCCCCTTCTCTCGCGCGAGATCGAGGACGCGCCGAGCCACGAGCGCGAGCAGCACACCTGGTGGGGCCAGCGGAAGATGGGCCTGATGCTCGAGTGCCTCGCGGCGCGCGGCGAGGTCGCCGTCGTCGGCCGCCGGGGCAAGCAGCGCGTCTGGGATCTCGCCGACCGCTGGTATCCCGAGACCGAGACGCTGCCGCTGCCGAAGGCGCGGCGCCTGTACGAGGAACGACGCTTTCGCGCGCTCGGAGTGCGCCTCGACCGGGGCCGGCTCCTCGCGCATCCCGACGCCGAGGACGGCCCGGCGCCCGACCGCGTCACGTTCCTGTCGCCGTTCGACCGGCTGATTCACGACCGCGACCGGACCGAGGCCCTCTGGGATTTCTTCTACCGGCTCGAGATGTACGTCCCGGCGGCGAAGCGCGAGTACGGCTACTACGTCCTCCCGATCCTCCAGGGCGACCGGCTCGTGGGGCGCATCGAGCCGGTCTTCGACCGGAGCGACAGGGCGCTGCGCGTGAAGGGGGTGTGGTGGGAGAAGGGCGCGCGTCCGGTCGATCTCGACGAGCCGCTCGGGAGCTTGGCCGCGTTCGTCGGGGCGGATAGGGTCGAGTGATGATCCATCACGAGGTCGAGGGCGAAGGCTTCCCGCTCTTCCTTCACACCGGAGGAGCCGGCGACCTGCGGATGTGGCGGACGGCGGGCTACGTCGACGGGCTCGAGGGCTACCGCCTCGTGCTGGTCGACCACCGAGGCCGCGGGCGCACACCTCCCGCGGACTCGTATACGCCGGCCGAGTTTGCGGCCGATGTCGTGGACGTGGCGGACGCGCTCGGGCTCGAGCGCTTCGCCTTCTGGGGCTATTCGCTCGGCGCTCGCATCGGCTTCGAGCTCGCGGCACGGGAACCCGGTCGGGTGGCGGCATTCATCGCGTCGGGCGGCGTCGACGGCCCCGACGAAGATCCCGAGGAATGGCGGGAGTGGGCCGCAGTCGTACGGGCGGGCGGCGTCCGCGCGTTCCTCGGCGACGCCCCGGCGCCCGGCTGGTTGATCGAGCACCTGTGCGAGACCGACGACGAGGTGTTCGCCCGGAGCTGCGAGGACTTCGCCGGCTGGGATCCCTGGCCGCTCTTCCCGAGCATCCAGGCGCCGACGCTGATCGTTGCCGGCGAGCACGAGTCCGAGCACGTGACGGCAGCGGCCGCCGCCCTGGCGTACGGCGAGTGCGAGATTCTGCCGGGCCTCGGTCATATCGACGGCTGGGCTCGAAGCGACCTCGTTCTGCCGCGTGCGCGCCGCTTTCTGACAGAAGCGCTGCCCTAGACTCAGCTCGTGGACTTCGAAACGCGCGCGATTCACGTCGGCCAGGAGCCGGATCCGGCGACCGGTGCGATCATCACGCCGATCTACCAGACGGCGACCTACGTCCAGGACGCCGTCGGCGAGCACAAGGGCTACGACTACTCGCGCGTCGCGAACCCGACCCGGCATGCGCTCGAGACGGCGCTCGCGTCGCTCGAGTCGGCCGAGCACGGGGTCGCCTACTCGTCCGGTCTCGGTGCGACGACGACGCTCATGCATCTGCTCGACCCGGGCGACCGCGTCGTCCTGATCGCCGACGTCTACGGCGGCGTCTACCGGATGACCTCGCAGGTGTACGAGCCGAAGGGCTACCGCTTCGACTACCTGCCGGCCGACGAGTTCCCGAGCCTTGCCGACCACCTCGACGACTCGACGCGGATGGTCTGGGTCGAGACGCCGTCGAACCCGATGCTCAACATCGTGGACATCCGCGCCGCGGCCGAGGCGACACGCGCGGCCGGCGCGCTGCTCGTCGTCGACAACACGTTCGCGACGCCGTACCTGCAACGGCCGCTCGAGCTCGGCGCCGACGTCGTCGTCCACTCGACGACGAAGTACCTCGGCGGCCACTCCGACGTCGTCGGCGGCTTCGCGGGAACGAACGACCCGACGGTCGCCGAACGCCTGCGCTTTCTGCAGAAGTCGCTCGGCGCGGTGCCCGGGCCGTTCGACGCGTGGCTCGTGCTGCGCGGGATCAAGACGCTCGCCCTGCGCATGCGCCAGCACTGCCGGAACGCGGTGGAGGTCGCCGCGGTGCTCGAGCGGCACCCGCGCGTCGAGCGCGTCTTCTACCCCGGCCTGCCGACGCATCCCGGGCACGCGATCGCGGCGAGCCAGATGCGCGACTTCGGCGGCATGGTCTCGTTCCTCGCGGAGTCTGCGGAGGAAGCGGCGGCGATCGCCGGTCGCACGCAGATCTTCCAGCTCGCGGAGTCGCTCGGCGGCGTCGAGAGCCTGATCGAGGTGCCGGCGCGGATGACGCACGCCGCGACCGCCGACGCGCCGTTCGCCGCCCCGCCGAACCTCATTCGCCTCTCGGTCGGAATCGAGTCGGCCGACGACCTCGTGACCGATCTCGAGAACGCACTCGTCCCCGCAGCCGTGCGCTCGCACTGATGAGCGGCGAGGCCGTCGTCTTCGTCGAGATTCCGGCGGGCTCGCGCAACAAGTACGAGTTCGACGAAGAGCTCGGCGGAATCGTCCTCGACCGGCGCCTGTTCACGGCGATGACGTATCCCGCGGACTACGGCTTCGTCGAGGGCACGCTTGCCGAGGACGGCGACCCGCTCGACGCGCTCGTCCTGGTTTCCGACCCGACCTTCCCCGGCTGCCGGATCCGCGTCCGCACGATCGGCGTCTTCCACATGTCTGACGAGAAAGGGCCGGACGAGAAGCTCCTCTGCGTGCCGCACGGCGACCCCGCGTTCGAGCGCGTGGACGACATCCACGACGTCCAGAACGAGCTGCGCGACGAGATCGAGCACTTCTTCCAGCGCTATAAGGACCTCGAGCCGTCGAAGAAGACGGAGACGCGCGGCTGGGGCAGCCGCGACGAGGCGGTGAAGATCCTCGTCGCGGCGCGCGAGCGCGAAGGCGGCTGAGATGGCGACGCTCGAGCCGATCGACCTCCGCCACCTCGGCCGCGAGCGGATCATCGCGAGCTACCTCCTCGACACCGACGACGGGCCGGCGCTCTTCGATTGCGGACCTACGACGACAGTCGGCGCGCTCGAGGCGGGCCTCGCCGATCGCGGCCTCGCGCTCGCCGACGTTCGCCACCTCCTGCTCAGCCACATCCACCTCGACCACGCGGGCGCGGCGGGCGTGCTCGTGCGCGAGCACCCGGCGCTGCAGGTGCACGTCTCGCCGATCGGCGCGCCGCACCTCGTCGACCCGGCGCGGCTCGAGAAGAGCGCGCGCCGGCTCTACGGCGACTCGTTCGACTCGCTCTGGGGCGAGCTCGCGCCGGTGCCGCAGGAGAACGTCCATGCAGTCGAAGGCCGCGTGCTCGGCCTCGACTCGTTTCCGACTCCCGGCCACGCCTCGCATCACGTCTGCTACCTCGATCCCGACGGCACGCTCTACGCCGGAGACGCATGCGGCGTGCGCGTCCTGCCCGGCCGTTTCATCATGCCGCCGACGCCGCCGCCCGAGGTCGACGTCGAAGCATGGGAGGAGACGCTCGACGAGATCGAGCGCCGTGCGCCCGAGCGGCTGGCCCTGATCCACTTCGGCGTCGCCGAGGACGCCGGGCCACACATCACCCAGCTGCGCCTGACGCTCGAGGACTGGGCCGAGTCGGTGGAAGGCGGAGCCACGGAGGAGGAGTTCGTCGAGTACGCGCTCGCCGAGCTGACCGACTCGGGCGACGACGTCGAGGAGTACGGGCACGCGATGCCGTTCTGGCAGTCGTACGCCGGGCTCAAGCGCTGGGCCGACAAGCGGGCCCGCACATGACCGGGACGCTTCGCAGCCGCGACTTCCGCTACCTGTTCGCCGCCCGCGCGATCTCGTACGTCGGCACCTACCTCGCGCCGATCGCGGTCGCCTTTCGCGATCCTCCGGCCCGGCGGAGGCGCGACGGCGGTCGGCCTCAGCTTCGCCGCTTTCGCCCTCGGCTCCATCGTCTGGGACACGACGCTGCGGCGCGCGGCGGGCTGGATCGTCGTCAGCACGCTGGTCGTCATCCGGCTGCGCGCCGTGCGGGATGTCGGGATCGAGAAGCCGACGAAGGCGGTGGCCGTGCCCGCGCAGTAGGCTCGGCGGCGTGCCGCCCGTTCCCGTTCCGCCCGAGGTGGACGCGTTTCTCGCCGCACCGAACCCGGCCGTCGTCGCAACCGTCAGCCCGAGCGGCGCGCCGCACACGGCGGCCACCTGGTACGACTGGGAGGACGGTCGCGTCTTCCTGAACATGGACGACAACCGCCTCCGGCTCCGCTACATGCGCGAGAACCCGGCGATCGCGCTGACCGTCCTCGGAGCCGAGAGCTGGTACCGCCAGGTCACCCTCCTCGGCCGCATCGTCTCGTTCGAGGACGACCCGGATCTCGCCGGCATCGACCGGCTCTCGATCCGCTACGGCGACGGGCCCTTCCGCAAGCGCGACGCTCGGCGTGTCAGCGCCTGGATGCAGCCGGAGCGCTGGTCGAGCTGGCCTCTTCCTCGCTGAGCTCCTCGGTCTCGACCACCCAGAGCGGCCCGTCGCCGCAGTCGAGCCGCCGCGCGCCCTCGACTTCGGTCAGCGACGTCGCGAGCACGCGCACCGGCATGCCGTCGAGCTCGAGCAGCGCGCCGTTCGGCCCCTCGAGCGCGAACCCGTAGCGCCACGACCAGGCGAGCCGGTGCACTTCGGTCGCCGAGCGCGAGAGGTCGAGCCAGACATCGTCCGGCCCGAAGAAGGATTCGTACGTGCCCTCGCCGGTCTGCGGCGTGCCCTCGTCACCGGCGTCCAGCCGCTCGAGGGCCTCGGCGAGTGTCTCGCCGACGACCAGACCGAACTTGGCGTAGAACGTCTCGGGCTCCTCGAGCTCTCCGACCGGATAGCTCCGCTGGGCGAGAATCGGGCCGGTGTCGAGCTCGGCGTCCATGAGGTGGAACGTGATCCCGATCTCCTCGTCGCCCTCGCGGATCGCCCAGGCCACCGGCAGCGGGCCGCGGTGCCGAGGCAGGAGCGACGGGTGACCGTTGAGCCAGCCGAGGCGAGGGACCGCGAGCGCGTCGGGCGGGATCCTCCACGGAAAGCCCATGCAGACGACGAGGTCGGGCTCCGCCGCGGCGAGCAGCGGTGCGATCCTGCCCCGGCGCGCCGGCAGCAGAACGTCGAGATCCGGCGCAGCGCCCATCACGAGCTGGTCGGTCAGCGCCTGCGGCCCGTAGCGGCCGTCGGTGTCTCGCATCGTCAGGAACGCGACGACCTCGTGCCCGGCCTCGCGCGCAACGGCGTCGAAGCCGGCGAGCACGGGCGGAATGCGGGTCACGACGACGACGCGCACGCTCAGCCGTCCCGCAGGATGCGCCCGCCCGACGATTGGTTGCGCGCCTTGACGACGATCTCGTCGACGTTCACGTGCCAGGGCCGCGTGAGCGCGAAGACGATGCACTCGGCGATGTCCTCCGGCTGCATCGCCTCGACGCCGCGATAGACGGCGGCCGCCTTTTCCTCGTCACCCTTGAAGCGGACGAGGGAGAAGTCGGTCTCGACGAGCCCGGGGTCGACGGTCGTGAGGCGAATCGGCCGCCCGAGAAGGTCCTCGCGCAGCGCGTAGGTGAAGCCGCGCTCGGCGAACTTCGCGGCGACGTACGTCGCTCCGTTCTCGTAGGCCTGGCGCCCCGCGACCGAGCCCATGTTGACGATGTGGCCCCAGTCGCCGAAGTGCGGCAGGCAGAGCCGGGTCATCCGGACGAGACCGCTCACGTTGACCGCGAACACCGCCGACTCGTCCTCCTCGCTCGACTCGTCGAACGGTGCGCGGCCGAGGGCGAGGCCGGCGTTGTTGACGAGGATGTCGAGCCCGCCGAACTGCCCGACGGCGTCGGTGACGAACCGCCCGCAGCTTTCCGGGTCGGTCACGTCGAGCTCGAGTGCGATCTCCGTCTCGAGGCGTGCCACGCGGCGGGCGCCCCCCGCGACGCGCACGCCGGCTGCCGCGAGGGCCGCAGCCGTGGCGCGACCGATGCCCGAAGAGGCGCCGGTCACGATCGCGCGCTTGCCCGTCAAGTCGAGACCTGCCATGCCGTGACTCTATGTGCGTAACCGCTTGAGGGGGTCGGCCGTTTCTAGTGTCAAACCCGAAACGAATCCCCGCTCGGGTGAAGGGAGGGGTGAAGAGATGCTGTTGCTGGTTGTCTTGGCGATCCTGGCGCTTGTCGCGTTCGGCGTCGGATTCGTCGTGCACTGGCTCTTCATCGTGGCCGTCGTGCTTGCGCTGGTCTGGTTGATCAGCCTGTTCACCGGCGGCTTCGGCGGTCGCGCCGGCGCTCGACGCTGGTAGGCCGGAAGCGCATCGACAATGAGTCGGGCGGCCCATTGCGGGTCGCCCGCTCGTATGTCACCGTGCTGGTGTGTCGCGCACCGCGATTCTTCTCTGGATCCTCGCGCTCCTCGTGCTCGAGGTTCAGCACCTGAAATGGATCTGGTGGGAGCACTGGTCCTGCCGGGCGTGCACCGCGAAGCACAAGGACTGCGGCTGCGGCGCGACCCGCTCCTGGGTCATGTTCCTCTAGGGTCGGCCCGCCCAGTCTCACCTGGCTCTCAAGAACGCGGCATACGCTGCGCGCGCTTTGAAACGGGTCATCCTCGTGTGTCTTGCAGGGCTCGTGCTCGTCGGCGCGCTGCTCGCGTCTGCCGAGCTTCCGGGCCACAGGCACGAAGCTCGCGCCGCCGTTCGTGACGGGATCCAGAAGATCCGTCACGTCGTGATCATCATGCAGGAGAACCGCTCGTTCGACTCCTACTTCGGGACGTACCCGGGCGCCGACGGGATCCCGATGAAGAACGGGAAGCCGACGGTCTGCGTCCCCGATCCTCAGCGGCACGCGTGCGAGCGTCCGTACCACGACACGACCGACCGCAACGCAGGGGGGCCGCACGGCTACGGGAACGCGGTGGGCGACATCGCCGGCGGCAGGATGAACGGCTTCATCGTCCAGGCCGAACGCGGCCGCGACCACTACTGCAAGATCCACATCGACGACCCGCGGTGCTCGAACACGCCCCGCGCGCCCGACGTCATGGGCTATCACGACTGGCACGAGATCCCGAACTACTGGGACTACGCCCGCCACTTCGTGCTCCAGGACCACATGTTCCAGTCGGACACGTCCTGGAGCCTCCCGGCGCACCTGTACATGGTCTCGGGCTGGTCGGCGAAGTGCACGAAGAACGGCGACCCGATGAGCTGCCACGCGGCGGTCGAAGCCCCGGGATCGCCGCCGGGTGAGCCCGGAAACACGACCGGGAAGGCTCCGGACTACGCGTGGACCGACCTCACCTGGCTGCTGCACCGCTACGGCGTCAGCTGGGGTTACTACGTCGCGAAGGGCAACCAGCCCGACTGCACCAACAACGCAATGTTCTGCGCGCCGGTGCCTCAGAGCGCGAAGACGCCGGGCATCTGGAACCCGCTGCCGTGGTTCGACACGGTACGACAGGACGGCCAACTCTCGGATATCCGCCCGCTGGGCGACTTCTTCAAGCAGGCGCAAGACGGCACGCTGCCGTCTGTTTCCTGGATCACGCCTGCGCAGGCGGTGAGCGAGCATCCGCCCGGGCTCGTCACGGCCGGGCAGTCGTACGTCACCGGGCTGATCAACACGATCATGCGCAGCCCCGACTGGAGCTCGACCGCGATCTTCCTCGCGTGGGACGACTGGGGCGGCTTCTACGACCACGTCAAGCCGCCGACGGTCGACGCTCAGGGCTATGGGCTTCGCGTGCCGGGATTGGTGATCAGCCCGTACGCGAAGAAGGGCTACATCGACCATCAAATCCTCAGCTTCGACGCCTACCTCAAGTTCATCGAGGACGACTTCCTCCACGGGGCGCGCCTCAACCCGAAGACCGACGGACGGCCGGACCCCCGGCCCGACGTCCGGGAAAACGCGAAGATCCTCGGTAACCTCGTGAACGACTTCAACTTCAACCAGAAGCCGCGGGCCCCGTACATCCTCCCGCTCCATCCGCCGTACAGCTGAGATACACCGCACCATTGGCCATCCTCGCGTTCGCCCTCGCGGCGTGCGGTGGCGGCGCTTCGGTGCGGAGCGCGGCGCCCCGCACCGGCGACATCCACGCGATCAAGCACGTGATCGTGATCATGGAGGAGAACCGCTCGTTCGACTCCTTCTTCGGCACGTACCCGCACGCTGACGGGATCCCGAGGAAACACGGCCGGCCGATCGTGTGCGTGCCGAACGGAATCGGCGGTTGCGTGAAGCCGTTTCTCGACCTGAACGGCGCCGACGACGCGGGCGGCGCGCACGGGCCGGTCGCCGGACAGCAGGACGTCGACGGCGGGCGCATGGACGGCTTCATCCGCGTCACCGACGCGAAGCTCATTCGCGCCTGCCACCGGAATCGCCATTCCTCGGCCTGCGCCGAGCTCCGCCGCCCGAACGTCATGAGCTATCACGACGGCCGCCAGATCCCGAACTACTGGGCCTACGCGCGGAACTTCGTCCTCCAGGACCACATGTTCGAGCCGAACTGGGGCTGGAGCCTGCCGGCGCACCTCTGGCTCGTCTCGGGCTGGTCCGCGCGCTGCAGCGATCCCTACAAGGCGAGCACGTGCACGACGAACCTCACGGGGCCGCGCGGCGGCCCGAGCTCAACGCTGCGCGCCCATCCGCACGGGCCGCTCTACGCGTGGACCGACCTCACGTACCTGCTTCACCGCTACCACGTCACGTGGGCGTCCTACGTCGAGCGGGGCGCGGCGCCCGACTGCTTCACCGGCCCGATCAGCTGCTACACGAAGCTGGCGGGGCCGAACACGCCCGGCTTCTGGGCCGTGCTGCCGAACTTCACCGACGTCCGGCAGGACCACCAGCAGGCCGCCGCGCAAGAGCCTCTTTCGCGCTTCTATTCGGCGGCCGCTCACGGCACGCTGCCGAGCGTCTCCTGGATCACGCCGAACTGGGCCGACAGCAACCATCCCGGCGCGCCGATCGACGAAGGGCAGGCGTGGGTGACGAAGCTCATCAACGCCGTGATGAAGAGCCCCGACTGGTCGAGCTCGGCGATCTTCCTCGCATGGGACGACTGGGGCGGCTTCTACGACCACGTCAAGCCGCCTGTCGTGGACGGGCAGGGCTACGGGCTCCGTGTGCCGGCGCTCGTGATCAGTCCCTACGCCAAGAAGAACTACATCGACCACCAGACACTCAGCTTCGACGCCTACCTCGAGTTCATCGAGGACGACTTCCTCCACGGCCGGCGACTCGACCCGAAGACCGACGGCAGACCCGATCCCCGGCCCGACGTCCGCGAGAGCGAGCCGATCCTCGGCAACCTCGTGAGTGACTTCGACTTCACGCAGAAGCCGCGCCCGCCGGTTCTCCTGCCGCTCCATCCGACGGGGTAAGTCGAAGGAGTGACGACGCGAGCCCGCCTCACGCTGACGAAGCGCGAGCTGCAGGATCAGGTTCGAGCAGCGCTCCCCAGCGCTGCTCGAACCGCCTCGTCTTCCAGAGCGTGAGCGAGCACAGCCACGTCGCGACGAAGAGCCCGACGACGAGGTAGCCGAGCCGGCCGAGGTCGACGCTCGCGAGCAGCCGCCAGAACGGCCCGTGGAGCGCGAGCTTCGCGGCGAGAACCTGCAGGAGCTCGATCGCGCCGACCATCCAGGCGATCGCGACCGAGAGGCTCGTGACGCTGATGTTGTAGTAGACCTTCCGCACCGGGCTCGAGAACGCCCAGCCGTAGGCGTGGCACATGAAGGCGCCGTCGAGTGTGTCCATCAGGCTCATCCCGGCCGCGAAGATCAGCGGGAGCGAGATGATCGCGAGGAACGGGACGTGGTGCGTCGCGACGCCTGCCGCGACGGCGAGCAAGGCGATCTCGGTGGCCGTGTCGAAGCCGAGCCCGAACAGGACGCCGAGCGGATACATCTTCCAGCTCGCGTCGATGCGGTCGCCCACCCGCTCGAGCAGGAAGCGCGCGAGAAAGCCCTGGTTCCCGAGCGCCCGCTCGAGGTCCTGCTCGTCGTAGCTGCCGCGCTTCATGCTGCGGAAGACGCCGACGACCTCCAGCAGCACGAGGAGGTTGAGCGCACCGATCAGGAGGAGGAACGTCCCCGAGACGGACGCTCCGATCGTTGACCCGTACTCCTGGAGGTTCGGGATCTGCGAGTGCACCGTCCCGGCCGCGACGGCCAGCCCCGCGGTGAGCGAGAAGACGATCGTCGAGTGGCCGAGCGAGAAGAAGAAGCCGGTGCCGAGCGGACGCTTCCCGTCCCGCAGGAGCTTCCGCGTCGTGTTGTCGATCGCCGCGATGTGGTCGGCGTCGAAGGCGTGCCGCAGGCCGAACGTGTACGCGAGCGTGGCGAGCCCGGTCAGCTCCGGGTTCTGCGGCAGGTAGTAGAGAAAGAGGCCGAAGCCGAGCGCATGCAGGAGCACGACTCCGGCGGAGAAGCCACCGAGCCTCCCCCACTCGGCGCGGCTCATGCCGCGGCTCCTGCGACCGACAGCTTCGCGGCACGCCGTTCGGCGATCACCGCGAGCCAGATCGAGCCCTCGAACAGCGCCCACATCGGGAGCAGTTCGAGCACGGTCGTGACGGGATCGGGGCCCGGGAGCGCGAGTGCCGCGACGGCGACGAGGAAGTAGCCGCGCCGCCGGTTCCGGCGCAACCCGGCCGCGCTCAGCACGCCGAGATTGACGAGCGCGAGCACGACGAGCGGCAGCTCGAAGACGCAGACGACGCCGAGCAGCACCGACACCACGAAGGAGTAGTAGCTGCTCGCGCGCAGGAGCAGCCGGAAGTGCGTCGTGTCGTAGCCCACGAGCCAGTGGACGGCCCGTGGAACGAGGATGCCGTAGCCGAACGCGAGGCCGGCCGCGCCGAGGACGATGCCGAAGGCAACCATGCCGAGGATCCGGCGCTCGGCCGCAGGGTCGAGCGCCGGAGCGAGGAAGGACCAGAGCTGCCAGAGGATCACCGGCAGCGCGCAGAGGATCCCGGCGTAGAGGCTCACCGTGATCGACACCGAGAACGGCTCGGCCACGCCGAGCGCGGTCACGTGCCGGTGCGCCGGCGGCAGCGGGCGAGCGAGCAGGTCGAGGATCGCGCCGTGGAAGACGAACGCGACGGCCGTCGCGACCGCGACCGCGGCCAGCGCGACCATCACGCGCCCCCGCAGCTCCTCGAGGTGCTCGACGAGCGTCGCCTCCTCCTCACGGTCGAGCCGGCGGGCCAGCATCAATCGACGGTCTCGCGCTCGGTCGACTCGGGCAACGACTGATGCGTGATGGAGTCCTTGAACTCGCGCATCCCGGAGCCGAGCGAGCGCCCGATCTCGGGCACGCGCTTGGCCCCGAAGAGCAGGAGCGCGATCAGGAGCAGAAGCGCGAGGTGCGTGGGGCTGGTCAAGCCGATCATGCGTATTCCTCCTTGAGCGAGATTTCGGTGACGGCCGCGCCGGCCACGGCGACGTCGCGCCGGAGCGGCTGGTCGTCGAGCCAGAGCGTGTAGTCGCCCTCGGGCAGAGAGTCGAACACCGCCCCGTAGAGCGGCCGGCCAGTGACCGGCCGCATGTGGACCTGCTTGTGCGAGCGCCGGTCGTCGTGCCCCGCCGGACTGATCTCGACCTCCATCCCGTGCAGCTGCCTGCCGGTGTGGAGGACGAGAGCCCCGACGCCCGGCCCGAGGTCGAGCATCACGTGCTCGGGCCGAGCGTCTGTGGAGTGGTCGTGCGTGCGGGTCATGACGACGGCGTGTCGTATCCGTCGTGCGGGGTGCCGAGATACGGGAACGTCGCCTGGTAGCGGCCGGGTCCCGGCGTGAGGTAGGACGAGACCGCGCTGACCGCGCCGTCGACCGTGTAGCTCGGGTCGACGAGCGGGATCGTCAGTCCGGCGATCGCCTTCAGCTCGATGGAGACGATGTCGTCGAACACGCGCCGCCCGTTCGGGAAACCCGCCGCGTCGCCGGCGACGAGACCCAGGGGGTTCGGGTTCGACGTGGTCGGCGGGATCGCGACGTTCAGTCGCAGCATGTCCGCGGGGTTCGGCCCGGTGAAGTTCTGGAACCCGGGAACGACGCCCTGCGGGATGCCCGTGAGCAGGATCGCGTGGAGGTCCGCCCGGTTTCTGGTGTACGCCGCGAGGTTCGGGAATGCACCGGGGTAGAGAACGGGCAGCAGCCGCGCGAGCTCCGGTTGGTTGACGTACTTCTCGAAGCCGACGTCGTCGATCGGGTCGACGGCGTTCCAGCGATCCTTGTCCCCGACCGGGACGATGACTTCGTTGAAGAGCGGGTTGCCGAGGCGCGAGACCTGGACCCACGGACCGCTCTGACGAACGCCGTATCCGTCGCGGACCTGCACCTTGCGGCGGCTCGCGCCGCCCCAGATGCCGAGCACGGACGTGGCGCTGAGGGCGTTCGACGGCGCCGAGCCGTCCCGCGTCAGCATCCTGATCGGGACCTTGATCGCGATCGTGTGGATGTTCAGCGTCTTCAGCGGGTCGACGCTCGTTGCGGTCGCCAACGGAATCAGGTGGGCCATGTTGAGCTCCCTGATGTCGCCGAGATCGAAGATCGCGCCGAGGTCGACGAAGAAGCCGTCGTTGCGCTGGCCGGCGAACACCGAGATGCCGCCCGGAAGCGAGTGGACGGCCGCCGCCGCGAGGGCGTCGTAGTTCGGCGTGGAGCGCGGCCCGATGTTGCACGGCGGGCACGCGAGATCCTGGCCGAGGATGCTGCCGCCGCCCGAGCGGACCGCGGAGACGGAGTACAGCTGCCGCTTGTTCCAGCTCGGGTCGGTGAGCGACGTGATCGGCCCGGTGTTGTAGAGGAACGTGTCCGGATTCTGGAGGGTCGTCCGGAACCGGAACTGGAACTCGATGTCCGCCAGCGCGTCGCCGTTGTTGTCGACGTAGATCGAGTAGAGGACGTCGTCGCCGAACTCGAAGAAGTTCGGGCCGCCGGGCGGCCCTTCCAGGGGAACGTAGTTGGTGATGATCGTGACCGTGGTCGGGTCGTCCGGGCTGACGAACGCGTACGTGTCGGCGTTGTCGGCAACCGGGTCCTGGCTGATGGCCGGGGCTTCGCGATGGGAGGACATCTAGCTCACTCCCCTCTTGCCGGCCGCGCGCAGCAGGCGCTGCACGAGGGCGCGGTCGCGGTACGTGTGCTCGGCCATGCCGGCCGTGACGGTCACCTCGCCGCGCTTGGCGTCACGAATGTACGCCACGACGGGCTCCTCCGGCACGCCGGCCGTCGGCTCGGTGCGCTGGGCGCCCTCCTCGCCGACCGCGGCGCGCGCGATCGGCGGGGCTGCGGCGAGAGCCGCTGCGCCGGTGGCCGCGCCGGCGATCTTCACGAACGAGCGCCTACTGAGGCGTTCCATATGGGGGCTCCTTTCGGCGGCGGCGGCCGCCGTTGCGGGATGCGGTCGGCGCTGATTCGCTCGAACGGGTGAACCGGTTCGATCGCTTGAACCGCCCGGCGTCGGCGCGCGAATATCGGAGGCGTGAACCGGCAGCTCGCCCACCTCTCAGACGAAGCGCTCGTCCTCCTCGCCGCACGTTCCGAGGAGTCGGCGCTCGCGGAGCTCTACGACCGCTACGGCCGTACCGCATACGGGCTGGCGCTTCGCATCCTGCGCGACCGGGCGCTCGCGGAGGACGCGGTGCAGGAGGCGTTCCTCACCGTCTGGCGAACCGCGTCGAAGTTCGTGCCCGAACGCGGGAAAGCCAGCACGTGGATCCTCACGCTCGCCCACCGGCGGGCGGTCGACGCCGTGCGCCGCGAGGAGCGGCGGCGGGCCGACTCGCTCGAGCGAGCGCCCGAGCCCTCGGTCGAGGGCGTCGACGAGGATGCGTGGCTCCGGTTGCAGCGCGAACGGGTGCAAGAGGCGTTGAAACGCCTCCCCGATGCCCAACGGGAGGCGCTCGAGCTCGCGTACTACGGCGGGCTGAGCCAGTCGGAGCTCGCCGAACGGCTCGGACAGCCGCTCGGCACGATCAAGTCCAGAATGTTCGGGGGGCTCTCGCGGCTGCGCGAGTTGCTCGGTGAACCGGGAACGGAGGTGTCATGGACCTCCATGACTTGACCGCCGCCTACGCGCTCGACGCGCTCGACGGCGACGAAGCCGAGGCGTACGAGCGGCACCTCGGCCAGTGCGAGGAGTGCCGCGCGCAGCTCGCAGAGCTCAACGAGACCGCGTCGGCGCTCGCGTTCGCCGCGGTCGCGCCGCCTCCGCCCGCGAGGCTGCGCGAGGCGATTCTCGAGACGGCGGCGGCCGAGCGGTCGAACGTCGTCCCGCTGCTGCGGCGGCGCTGGGTCGCGCGCAGCCTCGCGGTCGCGGCGGCCGCGGCGGCGTGCGTCGTGGTCGGGCTCGCCGTCGCACTGACGCACTCGAACCACGCGCCGCGCCCGGTGACGATGGCGCTCAGCCGCGACGCCTCGGGGAACGTCACCGTCACGTTCTCCGGCCTCGGAACCGTGCCGCGCAGCAAGACCTACGAGGCGTGGGTGATCCCGAAGGGCAAGGCTCCGCAGCGCGCGGGTCTCTTCTCCGGCGGCGGGGACACGACGCTTCATCTGAAGGGCGCCGTGCCGAAGGGCGCCGTGGTAGCCGTGACGATCGAACCACACGGCGGAACGAAGGCGCCCACGACGACACCGATCGTCAGCGCGCGCGCGTAGCGCTCCGGTCCGCGAGCTGCTCGAGTTCGAGGCGCGACCCGCTCGGACACGCTGCGGGCCCGACGGCCCGCGTCCGACGATTCGTGCAGTCGTGGCCGTCGCGCGGCCGCGAACCCGGCCGCGGCGTCAAGCCGGGCTCGGTCACCAACGAACGGGCTCTGCCGCAAGCGACGCGACCTCGCCGTGTTGGTCGACCGATACGACCAGCCGTTGTTCCGCCCCCGATGGGCGAGCAGGCGCAGCACGAAGTACATCCGACGCCTTCGGACGATCACGGCCTGGGTTCCGCTCCTTGTCTCGACCCGGAAACCTTGCCGTACACGCTGCGCGATGTAGGCGTCGAGCAGTCACTGGATCCAGTCGGTTGCTCCTATCCCGCCGTTCCCCTCAGCTCCTGGTGCAGCGGGGTCGAACACGGGTGTAGCGCCGCCTGCGGCGCGTTGAGCGGCGGCCTCTGCCTTCTTCGCTTGTTTGCGCTCGCGGCGCTCGCGCAAGGCCACCTCGCGCGCACGCTTCGCGTGGGTCTGCTGCTTCTTTGCCATCCGCCGCTCCCTTCTGTCGATTGAGTCGCAGCTGCCGCGTCGACGGACGCCGCAGCTGACCAAATGCCACGCTTTGCAGCCCGACAAAGGGTGCTGCTACTTGCCGGAGCGACCACTAGCCGGATGCCGGCGTGACGTTCGTCGCCTGTGGCCCCTTCTGGCCCTGCTCGGGCTCGTACTCCACCTTCGCGTTCTCCGCCAGGGTCTTGTAGCCCTCGCCGACGATCGCGCTGTGATGCACGAACAGGTCCTCGCCGCCGTCATCGGGAGTAATGAACCCATACCCCTTGTCGGCGTTGAACCACTTTACGGTTCCGGTTGCCATAAAAACACCTCCTCTGCTCAATCAGGAACGGGCAGAGGAAGCGCAACACACCGCGACCGGTACTCGCTCAGTTAGCCGCCCGAGACTAACAGCAACCCGCTTGCCGTCCGCAGCAACGGAATCCGCCAGGGGCGGCCGGCCACGTCACCTACACTCCTGAGGTGGAGTTCACGGTTGGCCAAGTCGTCGTCTACGGTGGCCACGGACCGGGCCGCGTGGTCGCCAGGGAGACACGAGCCGGCACCCAGGAACCTCAAGAGGTGGTGGTAGTCGAGCTTCCAGCCACGCTAACCGTCACACTGCCGATCGCGCTCGCACATGAACAACTACGAGCAGTCGTGAACAAGGCCGAACTGGCGAGCGTGCAAACGACCCTCCGCGCAGCCCCGCCGGCAAGCGAACCGCTCTGGATCAGACGCCAGAAAGCGACCCGCGCGAAGCTAGCCTCCGGACAGGCGATCGGTCTCGCCGAAGTGATCAGCGAGGGCGCCCACCGCCAGCGAGGCGAGGCCAAGCGTCTCTCCGTGAACGAGCGCGAGCTGTACCTGAGAGCGCGGCGATTTCTCGCCGACGAGATCGGGCACGCCCGCGGCATCGACCCAGCACAAGCTGAGGACTGGATAACAGACCAACTCGCGCAGGCGCCCGCGCCGTAGCACCCGACCGCGTCGATCACGGCCGCTAGCGGGATAGGCGGGTGACCCGCATAAGCAAAGAAACCAACCCACTCCTCGACCCAGACGATCCCGCGCCGGAGAGTAGCGTCCCCGCTCGTGGTGTAGGAGCTGGTTGAGGTCTGTCCGCCGCGGCTGTGGAGGGCGAGTCGTGGGCGAGCGCGGAGCAGTTGCGGCGGGTCGGGGTGATAGCTGACCACCGCGTCATCCTCGCGAAGTCCGATCAATGACAAGCGCGAGGAGGAGCATGGTGGTGGTCGAGCACACGATGGACGTGTCGGGTTGGTTGCGCAAGCAGCTCGAGCAGGCGAGCCCGGATCTGTTGCGGGCGATGGTGCAGGAGATGGCGGAGGCGCTGAGGGTGGGGAGGCGGACGAGTTCTGCGGCGCGGCCTACGGGGAGCGCTCGCCGGAGCGGGTCAACCGCCGTGACCGCGAGCGCGGCTGGGACACGAGGGTGGGCTCGATCGAGCTTGCCGTGCCGAAGCTCAGGGAGGGCAGCTACTTCCCCGACTGGCTGCTGCAGCCGCGGCGGCGCCCCGTTGGCGGCATTTCGCGGACGCCCCTTCTCAACCCACACGGCCGCTAGCGGGTTGGTGGGCCGGGCGCCCCGAAACGGCCGTAACGTGACCGCCCTGTCGAATGCCCCCTCTTGGCCCCGAAAAGCGCCCCCTCCGGCATGACTGGCGGGTGGCGCGGGCATTTGGCCGGTCTTGTGTCGCTTCATCTGGACGCTGGACCTCGCGATGCCGCCCGGGCTCTGGTGTCGCTGTCTCTACGGGACAGCGCCTAGTTGCGCCTCGAATACACCGGGTGGAGTGTGCTTTCGACGGGTTGGTTGTGAATCGGGGTCGCCTTAGACTCAGCTTGTGGCTAACTGCCGTGCTTGTGGCGAGGAGCTGCCGGGCGCGTTTCCGTTTTGCCCGTTCTGTGGTGCACCGCTGGAGGAGGGTGAAGCCCCGCGTGAGGTAAGGAAGACGGTCACGGTCGTGTTTTGCGACCTCACGGGCTCGACCGCGCTCGGCGCTGCAACCGACCCGGAGGCACTGCGGGCGACGATGCGCGGCTATTACGACGAGATGCGAGGGATCCTCGAGCGCCACGGCGGCACGGTGGAGAAGTTTGTTGGCGATGCGGTGATGGCGGTGTTCGGGGTGCCTGTCGCGCACGAGGACGACGCGTTGCGTGCGGTGCGGGCGGCATGGGAGATGAGGAGCGCGGTGCCGGCGCTCGGACTGGTGGCGCGAATCGGTGTCAACACGGGCGAGGTGGTGGCGGGCGAGGGCGACACGCTTGTTACCGGCGACACCGTGAACGTGGCGGCGCGGCTAGAGCAGGCGGCAGAGCCCGGCGAAGTGCTGGTCGGTTCGGAGACCCAGCGGCTCGTGCGCGACGCTGTCCGGGTCGAGCCTGTCCCGGTCGAAGCGAAAGGGAAGGGGCGGGTGGAGGCCTTCCGGCTGGTCGAGGTCGACACCGAGGCCGCGCCGGTGGCGCGCCGCTTCGACGTTCCGCTGATCGGCCGCGGTGGCGAGCTCGAGCAGTTGCGGCAGGCATTCGACCGTGCGGTCCGCGAGCGGCGCTGTCATCTGTTCACGCTGCTCGGGCCCGCCGGGGTGGGGAAATCGCGGCTTGTGCACGAGTTCCTCGGGGGCGTTGATGCGCGCGTTCTCGAGGGCCGCTGCCTAGACTACGGGGAAGGGATCACGTTCTGGCCGGTGATCTCGGTCCTCAAGCAGCTCGGCGACCGGGGAGAGCCGACTCTCGTGCGCGTCGTCGAGGGCGCATCGACTTCAAACGAGCTCTTCTGGGTGGTGCGGGCGCGGCTCGAGGAGGTCGCGCTGGAGCGACCGCTGGTTGTCTGCTTCGACGACATCCAGTGGGGTGAGGAGACGTTCCTCGATCTCGTCGACCACATCGCGGACCTCTCTCGTGGCGCCCCGCTTTTCCTGCTTTGCGTCGCGCGGCCCGATTTGCTTGACAAGCGTCCGGGCTGGGGCGGCGGCAAGCTGAATGCGACGACGCTCCTGCTCGAGCCGCTCTCGCCAGAGGAGTGCGCAGAACTGATCGCGATCCACGGCGGGGTCGAGCCGGCGAAGGAAGAGCGGATCCTTGCCGCCGCCGACGGCAATCCGTTGTTCGTAGAAGAGATGGTCGCCTTGGTCCGCGAGGACGGCGAGGTCCGCATTCCCGGCACTGTCCAGGCGCTGCTGCAAGCGCGGCTCGACCAGCTCGGCCGGGACGAGCGGAAAGTGATGGAGCGCGGCGCGGTCGAGGGGCAAATTTTCCACCGCGGGGCGGTGCTTGAGCTCACGGAGACGACCGACGTCGAGCCGCAGCTAGCCGGACTCGTCCGCAAGGAGCTCATTCACCCCGCGGTCGCGATCCTCTCTGGCGACCACGCGTTCCGCTTCCGCCATCTGCTGATCCGCGACGCCGCTTACGACGCGCTGCCAAAGCAGATACGGGCTGAGCTGCACGAGCGGTTCGCGGACTGGCTCGAACGCCACGGCCAGGAGTTGATCGAGCTCGACGAGGTGCTCGGCTACCACCTCGAACAGGCAGCGGGTTACCGGCGCGAGCTTGGCCACCCAGACGGAGAGCTCGAACGAAGCGCCGCGCTGCGGCTCGGGGAGGCAGGTGCAAAAGCGGCAACCCGAAGCGACGCGCACGGAGCGGCAAACCTGCTGCGGCGTGCCCTCGCGCTACTGGCGAAGGACGACCCCAAACGCGCACCGCTCCTGATCGAGCTGATCGGAGCACTCGAAGGCACGGGCGCGCCCGAAGAGCAGTTCCGGCTGATGGACGAACTCGAGCAAAGCGACGACCCGGCCATTCGGATGCACGGCCGCGTCGCACGACTCCAGCTCCAGATCATGACGGATCCAGTCGCGGTGATCCCGCAGGCAGAGACGGTGAGCCAAGAGGCGCTCACGCTCTTCGAGCAAATCAGCGACGACCTCGGGCTCGCCCACACCTACTACCTCATCGCCTGGATCAACTGGCTGCAAAGTCGGGCGGTGCCCGCGTCGGAGGCCTACCAACAGGTGCTCGAGCACGCCCGCAAGGCAAATGCGTCCTCCCTCCGCGCCAGCGCGACAGTCCAGCAGGCCGGCCCGCTCTTCTACGGCCCGTTCACGGTCGAGGAGATCCGCGCTCGGCTTGAACATGTCGAGCATGACGACTCGGCGCTCGCCCGCAACACCATGCTCATGGTCGAGGCCGATCTGGCGCAACGCGCCGGCCGCTTCGACGAGGCGCTCGCGCTCCTCGAAGAAGCGGAGGCGATCCACCGTGAACTCGGTTCCGAGCTTGGGACTGCGATCACGATCCAAAACCGCGCTGACGTTCTGAGCGATGCCGGCCGCCTCGACGAGGCCGTCGCAACCTACCGAGACGCGCTCGTTCGCCTCGACGAACTGGGAATGCAGAGCTTCCGCTCGACAACACTGATCAACCTCGGAGAGACCCTCTACCTCGCTAGCCAAGTGGACGAGGCAGAACGACTCGCGCTCGAGGGGGAAGAACTAGGAGCGGCCGAGGACGTCGTCAACTTCGCCTTGGGTCGCGCACTACGCGCGCGGCTCGCGGCCGACCGGGGCGAGCATGAAGAGGCCGAACGTCTCGCCCGATCGGGACTCGAATATGCCTACACCACCGACTTTCCAGTCGTACACGCGAAGGCGCACGCTGCCCTCGGGCACGCCCTCGCGGCAGCAGGACAGACGACGGACGCCTGCCGCGAGCTAGACCGAACAATCGAGCTCTGGTCGCGACACGGCTACCGAGTCCATACAGAGCGCGCACGCACCCAACGAGCCCAGCTTTAACAAGCTCGCTTGGCAGGCTCTTTCGGCTGTCGCTGTCGTTCCGGGACAGCGACAAGTGTGTGTCACGGCTAGTCCGGTTTCAGCATGCCCCATCTCCTCTCCCACACGGCCGCTAGCCTGAGTCCTCGCTGGGCCCCCATCGACTAGCGGTCCAGGTCGCGGCCCTTTCAAGGCTGAAGCACGGGTTCGAATCCCGTTGGGGGTACCTACAACCGAACGGCTACGCTCGTCTCATGCCGAAGATCGAGAAGTCCGAGCAGGAGTGGCGTCAGGACCTGACGCCGGAGCAGTACCGCATCTTGCGGGAGAAGGGGACGGAAGCGCCGTTCAGCGGCGAGTACGACCACAGCTTCGAACCGGGCACGTATCGCTGCGCCGGGTGCGGCGCGGAGCTGTTCGACTCCGACGAGAAGTACGACTCCGGCTGCGGCTGGCCGGCCTTTTCCGCACCCGCGGGCGCGGCGGCGGTCGAAGAGGAGACCGACACGACGTACGGGATGGTGCGCACCGAGGTGCTGTGCTCGAACTGCGGCGGCCATCTCGGACACGTCTTTCCCGATGGCCCGCACCCGACCGGCCTCCGCTACTGCATCAACTCCGCCGCGCTCGAGCTCGACGAGCGATAGCGCGGTACCCTCCGCGGGCACGGGCGGTTAGCTCAGCTGGGAGAGCGCCTGCCTTACAAGCAGGAAGTCGGCGGTTCGATCCCGTCACCGCCCATCATCATCATCATCATGTTGTGACCGACAGTCGAAGCTAGCGCGACAATCGCCGCACGAGCGAGGTGGCCCGACGACTCCCGAGGCGCCGGACGAGCCGACGCAGGCCCGCCATCTGCATTACCGAGTCCGCCTGCGAGACTTGGAACGTGGAAGCGGCCCAGGTGAGTCTCCTTCGCTGGCTGCGGCGGCAGCTGCGGCAACCCATTCCGGCGCGCGAGCACCTCGAGGCCGCGGTCGAGAACGACGACGTCACCGAAGCGCGCCGCCTCCTCGCGGGGTTCGAGTTCAGCGACGAACAGCGGCGGAACGTGGAGCAGCTGCTCGACGCCTGGGAGCGCCAGACGACCCCGCGAAGCGCCTTCGGGACGATGACGCCGGAGCCGGACAGCACGTCCGGCGGGTCGGCGGGATCGCGCGAGGACGCATAGACGCACCAATCGTTCTCGACGTAGTCGCGCGTGCGACGGCTATCAGTAGAACCCTTCGCGCCGCCGATACCGCGCGACCCGAGCCTCTTCGTACTCCTCGACGTCGAGCTTCGGATCGGCGACCGAGCGCAGGATCTCTCCCGAGCTCGGCAGCTCCGAGCGGTCGACGTGCCGCTCCGGGTTCCAGAGATCCGAGCGGAGAAGCGCCTTCGGGCACTGCGTGTACGCCTCCTCGACCTCGACGAGGATTCCCAGCAGCGGCGCCTTCCCCTCGACTGCGCTCTCGGCGAGCAGCTCCGGATCGTCCACGATTCGCGCGCGGCCGTTGACGCGGAAGGTGTCGTTGACGCCGGGGATCAGGAAGAGCAGCGCGATCCGGTCGTCCTCGAGGAGGTTCGTGAGCGTGTCGGCCAGCTTGTTTCCCGGCCGGTCGGGCAGGAGTAGCGTTCGCTCGTCGAGGATCCGAACGAAGCCGGCGGGGTCGCCGCGCGGCGAGACGTCGAGGCCCCCATCCGGCCGACCAGTCGCGACGACGACGAACGGCGACCGCTCGACGAACTGGCGCGTCAGCGGGTTCAGGCGGTCGGCGATCTTCTGCTTCACGAGCTCGGCCGGCTCCCCGAGCATCTCGCGCAGCCGTGCTCCGTCCATCACGCGAACCTCGGCGGGCGCTTCTCGCGCACGGCGGCGACGCCCTCACGCACGTCCGACCCGGTCATGTCGAGGAACTCGAGCTCGAGGGACGCGTCGAAGATCGGGCCGGCCCTGAGCAGCCACTCGTTGAGCGCGACCTTCGTGTGGGAGATCGCCGAGCGCGAGCCGGCGGCCAGCCGCCGTGCGATCTCGAGCGCGCGGTCCTCGAGCTCAGCCTCGGGCACGCAGAGCGAGACGAGCCCGATGCGCTCGGCCTCCGCGCCGTCCACTTCCTCGCAGAGCAGCAGGTGATACTTCGCCTTCGCCATCCCGCAGAGGAGCGGCCAGACGATCGCAGCGTGATCGCCGGCCGCGACGCCGAGCTTGGTGTGACCGTCGACGATGCGCGCCTGCGGACTGGCCAGCGAGACGTCGGCGAGCACACCGACCACGAGCCCCGCGCCGACCGCAGGCCCGGTGATCGCGGAGACGATCGGCGTCGGGCAGCGGAGCATGTTGTAGACGAGATCGCGGGCCTCGTGGAAGACGCGGAGTCGCGTGTCGGCGTCGTCGGCGATCGCGAGGACGAGGTCGAGGTCGCCTCCAGAGCTGAACGCGCCGTCGGCGCCCCGGACGAGGACTGCGCGCGTTTCCTCGTCCTGCCCAACCGCCTGCCAGACGCGCGCGAGTTCGCCGTGCTGCGACTCGCTGACCGCGTTGAGCCGTCCGGGAGCGCGGAGCGTGAGCCGCAGGATCCCGTCCTCCGGTCGGTCGAGATCGAGCGACGGGAACTCCGTCTCGTACGGATACGGGGCCACGCGCAGATCCTACGGCGCGGCGCTACGCTCGCCGGACGCACGCGGGCCGGTAGCTCAGTTGGTAGAGCAGGGGACTTTTAATCCCAAGGTCGCAGGTTCGATCCCTGCCCGGCCCATGAGCACGAACGCCACCGCCCCGAGCTCCGAGTAAGGCGCGACGCTCAGGCAAGTGGGAGGCCGTCCACGACCGACGGCCTCCCGGCACCATCCAGTGGCTACAGTCGCGGCATGCCTTTCCCGCTTCGCGTTCTCGCGGCCTGGGCCGTCGACGCCGCCGCACTCGCAGTCGCAGCCTGGATCTTCAGCGGCATCTCGGTCGGTGGATCCGCCGGGACGCTCATCCTGGCCGCCCTCGTCTACGGGATTCTCGCGAGCTTCGTCAAGCCGGTGCTGAAGCTCCTGACCCTCCCGCTCGCGATCGTCACGCTGGGCGTCGCCTGGTTCTTCGTCGCGATGTTCATCCTCTGGCTGACCGGCGCGATCGTGGGCGGCCTCCACATCGACGGCTTCTGGACGCTCGTCGGCGGGACGGTTGTCGTCTGGGCCGTCGGTGCCGCCGCCGACCACTGGCTCTTCCCGAAAAAGGGGCCGCTGAAGCGCATGATCGGCGCGTCGTCGCGTTTCAGTCGGGTCTGACCGGAAACGAGCGCCGGAGCAGGCGGTCGGCTCCGGCGGCGGACGCGCGGGACGTGTGTCGCAGGGGCCGGCCGCGGCTGCTTAGGCTCCCACGATGCGCCTCTTCGTCCTCGCGCGCCACGGGCAGTCGCTCTTCAACGTCGACCAGGTCGTGAACGGCGATCCGGCACTCGACCGCGGGTTGTCTGAGCAGGGAATCGAGGAGGCGGAGCGGCTCGCGGGACAGCTCGCCGCGCTTCCGCTCGACCTCGTCGCCGTCTCGCCCTTCCCGCGAGCGATCCAGACCGCGAACATTGCGCTCGCCGGACGCGAGGTTCCGCATCTCGTGGACGACGACCTCGGGGACGTCCGCATCGGCGAGCTCGAGGGGAAGTCGCTCGACGACTACCGCGCCGCGCCGGCTCACTGGAACCGGAAAGAGCGCTTTCCCGGCGGCGAGAGCCTCGACGAGGCCGCGCTGCGCTACACCGGCGCCTTCGACCGGCTGCTCGAGCGCGACGAGGCCGTGACGCTCGCGGTTTGCCACGAGATCCCCGTCCGCTACCTCGCGAACGCCGCCGCCGGCAGCGGCGAGCTCGATGGACCGCTGCGTCTCGTCGCGAATGCCGCGCCCTATCTCTTCGACGAGACCTCGCTGCGCCGCGCTTTGGAGCGCATGCGGCAGCTCGCGGGGTAGCGTCGTGCCATGACCGCCGCCGACACGCTGGCGCTGCTCGACTGGAAGCGGCGCGTGTTCGCGCTCTACGCGGCCGTTCGCGCGATGCCGCCGGAACCCGCGTGGGAGCTCTGGCGCGACACCCGGCAGGAGTTGTTCCGCTCGCACCCGCAGTCACCGCGGCCCGGCTACTCCGAGCTCGCGTACTACGACTACGACCCGGAGGCAAGAGTCCTCGCCGAGCTCGAGGATCTCGAGGCGGCTCCCGCGGCAATCGAGACGAGCGGGCCCGAGCCGATGCTCTTCACGCCGTTCGCACGGGCACATTTCGACCTGCCCGGAGAGCCGCTGACGTTGGAGCTCAGCTGGCTCGCAAGCTACGGCGGCGGCGTCTTCCTCTCCTTCCGCGACGCGACGAGCGGAACGACGACCTACGGCGGGGGCCGCTACCTCTTCGACACGGTGAAGGGCGCCGACCTCGGGGAAGCGGACGGCAAGCTCGTGCTCGACTTCAACTTCGCGTACAACCCGTCGTGCTCCTACGACCCGAGCTGGGTCTGTCCCCTGGCGCCGCCTGCGAACCGGCTCGCAGTTGCCGTGGAAGCCGGGGAGAGGCACCGCCCGTGAGCGACCTCGACGCTCTCCGCAGCGAGATCTCTGAGCTCGACCGGCGCCTCCTCGAGCTGCTGAACCGGCGCCTCGAGCTCGTCGCGGCCGTGCGCGACCACAAGGATGAGGCGGGCGAGCGCTGGATCGATCCCGAGCGCGAGGCCGAGCTCATGCAGGCGCTCGTCGCGGCCAATCCCGGCCCGCTCTCGGAGCGCGCCGTGCGCTCGATCTTCTCCGCCGCGCTCGACGTGCTCAAGGAGGAGGTCGCGGCCGGGCGGCGCGCTCCTGCGTCACCGGCTGCCGCACCTGCGCGTCCGCGCGCAGTCGAACGGCTCTCCGTCGTCGGCACCGGTCTCGTCGGGACGTCGGTCGCGCTCGCCGCCGGGCGCACCGGCACTCGCGTTCGCGGCTTCGACTCGGATCGCGGCGTGCTCGAGCGCTCCGCTGGGCGCGGCGCGCTGGAGGCGGCCTCCTCCCTTGCCGACGCCGTCGCGGACGCCGAGCTCGTGGTCGTCGCGGTCCCCGTCGGATCGGCTCCGGACGTCGTGCGCGAAGTCCTCGCGTCGGCTCCCGCGGACGCGGTGGTCACCGACGTCGCCTCCACGAAGCGCCCACTCGCCGCGGTATCCGATGCGCGCTTCGTCCCGGGCCATCCAGTCGCCGGCGGCTCCAGCGGCGGCCCCGGCCGCGCCTCGGCGGACCTCTTCGACGCCGCGACCTGGTTCCTCGCGCCGAACGACGACTCCTCGCCGCAGAGCGTCGAGCGCGTCGAGGAGTTCGTCGCGTCCCTCGGCGCACGCACGGTGCGAACCGATGCCGCCGCACACGACCGCCTGCTCGCGCTGACGAGCCACCTCCCCCACGCGCTGGCGAACCTCCTCATGCTGCGCGTGGCCGAGAGCGCGCAGGAGGACGACGCGCCGCTCGCCTTCGCGGGCGCTTCGCTACGCGAGATGACGCGGCTCGCGGGCGCGAACGCAGCCGTCTGGAGCGACATCTTCCTCGACAACGCCGACGAGATCGCAGCCGCGCTCGACGGGCTACGCGGCTCGCTCGACGAGCTCGAGCAGACGCTCGGGAGCGGCGACCGCGACGCCCTCGAAGCGTCGATCGCCGAAGCCGCCGCTGCCCGCGCGCGGCTGGAATCGTTCGCCTACCGCACCGAGCCGGCGCAGCTGAACCGCATCCGCGTCCGCATCCCCGACCGCCCCGGGGTGCTGGCACGGATCACGCAGATCCTCGGCGCCGCGCAGATCAACCTCGAAGACTTCGAGATGCGCCACGTCTCGCCGGAGTACGGCGGTGTGCTCGTCATCCTCGTCGCGGGCGCCGACAACGCCTCGCGCGCCCGCGAGCTGCTCCGCCGCGAGGGCTACTCGGCGGCCTGAAGCTCGTCCGCGCCGGCCTCGGCCTCGGCGACGCAGCGGTCGAACTCGGCGAACGCGCGCGCCCACGTCTCCGGATCGCGGAGGTCGACGCCGAGCGGCGCGAGCAGGTCCTGCGGCGAGCGCGAGGCGCCGCTCGAGAGGAACTCGATGTAGGCCGGCGCGAAGCGCTCGGGATCCTCGCGGTACCGCGCGAGCAGCGAGAACGCCACGAGATGCGCGAAGGCGTACGCGTAGGTGTAGAAGCGGACGTGGATGAAATGCGGGATGTACGACCAGCCGAGCCGGTAGCCCGTGGGCAGCTCGATCGAGTCGCCGTAGTAGCTCTCGTTCTCCGCGAACCACAGATCCGAGAGCCGGTCGCTCGTCAGCGCCTTCCCCTCACCGCGAACCGCGTACGCCTTGATCTCGAAGCGCGTCATCATCGTCTGGCGGAAGATCGACGCCATCGCGCTCTCGGCGCGATCGGCGAGCAGCATGATCCGCGTCGCCGAATCCTCCTCGTTGTCGATCAGCCGCTCGACGGCGAGGAGCTGCGCGAACGTCGACGGCACCTCGGCGACCGCGATTCCGGTGTGGTACGAGCGGTAGGTCTGCCGCTCCAGCGCAAGCGCGCCGTGCACGGCGTGACCGAACTCGTGCGCGAGCGTGACGACGTCTCGCAGCTGGTCGGTGTAGTTGAGGAGCACGTACGGGAGGACTGTCTTCGAGACCGAGTTGCAGTACGCGCCGCCGACCTTGCCCGGGCGCGGCTCGGCGTCGACGTGGCCGCGACCGAGGCAGGTCTGGAAGATCTCGCCGAAGCGCGGTGAAAAGTCCCGCAGCGAGTCGTCCACCATCGAGATCGCCTCGGTCCACTCGACCCGGCGGTCGCTGCCGATCGGGGCATACTGATCGGCGAGCTGCAGCCGGTCGAGCCCGAGCACGCCGGCCTTGCGGACGAACCAGCGACGGCCGAGGGGATAGTTGTCCTCGACCGCGGCCATCATCGCCTCCACGACGTCGCCCGTCAGCTCGTTGCGCTGGTTCGTCGGCCAGAGCACGTCGGGGATCCGGCGCAGCCGGTCGAGCGAGAGCCGGTCGCCGACGATCGCGTCGTAGCACGCCGCCTGCACGTCGGCGACACGCTCGAGCGCTTCGTAGAGAACGTCGAGCGCGGCGAGCCGCATCTCGCGCTCGGGATGGTGGACGTACGAGAGGAGACGGTCGATCGTGTGCGGCTCGGGCCCGTCGCCGCCGTCGAACTCCACCGTCAGCGTCGCGAGCTCGCGGCCGTGGAGCGAGCTCCAGGCCGAGATCACCGGGGCGCGCGCGTTGAGCGCCTGCTCCTCCCCCTCCGGGAGGACGTACGGCTTCTCCTCGCGAGTGACTCGCAGGCGGTGCGCGTACGGCTCGAGCTCCGGAGCCTCGAGCAGCGCGTCCGCGTCGGCATCCTCGAGGGCGAGCCACTCGAGCTCGACGAAGAGCAGCGTGCTCTCGAGGTCGGCGGCGCGGTCGCGCGCGAGCGTCGCGAGGTCGTTCGCCTCGGGATCCGTCGCCTCGGTGTGCTCGCGGGCCGTCGCATAGAAGTGGATGCGCGATGCGTCCTGTGTGATCTCGTCGAGCTCGTCGAGCAGCTCCCGCAGGCCCTGCGCGCCGGATGCGCCGACCGTGCCTCGGCGGCGCTCCGCGAAATCCCGCGCCCGAACGAGCAACCCGTCCAGATCCCGCGTCGCCTGCTCGGCATCGGGTTCGAGGTCGCTGAGGTTCCAGCGGACGTCGGTGGCGCTGAGGGACGAGCTGACGGCCATTCCCGAAGAGCGTATCTGGGCCTCCACCCCGGTGCCATACTGGCGGCGGGTGTCGCGCCGTCTTCACTGGATGGTCCTCGGGATCGCGCTCGTCGTCGGCGTCGGCATCGGCGCCGTCATCTCGGTCGTGCACTCCTCGGGCAAACCCGCGGCCGGAATCTCGGCGGGGCCGGTGAACGTCCCTCCGACATCCGACCCCGGGACGCGCCTCAGCGGCGCCGCACCCGGCTTCGCGCTGATCGACCAGTTCGGCAAGCGCGTCTCGCTGCGCTCGCTGCACGGGAAGGTCGTCGCCCTCTCGTTCAACGACCCGAAGTGCACGACCATCTGCCCGCTCACGACGACGGCGCTTCTGCACGCCAAGGACCTGCTGGGCCCGGCCGGGTCGGGCGTGGAGCTGGTCGGCGTCGGGGCCAACCCCGAAGCGACAGGCGTCAAGTGGGTTCGGGCCTATTCGCGGGCACACGGGATGCTGCACAAGTGGCGTTTCCTGACCGGCTCGCTGCACGAGCTGAAGAAGGTCTGGCGCGCCTACGGCATCGAGGCGGCGGTCGTGAACGGCGCGATCGACCACACGCCGGCGACCTACGTGATCGACGCTCGCGGCCGCTACTCGCGCCTCTTCGTGACATCGATGTCGTACTCGAGCGTCGACCAGCTCGGCTACGAGATCGCGCAGAGCATGTCGGCGCTCCTTCCCGGCCACCCGCGTGTGCGCGGCCCGGAGCCGCTGGGTGCGGTCGACCTCCTCGGGCCGCGCAGTCGCGTGACGCTCCCGCGGGTCGGCGGTGGAAGCGTCCGGCTCGGCCCCGGCTCGGGGCCGCACCTCGTCCTCTTCTTCGACACGTGGGAGACCGAGGTCTCCGACCTGCGCGCGCAACTGCAGGCGCTCAACGCATATCAGGCCGCCGCCAAGAGCAAGGGCCTTCCGCCGCTCGTCGCCGTCGACGAGGCGAAAGTCGAGCCGTCGCCGCAGACGCTGCCGCGCCTGCTGCGAAGCCTGCCGCACCCGCTCAGATACCCGGTCGCGGTCGACGCCAGCGGTCGGGTCGCCGACGGCTATCGCGTACAGGATTCGCCGTGGCTCGAGCTCGTCTCCGGATCGGGGAGATTCCTCTTCTACCGCGACCTCGCGGAGGGCTGGCTGACCCAGCCACAGCTGCTCGCGAAGGTGCACGAAGCGCTCGCCCGCGCAAAGTAAGGACGGGCAGCCAGGTTCGACCCACCCAAAAGGGTGATACCCAGCCTGCGCTCCGTGTGCTGAACTGCACCCTCACGCCGAAAGCGAGCGGCCGCACCATGCGACGGCCGCGCCCATCGACGGGAGCACTCGTTTCCTCATGCGGCCACTCCGCCTTCTCATACTGCTGCTCGCCCTCACCATCGCCCTGGTGCTCGCGCTCGTCCGGCCGCTCCAGGGACGCGCAAGCCGCATCGTGAAGAAGACCGGAACGCATCCGGCGGCGTTCGGACCGCTGTCGAACCGGCACCTGTTCTCCCACCTCCCCACGCCGCACGTGACGTTCGGTCACCGCGTCGTGGACTACGCGCGCCACTTCCTCGGCGTTCACTACAGCTGGGGCGGCACCACCCCGCGCACAGGCTTCGACTGCTCGGGGCTCGTCCGGTTCGTGTACGGCCACTTCGGGATCGTGTTGCCGCATTCGAGCTACGGCGATCTCACGCTCGGCCACCGCGTCTCGCGACGCTGGCTTCGTCCCGGCGACCTCGTCTTCTTCGCCGACGCAAGCCACGTCGGCATCTACGTCGGCGGCGGCCGCTTCATCGACGCGCCGCACACAGGCTCCGTCGTCCGCATCTCGACGATGGGCGGCTACGGCTACTACGCGGCACGTCGGCTCCGTCACGGCTAGCGCCGCACGGCGTTACTTCATCTTCTCGGCCATGGCGGTGAGGAGCTTCCAGGCGATCGCCGAGTTCGTCTCGACGAGCGGGCGGAAGTCCCACGGCGTCATGCCGTAACAGACCATGTCGGTCTTGGCCGTCAGCGTGGCGGTGCGAGGCGACTCGTTGATGAGCGCGATCTCGCCGAAGTAGTCGCCGGGACCCACGGTCCAGGGCCTCGTCTCGCCATCGACGCTCACCTCGGCCTCGCCCTGCTCGACGATGAAGAAGCCGGCGCCGCCGGCGCCCTCCTTCGTCACGACGTCGCCCGCGCTGTAACGACGCTCACGGAGGCTGCTCGCAATCTGCTGCAGCTCGCGATCGTCGAGATCGGCGAACAGCGGGACCCTCTTCAGCGCTTCGATCGGGGCTTCGGACACGGCGCAGTTATACACAGCTGCGCTTCTCAATGCGAGCACCGGCCGGTTGCAGCGAGGATACGGGCCATGCGGGTCAACGTGATCGGCTGCTCGCCCGCCTGGCCCAACCCGGGCGGCGCGCAGTCGGGGTATCTCGTCGAGGAGGACGGCCGGCGCCTCTTGCTCGACTGCGGGCCGGGCGTGCTGCCCCGTCTGCGGCGGACCGAGCCGTGGCCGCGCATCGACGCGATCGTCATCACGCACTTCCACCTCGACCACTGGGGAGACGTCGTGCCGTGGGCGTTCGGCGGACTCTTCGGAGCCGGTCGCGAGGTCGAGCCGCCGGAGTTGTGGCTGCCGCGCGGCGGCCGCGAGATCATCCACGGGCTCGATCCGGTGCTCTATGCGAACGCGATCCTCGAGCTCTTTCCGGTACGCGAATACGAGGAGAAGACCCCGTTCGTCGCCGCCGGCTTCGAGCTCGTCGCGTACCGGATGCTCCATTACGCGCTCGAGAGCTACGGCCTGCGCGTCATGGACGGGAGCCGGACGCTCGCGTACAGCGCCGACTCGGCGCCGTGCGAAGGCCTGATCGAGCTCGCCCGCGACGCCCACCTGTTCCTCTGCGAGGCGACCCTCGCGCAGCCCGAGCCCGGAATCCGCGGCCACCTCACGGCTGACGAGGCGCTCGACGCGTTCGCGACTGCGGGCGCGCACCGGTTCGTGGTCATTCACCGCCCGGACGAATTGCCGCTCCCCGACGGTGTCGAGCGCGCGTACGACGGGCTCGAGCTAGACGTCTAGCCGGAAGGCGCGCTCGCCGAGCAGCCGGTGACCCTCGATCGACGGGTGGTCACCGTCGTCGCTCAGCCCCGCGCCCATGCGCGACGGGTCGACGGAATCGACCAGCGTGTCGTGGAACGGGAGAAGCGTCGCGCCGGCGCCGGCGGCGAGGTGCCGGATCAACTCGTTGAGGCGCCGGATGTCCTCGGCTGCGCGTTCGTCGCCGTTGTTCCACGGCAGCACGTCTGCGATCGCGAGCGTCTGGCCGGCGTCGCGGCCACGCGCAAGCATCGTCTCGAGGTTTCCGGCGGCCTCCTCGACCGGCCGACGCTGGACGATGTCGTTGATCCCGCCCTGGACGACGAGGATGTCCGCGCCGGGGAGCACGAGATCGAGCCGCCGGGCGATCTGGTCGGTGCGCTCGCCGTAGACCGCCGACGTCCGGAGCTCGAGCCTCGCGTCCGTGCGCGCAGCCCACCATTGCCACTGGCTCCGCTCGTCGGGCGCCGCGATGCGCCGGCGAGCGGCCGGATCGGGATCCCAGAGCGGCGAGCCCGCCGAGATCGAGTCGCCGACGACCGCAACGACGGTTCCCGTCGTCGCGACGATCGTCGCCACTGCTAGCGCTTGCGCGGCTCGAGCTCGACGACGAGCTCGCAGTCGAGCGCATCGGCGATCCGGAGCAGCGTGTCGATCCGCGGCGGACGACCGCCGCGCTCGAGCCGGGCGATCGCCGACTGCGTCGTGGCGCAGAGCTCCGCGAGCTCGCGCTGCGAAAGCCCCTTGGCAAGTCGCTGCTCGGCGACGCGATCGGCGATCTTGGCGAAGAACCAGCCGCGGTCACCCGCGACGATCCGCTCGTGCAGCCGCTCGACCGGTCCCTTTTCCTCCGCTCCGCGCGTCTTTGCCGCCATGACTAGAGCATAGCCACTCTGCTATGTGACGATCGGCGCGCGCGTGTGGACGCGCACGGCGTCGCCGATGCGGACATGCCCGGGCTGGACGACCGCGGCGTGGACGCCGAACGGCAGCGGCTCCGTGCGGCCTTCGCGACGGTAGTCGGCGAGCGTGTTGAGCGTGTCCAGATCGGTCACGCCGGTGTCCGGGTTCTTGGTCGTCACGACGCAGCGACCCACATTGCCGACCGGCGCGATCACGGCATCGCCGATCGACACACGGTGACCGAACCACTCGTCCTCCTCGTGCTCGCCGACGCCGTCGATCTCGAACAGCATCCGGAACCGGCGGCCGTCGACCGGCCCTTCGGCACCGGCCTCCCGCCGGAGGCGTTCGAGCGAGCCGCGCGAGATCACCGTCACGGCGCCGCCGCCGACGCCGCGGTCGACCGCGCCGCGCTCCGACCAGAGGAGCGTGAGCGGCTCGCCGACGTAGCCGGACAGCGCGTCCTGCCACGGCCCCGGAACGGCGCGCGACGCGTGCGGCTGCCCGTACAGCTCGGCCTCCACCGGTTCGCCGGGCTCGACAACGCCTTCGACGCGTGAGCCGTCCGGAAACGCGAGCCGCAGCTCTCGCGTCCCTTCGTCCCACTCGGCGTGCACGCGCAGGAGTTGCGGATAGCGCTTGTTGTTGGCGAGCCTGCCGCCGGCGTCGACGAGCCAGAAGCGGCGGTCTCCGGCGACGCCCGTGAAGGTGAGCTCCACCTCGTCGGATTCCACGACATGCAGCGCCTTCACAGGCGCGAACGCGATGCGGACTACCCGGCCCTCCACGGCTTCAACCTATCTCCTGCGGAGGCTCGCGCACTTCCACGACGTCGCCGCCGCGCCTCACGCCGCTGCCGTCGAGCTCGAAGATCCAGAAGCTCCGCCGGTGACGTGGACGGCGACGTTGTAGACCGGGATCTCGCCGATTCGGCCCTCGAACGAGCCCGCGTGGGCGTGGCCGTGGAGGACGAGGTCGGCGCCGTTCTCGGCGATCGGCGTCGCGAGGCGGTCACAGCCGAGGTACGTATAGATGCCGAGGGGCTCTCCCTCCAGCGTGTCCACGACCGGCGCGTAGTGGAGGAGGACGACGCGGAGGTCGCAGTGGACGATCGACTGCAGCCCCGTGACGCCTCCGCAAGCACGTCCGCCTGCTCCGGCTCGCCGCTCGTCGTCAGGTCGCCCGCGAGCAGGACGACGCCCGCCTCTCCTCGGAGCTCCGCGAAGGCGCGCTCGACGCGCTCGCTGCCCACGTCCGACGCATGGACGTCCGCGGCTGCTGCGATCCGCACCACGAGATCCCATGTCGCGCGATCGGGCAAAGCGGAAACGATCCGACGATGCCGGAGCCCACCTTCGAGGAGCTGATCCGGCCATGAAGGACGCGGTCGGCGTCCTCCAACACGCCGAGATCCCCTTCGTTCTCGGCGGCGGGCTTTCAGCGTGGGCCCGAGGCGGGCCGCGGAGCGAGCACGACGTCGACTTCCTCGTGCGCCCGGACGACGCCGAGACGGCTCTGTCCGCGTTCGAGACCGAGGGCTGGAAGACCGATCGGCCGCCCGAGGGATGGCTCGTCAAGGCCTGGCACGAGAACGGCTCGCTCGTCGACCTCATCTACAACCCCGCGAGCGGCCCGATCACGGACGAGCTGATCGAGCGTGCCCCGCTCGCCGAGGTGATGGCCGTGCGCGTTCACGTCTCCACGCTCGAGGACGTCATGGTCTCGAAGCTGGCCGCGTTGACCGAGCAGGAGCCGGACTTCGGAGCCCTGCTCGAGTGGACGCGCGCGCTCCGCGAGCAGATCGACTGGAACGAGGTGCGTGTCCGCACCGAGGCGTCGGCGTTCGCGCGGGCGTTCTTCACACTCGTCGAGGGGCTCGGGATCGTCGAGCCGGCGTGACGACGCCCGTCGCAGCGTCGTATAACCATGAGCGTGAGGCTCGCCTTCGTCCTCATCGGCCCGGCGCTCGTTCTCGCGCTCGCCGCAGGCTGTGCCGCCTCGCACCCGCAAGTCCAGCCGTCCGCGCCGCACGTCGCCGCCTCGGCCGGTGCGCCGCCGTCGCCGACCACCTGGCCCGCGTATCCCCGCTTCTCCCATCGCTCGTGCTGGACGCGACCGTTCCTGCGCGGTGAGCTGAAGACCGTCGAACAGGTCGCTCCGAGCTACGCGCCCGCGCCGGTCTCGCATCCAGTCCCGCCCGCGACCGTTGCCCGGCGGCTGCTCGCCCGCCTCGGCGACCGGCGGTACGTGCACTCGATCACCTTCGCACCCGCCGAGCCGGCGGTCGGACACGCAGTTCACGCGCTCTACGCAGGCGGCCATCCGCCGCGGGACGCGCTCACGGCGAGAGTCGTCTCCTCGGACACCGGGCTTCGGAGACATCCCACTCCCGAGCAGAGCCTCACCTCTCAGATCGCGAGCTGGGAGTCCGGCCTCGTCGCGGGCGCTCTCCGCGACGACATGTGCGCCGCAGGCGGAGCGCCGCTCGTCGGCTGGACGAGCGCGGGCGGCGGCCTGTACTCCGAGAGCGGCGAGGCGCTCGAACAGCGCTTCCCCAGCCCCTCGCCGGCCGTGTTCCGCAAGCGCGTCGCGCGTGCGGGTGACCGTTACGGCTTCCGGATCGTCGCGCTCCGTCTCCTGCGGCCCGAGCAGATCGCACCGCTCCTCGTCGTCGAGACGAGCCGCGGCCGGCAGGCGTTCGTTCGCGACATCCCGGCGATCATGAAGCTGCTCGACCCGAGGACGACCGCCGGGCAACGGACGGCGCAGTCATTCGAGGGATTCCTCTTCGCCGCCGAGGACTCCCACGGGCCGTTCACCGAGACGGAGTACCTCAGCCGCGGCCAGTCAGAGGGCGGCGAGTGGGCGGCGAACAGCTGCCTCTATGCGTACCCCGTCATCGGCCCGGTTGTGCGGAGCCAAAAGCCGTGCACCTAGTCAGAAGAAGAACGACGACCAGGTCGACCACCAGTCGTCGCCGCGGATCACGATCGAGCGCGAGCCGGTCACCTCGACGCCTTTGCGATTCGCGTACTCCTGCAGGCGGTCGGGTGAGGTGAAGTCGATCTCGATCTCGCACGGCCTGCCGGGGTCGTAGGGCGCCACCGCCGACAGGTCCGACAGCGCCCTCTTCGCGCCTTCCTCGATCAGCTCGCGCGCTCGGGCGGGCGTCTTCATCCGCGCGCCGAAGCGGCCGAGCCCCTCCTTCACCTCGACCGTCGTCAGCCCGTCGCCCAGCAGCTCGCGCGCCTCCGTGCACACCGCGCGATCGCCGGTCACGAGGACGACGGGCACGCCCCAGTTGCCGCACAGCGCCGCGTTGATCCCGGTCTCGCCGACGAGCGTCCCGTTGAAGCGGAGGTTCTGCCACGCCTGCCCGGAGACCGTGTGCGAGAGGACACCGTCCGCCGCACCCGCCATCGCATGCATGCCGACGAAGAGCGCGGCGTCGCACCCCGACTCGAGGAAGCCCGTGTACTCCGTCCACTCCTCCTGCACGACGTACTCGCAGTCGGGGTCGAGGAGCTCGGGGAGAAGCGAGTTGAAGTCGTACGCGCCGCCGGCGCCGTGGCAGTCCATGACGACGATCTCGGACGCGCCGGCCGCCTTCGCGCCGCGGACGGCCGCGTTGATCTCCTCGGTGTAGAGGACGCGGCCCTCGTCGTAGAGCTTCTCGCCCCCCGATGTCTGCTGCCACTTGACGATGCCGGCGACGCCCTCCATGTCGCTGATCACGTGGACGCGCACGAGCGGGACGATAACGTCAAGCCGTGGACACGGGACTGACCGGGAAGGGCGTCCTCGTGACCGGAGGCGCCGGCGGAATCGGCTCGGCCTGCGTTCGCGCCTTCGCGGCTGAGGGCGCGCGGGTGGCGATCCACTACCGCACGAGCCGAAATTTCGCCGAGGACATCGCCCGCGAGACCGGCGGCGTCGTGTTGCAGGGAGACCTCACCGTGGAGGACGAGGTCGACCGGCTGTTCGCGGCGGCGGAACGGGAGCTCGGCAGCATCGACGTCTGCGCCGCGGTGGCCGGCGTCTGGCCGCGCGAGGACGAGCCCGTCTGGCAGCTGCCGCTCGGGCGCTGGGAGGAGACGCTGCGTGCGAACCTCACCGCGACCTTCCTCACCGCACGCGGGTTCCTCCGGGTCGTCGAGCGGAGCGGCCACGGCAACCTCGTCCTCGTGGGCTCGACCGCCGGACGCTTCGGTGAGGCGGGGCACGCCGACTACGCGGCGGCGAAGGCGGCGATCCAGGGCGGACTGCTGCTGAGCCTCAAGAACGAGATCGTCCGGATCGCGCCACGCGGACGGGTGAACGCCGTCGCGCCGGGCTGGACGTACTCCCCGATGACCCGCGGCGAGCTCGACGAGGCGCTCGTGGCGCGAATCAGTCGGACGATGGCGCTGCGCAAGGTCGCACTGGCCGAGGACATCGCCCGCGCGGTCGTCGTCCTCGCCTCCGACGAGCTTTCGGGCCACGTGACCGGCGAGCTCGTGACGGTCGCAGGCGGAATGGAAGGCCGCACGCTGCACGAGTCATGAGCCGCTTCCTCGAGCGGCTCGCGTCGGATACGCCGGTCGTCGCCGACGGCGGGATGGGTGCCCTGCTCTCGAGCGCCGTGCCCGGGCTTCGAGCCCCAGAGGAGGCGAATCTTCGCGCGCCCGAGAGCGTCCTCGAAGTGCATCTCGGCTACATCCGCGCCGGCGCAGAGCTGATCGAGACGAACAGCTTCGGCGCGAACCGGGCGAAGCTCGCGCGGCAGTTCCTCGCCGACGAGCTCGAGCAGATCAACGCTGCCGCTGTGCGCATCGCGCGCGAGGCGCGCGAGGTCGCCGGCCGGGACGTCTTCATCGCCGGGTCGATCGGGCCGCTCGGCGACGTCGAGCTGAGCGGCTTCGACCGAGCCGAGCTGTACGCCGAGCAGGCGCAGGTGCTCGAGGGGCGCGGGGTCGACCTCTTCATGGTCGAGACGTTCTACGAGCTCGACGAGCTCGAGACAGCGATCGCGGCGATCCGCTCCGTCTCGGCGTTGCCGCTCGTCGCGCTGATGACGTTCGACGCCCAGGGCGAGACGCTCGCGGGTGTGCGGGCGGAGGATGCGGCGGCGCGACTGCGGCCACTCGATCTCGCCGCCTTGGGTGCGAACCACGGCGCCGGCCCCGCGGCGGCGCTCGCAGCGCTGGCGCACATGGGGGACGAGGAGACCGTCCTTGCCGCGCTGCCGAACGTCGGCCTCGCGAGCATGAGCGGCCAACGCATCGTCTTTCCGCACGCGACGCCTGCCTACTTCGCCGAGTTCGCGGCGCAGGCGCGGGCCCTCGGGGCGCGACTCATCGGCGGTTGCTGCGGCACGACTCCCGCCCAGATCGCAGCGGTCCGGGAGGCCGTCGACGCCGACCGCCGTCCCGCCGGATCCTTTCTCGTCCACGAGCGCAGGCAGGCGGCGCCGTTCGAGCCGGCGACGGGAGAGACGCAGCTCGCTCGCGTGCTTCGCGAGAGCGAGTTCGCCGTCTCCGTCCAGCTCGATCCGCCACTCGGCGCCAACCCCGAGAGCCTGATCGAGACCGCACGTGCCGTTCGGGAGTCGGGAGGCGCGCGGTTCGTCGACGTCAACGACAATCCACGGGCGCGCGCGCGCATGAGCGGGATCATGGCCTCCGTCGCGATCGAGCGGTTCACGGGCGTCGAGACGATCCCGCACCTCACGCCGCGCGACACGACGATCACCGGCCTCGAGTCGCTCCTGCTCGGTGCGCACGCGGAGGGCGTCCGCAACATCCTCGCCGTGACGGGCGACCCGCCCGACGCCGGCGACTACCCGGGCACGCACGCGGTCTACGACGTCGACTCGATCGGCCTCGTCGAGCTGATCGCGAAGCTCAACGCGGGAGCCGACTGGCACGGCCGCGCGATCGACGCGCCGACGACGTTCTTCCCCGGTGTGGCGGTCAACCCGACGGCCGACGACCTCGGGCTGGAGGCCGACCGCTTCCACCGCAAGGTCGCAGCCGGCGCGCGCTTCGCCATGACTCAGCTCCTCTTCGACCTCGAGCCGCTCGAGGCGTTTCGGGAGCGGCTCGGCGGCTGGCCCGTGCCGGTTCTCGTTGGTGTCTGGCCGATCCGGACGACCGAGACGCTCGTCCGCGTCCACAACGAGGTGCCGGGGATCGTCGTCCCGGAACACGTCCAGGAGCGCTATCGCGCCGCCGGGGCGGGCGCACGAGAGGTCGGGATCTCGCTTGGTCGCGAGCTGATCGAGGGCGCGCGCGAGCTCGCGAGCGGCGTCTACATCGTGGCGCCGTTCCGGCGTCCGCTCGACGTCGTCGCGTTGCTCCCCGACTAAGGGGCGCAGCTGCCGGTCGAGATCGCGTTCGTCCCCGCGCGCGCGAGGTCGCTGCGGATGATCGACGGCGGCACGCCGTAGCCGCTGTCCGAGCCGAGGCGCGCGGCGAAGATCGACGACTCGACGCGGCCGGAGCGATCCACCGCCGGTCCGCCCGAGTCGCCGTGCTGGACCGTTCCCGCCACCGCGGTGATGGTCCGCGCGACCGGTCCGTGGCCGAGCGCGTCCTGCGTCAGCACCGTCGCCGTCAGGCCGATGCGGCCCGGTGTGGCCCGGAGCCCGCCGTCGAGCGGGTAGCCGAGGATCGCGACCGGGGCGCCCGGCTGCGGGTCGGCGAACGGGAGCGGCTCGAGGCCGAGGCCCGGTACGTACAGCACGGCGACGTCGTTGTGGACGTCGAGGACGACGACGTACGCCGGACGCGAGGGAAGCACGTCGCCCGGAACCCTGATGGACGTCACCGTCTCGCCCGCGACGACGTGCGCCGCCGTGACGACGAGATCCTTGCCGGCAACCCAGCCGCTGCCCTCGATCCCCACGCCGCAGGCGGTGCCCAGCACCTTGACGACCCGCGTCGCGGCGGACCGGATGGACGGGTCGCGCAGAACGCCCTCGCTCGGCGGCAGCGAGGGAGGCTTCGGGCCGACGATCGACGGGAACGGGTCGATGCGGGCGAGGAGGTTGAGCAGCGTGCGCGGCGGCAGCGCGACATCGAGCTGCTTGACGATGGCCGAGCGCTCGACCTCCTGACGAATGGTGGTTTGGCCCGGGCTGAGGAGTGCAACGGAGGCGCCGACCCAGACGATCGCCAGTCCGGTCGCTCCGCCGAGGAGCAGCCCACCCGCGGTATCGAGCAGCCGCAGCGGCTTCAGGCGCAGACCGCCGCGAATGCGCGCTCCTGCCAGCAGCGCTCCGAACTGGAGCAGCATCGCGCCGAGCACCGCGCCGACGAGTCCCGCCATCGGCGTCCACGTCGAACTCGACCCACCGTGGAGGAGACGAGGCGCGACGCGCGAGCCGACGTAGGCGCCGACGGCGAGCCCGACGAGCGAGAACGCGCTCAGCACGAGCCCGCGCCGCATGCCGCCGAGCGCCGCCATGAGGACGATGACGATCGCGACCGCGTCTGCGATGTTCACCGGCTCAGCGTAGAGGCAGGGCAGTCCGATGGCGCTGACCCCGCTACACTGGGCCGTCCCCCGGGGGCGTAGTTCAGTTGGTTAGAACGCCGGCCTGTCACGCCGGAGGTCGCGGGTTCGAGTCCCGTCGCTCCCGCTCTTTACACCTCGTCTTCGCCCGCTTCTGGAAGAACGGCGCGAAGGCGTGTTTGGGCCGGACGGCGACGATGTGGCCGTCGTCGAGCCAGGTGTGGATCTCCCAGAACCAGGGATACGTGTCGATGGGCCGGCCCTGCGCGATCGGCAGCGGGATCTCGACCGGAAGGAGCGGCGCAAGCTTCGGCAGCCACTCGAGCTCGATGCTGCCTGGCTCGGTCGGGCCGTGGCGGCGCGGCAGGCGCACGGAGAGTTCGTCGCCGAGCCGGAAGAT
>DATGEB010000034.1:0-41221 GCA_035310545.1 Gaiellaceae bacterium
CGTCGTGTCGCAGCCACGCCGCGTCGGCGACGTTGACGACGAACCAGCCGGGGGAGACCGGCGCCAGTCCCGAGCCGACCTCTTCCAGGCGTGCTTCCTCGACCATTCCCGTTCCTTTCCTCGTTTGGGACGAAGCTTGACAGGAGAACACGTGTTCGTATAGAACATTTGTTCCCATGAACGCAGGCTTGACGGAGTTCAGCAAAGAGCGGAGGTACCGGCTTTCCCGGTGCTGGAGCGGAAAATGATCGCCTGTTTGACCATCCCGGGGCTCGAGTTGAAGGCGGCGCTGCGGCGGACGCCGACCCTCTCGCTGCGTCCGGCGGCGCTCGCGCCTCAGCCTCACGGCGAGCAGCTGATCGGGCCGGTGACGGCATCCGCCGAGGCCGTCGGCGTGCAGCCGGGAATGCGGCTGGGAGAGGCGCTCGCCACGTGCCCCTCGCTCGCGCTCGTCGAGCCCGACGCGGCCGGCGCCGAGCTCGCCTGGGAAGAGATCGTGCACGCGCTCGAGGACGCCGGCTTCTCCGTCGATCCCGCTTCGCTCGGCGTCGCGTACTTCGAGACGAGTGGCGTCGAACGGCTCTACGGCGGCCTCGAGCCTGCGCTGCGGCGCGCGCTCGCCGCGGTCGGGACGGAATGGGACGCCCGCATTGGAGCCGCCGGACGGCGCTTCGCCGCGCTCGCAGCCGCGTCGGTGGCGCGGCCCGGGCAGACCGTCGTCGTCGCCGACGAGGAGCTGCCGCAATTCCTCGCTCCCCTGCCGCTCACGCTTCTCCCGCTCGAACGGGGCAGGTACGAAGAGCTCGAAGCGCTCGGAGTTCGCAAGCTCGGACAGCTTGCCGGGCTGCCGGATGGCGCCGTCGCCGAACGCTTGGGGCCGGACGGCCGGCGCGCCTGGGGCCTCGCAAGAGGTGGAACGGCCGCGCGCGTGCGCGGCCGTCGTCCACCCGCCGCCGTCGCCTCCTCGCTGGAGTTTCCCGAAGCCGTCGGCAACGAGCTGACGCTGAGGCGTGCGCTCGCAGGGCTCGTCGAGACTGCACTCGCGCATCCCGAACGGCGCGATCGCTTCGTCCGCAAGCTCGCGCTCGGTGCGCGACTGGAGAGCGGCGGGTCGTGGCGACGGACGCTGACGCTCCGCGAACCGAGCGCCGATCCCGACCGGATCCGAGTCGCGCTGTCGCCGCGACTCGCCGAGCTTCCGGCTCCCGTCGTCGAGCTCCGGCTCGATCTCGTGGAGCTGACCGAGCCGACCGGCCACCAGCTCGAACTGCTCGCAGCCGGCGCCGAGGATCGCTCTCGCCTGCGGGACGGGTTGCGCCAGGTGCGGGCGAGCACCGGTTCCGGCTCCGTCTGCACCGTCGTGGAGGTGGCGCCGTGGTCGCGCGTGCCGGAGAGCCGCGCGCTGCTCGTTCCGAAGGACGAGTAGTGCAAGAGCCGGAAGGAGGGGGCTCATGGGGGAACCATGGGTTCCCCCATGCTCACGCCGTGGTCGCGCGTGCCGGAGAGCCGCGCGCTGCTCGTCCCGAAGGACGAGTAGTCGCACGGTTCAACGCGCCGCGGGCAGCGCGCGTCGAGGCGAACGCGAACGGGTCGCCGGTCGAGGTCAACCACCGCGCCGTTGCGCTCATGCGGGAGGAATGGCGCGTCGTCGACCGCTGGTGGACGGAGGATCCCGTCGTCCGCCGCTATTTCGAGCTCGTGCTCGAGAGCGGCGAGAACACCGTCGTCTTCCATGACGGCGCGAGCGGCGGCTGGTACACGCAACGGGGAGCATGAGCGAGGGAAGCCGGACGAGAGCCGACCGAGCCTCGAGTGGCATCGCCGCCACAACGAGATCGATCTACTCCTGCCGGTCTAAGGCGCTGCGAAGCGCGCGCGCCGCCGCCTCGGGGTCGTCGGCGTCCCGGATCGCACGCACGACGGCGACGCCGGGAGCGCCCGCAGCTCCGACGTCGGCGACGTTCGTGAGATCGAGGCCCCCGATGGCGAACCAGGGCATCGCCAGCGTCCCCGCTGCGACCCGAACGAGGTCGAGCTCGCCTGCAACAGCGTCGGTCTTGGTCGGCGTGGCGAACGCAGTCACGCCGACGTAGTCGGCGCCGTCGACATCATCGAGCTCCGCGGCCGTCGAGACCGAGACCCCGATCAGCCGATCGCTCCCCACGAGCGCCCGCGCGTCGCGGACCGAGGCGTCGCTTCGTCCGACATGGGCGCCGTCGGCTCCGCACACCTCGGCGAGGTCGGGCCGGTCGTTGAGGACGAAGAGCGCTCCGTGCTCCTCGCACGCAGCACGGAACGGCTCTGCGGCGGCCACCAGCGCGTCACCGCCGAGCTCCTTGTCCCGCAACTGGACGACGTCGACGCCGCCGCGCAGGGCCGCATCGAGCAGCCGACGCGGATCCTCGCCGTGCGGCCGCGCCTCGAGGACGAGGTAGAGGCGGGAGCGCGACAGGCGCTCGCGGCGGTCGGGCCCGTCCACCGAGCCAGGCTACTCTCCGGTACTCATCGGTTGCTCAGATTGAATGGTCAGGGTCCGGAGAAGACTCTGCGTGCGGCTCTTTCACCTTCTTCTACTCGCGGCGCTTGCGGCAGTGGCCGCCGGCTGTGCTAATCCCGCGAAGCACAGTCGGCACCAGGCGCAGACGACAACGGGATCACAGACCGCTCCCCAGTTCTCCCGCCCGCTGACGAGAGCCCACCTCGCACCCGGCTCGGATCCGTCGGTGTTGCCCGGTGACGTGCTGATCGCCGACCGGTCGAACAACCGCCTGCTCGTCGTCGACCCGCAGGGACGGGTCGTGTGGCAGTACCCACGCCCGGGCCAGACCGGCCTGCCGGTTCCCGACGACGCCTTCTTCTCGCCTGACGGCCGGGAGATCATCGCCACCGAGGAAGACGTGGCGGCCGTGACGGTCATCGACGTGGCCACCGGGCGCGTCGTCTACCGCTACGGCCACGTCGGCGTGCCGGGGAGCGGGCCGAACTATCTCTCGAACCCGGACGACGCAATGCTGCTTCCCGACGGCTCGATCGTTCTCGCGGACATCAAGAACTGCCGGCTGCTCTCGCTCCGCCCGCCGTCGCGCCGGCCCGCGCAGACGCTCGGCAGCCCGGTTCAGGGCTGCATCCACGACCCGCCGCGCGCGTGGGGGAGTCCGAACGGCGCGTTCCCGCTCCAGGGCGGCGGCGTGCTCGTGACCGAGATCAACGGCAGCTGGGTCGACGCCCTGTCTCCGGCCGGGCACCTCCTCTGGTCGACGCATCCGCCCGGCGTCTACTACCCGTCGGATTCGAACGAGGTCCGGCCAGGCCTCTACGTCACCGTCGGCTGGCAGAGCCCCGGGATCCTCGAGACCTTCGACCGCGCGGGCCGGCTCCACTGGCGCTACCAGCCGAGGGCCGGCGACCCGCCGCTCGACCATCCCTCGCTCGCCGAGCCGCTCCCGAACGGAGACTTCCTCGTCACCGACGACTTCAACGACCGCGTGATCGTGATCGACCCGCAGACGAACCGGATCGTCTGGCAGTACGGACACACCGGAGTGCCGGGCAAGGCTCCGGGCTTCCTCTCGCGGCCCGACGGCGTCGATCTCGTCCCGCCCGCGGCACTCTTGACCCGCATCCACGCGAGCATCCGGCTGCACGGGTGACGCCCCCTCCGTCCGACGACGTCCGCTAGCGTCGCCCGGTGACTACTCAGAGGGAACGGGAGCGCCGTCGCCGCCAACGCAAGCGGCGCTCCAAGCTGCCGCTGGTCGCCGTCGTCCTCGTGATCGTCGCCGTCGTGGGCGTGCTCACGCATCACACGAGCTCGAAGCCGAGCGCAAAGGAGCGGGCGCTCCTGGCCGCCGAGCGCGCGCGCCGTCGCGCCCGCATCGCGAACACGCCTGTCACGATTCCCGGGCCGCTGCCGGGGGCGCTGCTGATCGCCGATCGCGGCAACGACCGGATCCTCCTCGTCGATTCGCACCGGCGGATCCTCTGGCGCTTCCCGACCGCGCGCGACCGGCGCCTGGGCCGGCGGCTCGTCTTCGACGACGACACGTTCGTCGAGCCCGGCGGGAAGGCGCTCATCTCGAACGAGGAAGACCACCAGGACATCGTCTCGATCGACATTCGGACGCACGCCGTCACGCGGTTGTACGGCACGCCGGGCGTCAAAGGGGGCGGCCCGAACGAGCTCAACTGGCCCGACGACGCATACGTCGTGCCCGACGGGACGATGACCGTGGCGGACGCCTACAACTGCCGCATCCTCTTCATCCGCAACCACCGCATCGTCCGGCAGATCGGCCGCACCGGAGTCTGTGCCCACGATCCTCCGCGGACGCTCGGCGCGGTCAACGGCGACACCCCGCTTCCCGACGGAGGTGTGCTCGTCTCCGAGATCAACGGCTCGTGGATCGACAACTTCAGCCGGACCGGGAAACTTCGCTGGTCGTTCCAGGCCCCGGTTGCGTACCCGTCGGATCCTCAGCCGCTCTCGGGTGGGCGGATCCTCCTCGCCGACTATGCGAGCCCCGGCGCCGCCGTGATCGTGAATCGGCACGGCCAGGTGCTGTGGCGCTACAGACCGACCTCGGGGTGGGGAGTACTCAACCATCCGTCGCTCGCCGTCATGCTCCCGAACGGCGACATCGCGATCAACGACGACTTCAACGACCGGGTCGTGATCGTCGATCCACACACGCGGCGCATCGTCTGGTTCTACGGCCACCGGGGAGTTCCGGGTACCGGCGCTGGCTTCCTCCAGACTCCTGACGGGATGGACTTCATCCCGCTGGGGCCGCACGAGAAGCCGCTCTGGCAGCTCGTGCACCACCCGTAACCGGGCCTCTTCACAAAACGAACAGACGTTCGCCTAGACTCCGGGTTGTGCCGCTATCCCTCCCGCAGCCAGTCGATGAAGCCAACGTGCGGCGTGTGGAGGTTGAGCACGCGAAATGGCCCGCCGCAGGGACGGAAGCCGTGCTCGACGTTCGGCGGCACCGAGAAGAACGTGCCGGGCACGACGCGATGCCACTCGCCGTCCTCGAAGAACTCGACCTCGCCCTCGAGCACGTAGAACGAGTCGGCGTGGTCGGGGTGGGTGTGCGGCGGGACGCCCTCGAAGTCCGTGCCGTACGCGAGCTCGAGCGCCTCGATGTGCGGCAGCTCAGCGAGAACGCGGTGTCCTCGAGACCCGACCCGCTCTCCCTCGCCCGGGCGAATGAGGTACGGCTCGTCCATCACCGCGGATCATGACGTACGTCGAGCTGCACGCGCACTCGGCGTACTCGTTCCTCGACGGGGCGTCTCAGCCGGAGGAGCTCGCGGCGAGAGCGGCCGAGCTCGGCTACGAGGCCCTTGCGCTCACCGACCACGACGGCGTCTACGGCTCGCTCGAGTTCGCGCATGCGGCGAAGCACTTCGGCGTGCGGCCGATCACCGGGACGGAGGTGACCTTGGACGACGGCTCTGCCGCCGGCTCTTCCAGCCACGTGACGCTGCTCGTGGAGAGCGCGCGGGGCTACGCGAACCTCTGTCGGCTCCTGACCGCCGCGCACGCGCACACGCGAGACGGCACGAACCGCGGACCGTCGCCGCCCCGGCTCGAGCTGGCGCTGCTCGAGGAGCTGGGCAGTGAGCTCGACCATGGGCTCGTCTGTCTCTCCGGCTGCGCGCGCGACGGGCTCGCCGTCCGCGACCCGAACGCCGCGGCTCGCCTCGCTCGCTCCTTCGGCCGAGACCGCTTCTACGTCGAGCTGCAGCGGCCGTTCGAGCGCGGGGACGCGCGCCGGAACGCGCGCCTGCGGGATCTTGCGGAGACGCTCGGGGTCGAGACGGTCGCGACGGGCGACGTCCACGCGCACGACCGCAGCCGGGTCGCGCTCCAGGACGTCCTCGTCGCCGTCCGCTGCTGCACCTCGCTCGAGGGCTGCGAGCGGGAGCGGCGCGGCAACCACGAGTCGATCCTGCTCTCTCCGGCGGGGATGCTCGACCGTTTCGCAGACTGTCCGGAGGCCGTTCACCAGACCGCTCAGCTCGCGGAGCGGCTCGAGTTCGACCTGACGGAGGAGCTCGGCTACCGCTACCCGGACTTCTCCGACGGCGCCGAACCGGCGATCGTCCAGCTCCGCCGAGTCTGCGAGAGCGCGTTCACGGAGCGCTACAACGACCTGAACGGCCACAAGCGTCGCGTACGCAGGCGGCTCGAGGAGGAGCTCGCGCTGATCGACGAGCTCGGCCTCGCCGGCTTCTTCCTGCTCCACTGGGAGGTGCTCGAGCTCGCCCGCGAGGTCGCGCTCGAGGTGCGCGGCTCCGGCTCGATGCGCCACGTCCTGCCGCCCGGGCGCGGACGCGGCTCGTCGGTCGGCTCGCTCGTCTGCTACCTGACCGGGCTCTCGCACGTCGACCCGGTCGCGAACAACCTCTCGCTCGGCCGCTTCCTCAACCGCGAGCTCGCGTCGATTCCCGACATCGACCTGGACTTTCCGCGCGACATCCGGGAGAAGCTCATCGTCCGCGTCGTCGAGCGCTACGGGCCCGAGCATGCGGCGCTCGTCGCGAGCTTCGCGACCTACCGCTCGCGCGGCGCGATCCGGGACGTCGGCAAGGCGCTCGGCCTCCCGCACGCCGACCTCGAGCGGCTCGCGCGACTGACCGACGGCTGGAACGCAGAGCGTGTCGCCGACGAGATCGCGGCTCTTCCCGACGCGGCGACGAAGCTCCGCTCTCCGCGCTGGCGCGCCTTCGGCGCTCTCTGCTCCGAGATCGCCGGCCTGCCGCGCCACATCTCCCAGCACCCGGGCGGGATGGTCATCTCCTCGCGGCCGCTCGTCGAGCTCGTTCCCGTCCAGCCGGCGGCGATGGAGGGCCGGCAGATGTGCCAGTGGGACAAGGATTCGTGCGCCGACGCAGGCTTCCTCAAGATCGACCTGCTCGGGCTCGGGATGCTGTCGGCGGTCGAGGAATGCGTCGACCTGATCGCGCGGAACCGCGTCGATCCGAAGGATCGCAATCGACCTATGCGGATCGACCTCTCGCGCGTTCCGCTCGACGACGAGGACGTGTTCGAAGAGATCCGGCGCGCCGACACGATCGGCTGCTTCCAGATCGAGAGCCGTGCCCAGATGCAGGTCATCCTCCGCACGCGGCCGGAGACCATCGACGACATCACGGTGCAGGTCGCGCTCGTGCGACCGGGGCCGATCCAGGGGAAGGCCGTTCACCCGTACGTCGAGCGGCGGCAGTTGCTGCGCGACGACCCGACCTATCGAGCACCGGCCGATCATCCCCTGCTCGAGGAGCCGCTGCGCGAGACGCTCGGTGTCGTCGTCTTCCAGGACCAGGTGCTCGACGTCGCCGTCCACCTCGCCGGCTTCAGCGTGGGGGAGGCGGAGGGACTGAGGCGCGCGATGAGCCGCAAACGCTCACACGCCGCGCTCGAGGCGTGGCGCGAGCGGTTCATCGCGGGCGCGCTCGAAAGAGGGGTTGAGGAAGAAAGAGCGCACGAGCTCTACGACAAGCTCGTCGCGTTTTCGGGCTTCGGCTTCCCGAAGTCGCACGCGGCAGCGTTCGGGTTGCTCGCGTACCAGTCGGCGTGGCTGCGGCACCACTACGCGCCGGAGTTCCTCGCCGCGCTGCTCAACGCGCAGCCGATGGGCTTCTACCCGCCGGCGACGCTCGTCCGTGACGGGCAGCGGCGCGGGGTCGAGACACGACCGCCCGACGTGAACCGCAGCGACGCGGGTTGCGTGATCGAGGACGGCGCGGTGCGCGTGGGGTTGAAGTACGTGACCGGGCTGGGATCCGACGACGCGGAGGCCGTGGCCGCGAACAGGCCGTACTCCTCCGTGCGTGACCTGGCACAGCGGACCGGGCTGTCGGAGGGCGAGCTGCGCGCGCTCGTCGAGAGCGGCGCCTGCGACACCTTCGGGCAAACCTCTGATGGCGAAGGCGCCGCAAGCGGCGCCCGCGGGCGCCGCGAGCTTCTCTGGCAGCTCGGGCTCGTGCCGCGCCCCGCGAGCGTGCCCGGGACGGGCGGCGAGGCGAAGCAGCTCGCGTTGCCGCTCGAGCCGACGGTGGTGACACCGGACCTGCCCGCGCCGACGGTGTGGGAGCGGATGCTCGCCGACTACAAGACGACGAGCCTTTCCGTCGGCGTCCACCCGCTCGAGCTGCTCCGCCCGCACCTCCCGCCGGGGACGCTGTCGACCGTGGAGCTGCTGGAGCAGCCGCACTGCGCAACCGTCCAGCTCGCCGGGCTCGTCGTCGCGCGACAGCGTCCGTCGACCGCGAACGGCGTCGTCTTCATGCTGCTCGAGGACGAGCACGCGCAGGTGAATCTCGTGATCGCGCCGCAAGTGTACGAGCGCTTCCGCGCGGTCGTTCGCGGCGAACCGCTCCTGCTCGTCCGCGGCCGCTACGAGCACTCGGACCGCAACCGGAACATTCTCGTGCGCGAGGTCGTCTCGCTCGCGCCGCTCGCCCGGTCACTGACCGATGGAGCCGACGTCCACGTGGCGCTCCCGCGCGCCCACCACTTCGGACGTCGCTAGCAAACATCTTCCACTCGTAGGTCCAGGCATGCGCCGCGCCGGGAGCGTCGCGGTCGGCGTCGACGTCCCGGTGCGACCACCTCCTCGTCCAGCCGGACCGAGTGCCTCGGTGCGGACTGTCGCGGAATCGCTCGGGGAGAAGGCGGCGGCCTTCTTGGATGTCTTCCGGAGTCGCGCCGAAGGCTTGCCGGCCGCGATGAGCTTTCACGGGTTCGCCGGTCTCTAGACGGTGGTGACGCGCTGTACCTGGCCCACTGGATGCGCCGGTCGGGGCTTGCGGACCTCCTGCCGTCGCTGCGCGAGACGTTTCGGAGACGACCTCGACGACTCCGTCGGCGACCTGGATCGCGGTGTCGTCGTCGCGAAAGGAGCTGGAGGCTGCGCCCCGAGCCGTTGACAGCGGCGCCCGGGAGCGGGAACATCGCCCTCGACGGCTGAGTTCTACGTCAACCAGACAGCGGTTCCGCTCGGCGTCGCCATCTACAGCTGCGCGTGCGGGGCGACGCAGGTGCACTCCGGCTCTGACCGCCCGACAGGATGGTCGACGGCGCGAGACGGGTCGGATCGGTGTCCGCATTGTGCGAGCTCGGAACAGCTGGACGATCAAGCCGAATGAGCGAGAGTCGCCCCGAGCACGAGCACGGCATGCACCTGACGGCGCACCTGCGCCGGCGAGAGGCTGCCGGCCGGGAGCTCGACGACGAAGGCCGCCGTACCCGGCAGGTGGTGGTTCTGCCAGTTGACGGCACTGCCCGCGAGCCAGTGGTGGTGGTAGAAGCGCATGCGGGCCGCGCGGGCGTAGACCCGACCGGCGAGGCTGCTCTGACCCCAGGCCCAGACGAGGTTCATGTGCTGGTGGAACCACACGGTGACGCGCGGCCGGACGCGCAAGATCAGTTTGCGAGCGATCCGAGTCTCACGCTCTGAGAACGGGCGGGGCCCCGGGTAGTACGTATCCCAGGGCCGGCCGCCGCCCGGCCAATCGAACGACCAGTTTCGGTTCAGGTCGACGCCGCGTGCGTTCTGACGGGACCCGGCCGCGTACCCGTCCGGGTTGAGGTTCGGGACGATCCAGAGATCGAGGTTCGTGCGGCGGATCCGCTGAAGCTCGCGCGCGACCGCGATTCCGGCGCACTCGGTGCCGTGGATGCAACCGAAGACGAGCACCGGCAGCCCGTACGGGTCGCCGGTGTGGATGGCGACGATCGGACGCCCCCGCTCCGAACGGCCGAGCGGGACCCGCACCGCCCGCGACCAGTGCGTGGCCGCGGCTCCCGAAGCAACGTTCCCACCGACCAACCAGCCGCACGCCAACGCGAACACGCCCAGCAGCGCCGCCACGAAGACGTGCCTCCACCGCGTCGTCTCCACGAGCCGAATAGTGCCGGGCGCGGACCAAGCCGCGGGTCCGGTGCGTACCCTGGTCGCGTGATCACGGTTTCCTGCGAGGCGTGCGGTTGGATCGCGATCACGAGCCAGCCCGTCAACGACGTATGGCGCGAGCACGAGGCCGGGTGTCCCGCGGTAGGTGGCGCGGTTCGCCACCTCCCGGATCTGCCGCCGTTGAGGCGCCTCCTCCCGTCGGTCAACCTGTGCCGCCACCAGCCGGTGCGCCGGCAGATAGCCGTGACTCCGGCCGGCGTGAAGAAGTACGCGGTCATGTGCGAGCTCTGCGGCCGCCTCGTCGGCTGAGCGCCGACAGGGGTTGCAGGAGCCGGTCGGACGTCCAACGCCCCAGCGCGGCGTCTGGCCGCACCCCGACTGGCTCGCACTCCGTTCAAATGAGGCGATGGCCACGACGACGAAGCAGGGAACGGTCCAGCTCTACGCGTGCGCCGACGCGGACACGGCCCTGACGCGCGAGAGGGGGCCGGAAGCTGCGCGCGCGTAAGGCTTCGCGCCGATCGGCGACTACGCGGCGATCGGCGACGGGAGGACCGCCGCGCTCGTCGCGGCGGTGACGAGCTCGATGCGTACTCGGGCTGGGCGGGCGAGCAGTCCCTCGACGCGGGTGTTCTCCGCGCGGTGCGCATGGGCTACCCCGAGGAGGAGCGGCTCAGCCGCACGGTCGACACGATCCGCCAGCAGCTGACCGCGGGTCCCGGCCTGCTCTACCGCACGAGCGAGCACGTCGGAGAGGAGGGCGCGTTCGTCGCCTGGTCCTTCTGGCTCGTCGAGGCGCTCGCGCGGCTCGCCGCGTCGACGAGGCCCACGAGGCGATGAAGCAGATTCTCCCTTACGCGAACGACCTCGGGTCTCTTCTCCGAGGAGATCGATCCGACAGCGGCGAGCAGCTCGGGAACGTTCCGCAGGGGCCTGAGCCATCTTGCACTCGTGAACGCGGCTGGGGCTATTCAGGATGCCGTCGCGCGTGGCGCCGGTGCATCGGCGACGGCAGGTGAGGCGCGAGGTTGAAGGCCGTGTTGACGAGCGCGAGATGCGTGAACGCCTGGGGGAAGTTCCCGAGCTGCCGCTCGGCCTTCGGGTCGTACTCCTCCGACATCAGGCCGAGGTCGTTGCCGAGATCGACGAGCCGATCGAAGAGCGCGTGCGCTTCGCCGTGGCGGCCCAGCAGCTCGTAGCAGTCGCAGAGCCAGAAGGAGCACGGAAGGAACACGCCCTCGCCCGGCGGCAATCCGTCGATGCTGGAAGCGCCGTCAGGCGCGCGGTCTTCCGGCCGGGCTTCGCCGGCTCTGCCTGCGAAGCTTCCAGCCACGGCCTCGTGTGTGCGGTACCGAAGCAGGAAGCCGTCCTGGAGCAGCTCGCGTTCGACGGCCTCGATCGTCCCGCGCATGCGCGGGTCGGTCGCGGGGAGGAAGCCGACGAGCGGCAGGAGAAGCAGGCTCGCGTCGAGCTCCGGCGAGCCGTACGACTGCGTGAACGAGCCGAGCTCCGCGTCGTAGCCGCGCGTGCAGACATCGGCATGGATCTCGTCGCGAACCGCGCGCCAGCGATCGACGGGCCCGGCGAAGCCGTAGTTCTCGACTGTCCGCACGGCACGGTCGAACGCGACCCACGCCATCGCCTTCGAGTGGACGAAGTGCCGCCGCTCGCCGCGGATCTCCCAGATGCCGTCGTCCGGCTCCCGCCACGCTTCCTCGAGATGGTCGAGCAGGCCGAGCTGGATGAACCAGCCCTGCGGATCGACCGGCAGCCCATGCACGCGGGCCTGGTAGAAGCAGTCGAGCACCTCACCGTAGACGTCCAGCTGGAGCTGCCCGCTCGCCGCGTTGCCGACTCGCACGGGTTGCGAGCCCTCGAAGCCGTCGAGCCACGGCAGCTCGAACTCGTCGAGGCGCCGTTCGCCGGCGACGCCGTACATGATCTGGACGTCGGCGGGGTCGCCCGCGAGCGCGCGGATCAGCCAGCGTCGCCACTGTCCGGCCTCCTCGGCGTGGTTGCAGTGGAGGAGCGCGAGCAGCGTGAGCGTCGCGTCGCGGAGCCAGCAGTAGCGGTAGTCCCAGTTGCGGACCGAGCCGATCCATTCGGGCAGCGACGTCGTGGGCGCGGCGACGATCCCGCCGGTCGGCTCGTACGTCAATGCTTTGAGGACGATGAGCGAGCGGCGGACGAGCGGCGCCCAGCCCTCGGGCAGCTCGAGCGGACACGCGTCGCTCCATTGCCGCCAGAACGACTCGGTGTCGGCGAGTGCCTGCTCCGGATCGATCGGCTCGGGTGGATCCTCGTGCGAGCGGAACCACGTGAGCACGAACGGCACGCGCTCGCCCTCGTCCACCGAGAACTCGGAGATCGTGCGCATGTCCTCGCCGCGCGTCTCGGCATGCGTCCTGAAGCAGAGCGCATCGGGGCCGGCGAGAGCGATACGGGTGTCCTCCTCGTGCGTGCGCTTGCGCACCCACGGCACGATGCGGCCGTAGTCGAAGCGGATCGTCAGCTCCGAGCGGAAATGGACGCGACCCTTCACGCCCTCGACGATCCGCACGATGTCGGGCCGCGTGGCGCGCGGCGGCATGAAGTCGATCACGCGTGCGCAGGAGCCGTCCCCGGTCTCCCAGGTCGTCTCGAGGACGAGCGTGTCGTGGAGGTAGCGGCGGGCGCAGGTCGCGTGTGCCGGCGGCGCGAGGAGCCAGCGGCCGTTGTCGGGCTGGCCGAGCAGGGCGGCGAAGCAGGCGCCGGAGTCGAACCGGGGGAAGCAGAGCCAGTCGATCGAGCCGCTGCGGTCGACGAGCGCCGCGGTCTGCAGGTCGCCGAGGAGTGCGTAGTCCTCGATGCGCGGCATCAGCGGTTCTCGATCTCCAGCCCGAGCTCGGGCCAGCGCTTGCGGACGGCGCGGTTGAACGCGTCCTCGTACGGCTCGGCGGCCTCTTCGTCGAGCGTCCGGGCGAAGCGGTCGCGCATGTCGGCCAGCGCCTCCGTCGCAGTCTCGACGGCGTCGGAGAAGTCGCCGTACATCTCCTCGCGATCCTCGCGATCGGCTCGCTCGTAGGCGCGGTACCGGTCGCGGCACTCCTCGAGCAGGTCCGCCTCGTCTTCGACGAACAGGTCGAGCTGGCGCGTGATCACGTCGCGGAACGGGTCTCGGTGGAGCCTCATGCGATCTCCTCGTAGAGCTCGAGGTGCGCCTGAGCGGCAGCGTCCCAGGTGAGTTCCTCTCGCGCGCGTTCGGCGCCGGCACGCGCCTGTGCGAGCGCACCCGGGTCGGAGAGGAGCTCGTGGACGGCGGTTGCCAGTCGGGCAACGTCGCCGGCCGGCACCACGCGGCCCGCGTCGAAGCGCTCGACGGGCTCCGCAATGCCGCCGACGTCGTACGCGACCGCGGGAATCCCCGCGCCGAGCGCGCGCAGCAACGCGCCGCTCTGGTCGAGCTCGGGTCGGTACGGGAAGACGGCGATCGTCGCGTCGCCGAGGGCCCGGTCGCTCTCCTCCGGCGAGAGGTAGCCGAGGCGCCACTCGACCTCGAGCCCGTTCGCCGCGGCGCGGTACGGCTCGAGCGACTCGAGCGGATCGCCCGCGACGAGCAGGCGCGCGTCGCCCGCTCGCCGCACCGCCTCGATCGCGTCGCCGAGCCCCTTGTACGGCCGGATCATCCCGAACGCGAGCACGGTGCGACCATCGTCGTGCCGCTCGAGCCGACTCGGGAAGACGGGGTGGGGGATGACGCGTAGCCGCTCGGGCTCGACGCCGGAGCCGGCGAGCGTCTCCCGGCCGTTCTGGCTGTGCACGACGATGCGCTCGAAGCGTCCGAAGAGCCGGCGCCAGAGGTCGGTCTTGTGCGCAGTGCGCCGCGGGAGAAGGTCGTGCGCCGTGAATACCGCCGGCAGGTGCGGCCGGAAGAGGTATGCGTCGAGCTCCGGCGCGGGGAGCCACTGCACGTGCAGCACGTCCGCGTGGAGACGGCGGAGCGCAGCGAGCCCGAGCGGATGCTCCGCCACCTTCAGCGGCAGCCGCAACGGCGAGCGACCGAAGACGCGCGAGGAGAGCGGGTAGAAGAGCTCCCGGCGACGGTATCCGTCCGGCTCCGGCGCGTCGCCGAAGCGAAAGCGGGAGGTCACGAGCTCGACGTCCGCACCGCCACGGGCGAGCGCCGCGGCGAGCTCGTGGTCGTACGGCGGCGTGAAGGCCGGCGGATCGGCGAGCAGGACGCGCACGGCTCCGTACGCTACGCCGTGCCCATGCTCGTGCGGACCTGGAACCTCTTTCACGGGAACACATCCCCTCCCGGACGCAAGGCGTTCCTCCGCCGGATGATCGACCTCGTCACCGGGGATGGTCCCGACGTGGTCTGCCTCCAGGAGCTGCCGGTCTGGTCGCTCCGGTACCTCCAACGCTGGAGCGGGATGCACGCCACGGTGGCCGTGGCGCGTCGGCCGTTGCTGCCGTTCGGTGCGAGCGCAGTGACGAATCTCCATCACGGCCTCGTACGTTCGGCGGTGACGGGCGAGGCCGGCGCGATCCTCACGCGCAAGCCCGTCCGCGATCTCGGCTCCCACGTCGTGGGTCACGCGAAGCTGAGGCGCGTCGCGCGAGCCGTGGACCTCGACGGCGTGACGGTCGTGAACTTCCACATCGACGGCAGGCGCGAGCAGTTCGACCGCGTGCTCGAGCTCGCGGGCGACGCGGCGATCGTCGCCGGCGACGCGAATCTCGTCGCTCCCGCGGCGGAGGGGTTCTCGGCGCCGCTCGCGGGGAGCATCGACCAGATCCTCGTGCGCGGGCTCACGCTCATCGACGGGCCGACTCCCTGGCCGGAGGAGCGGCGCACTCTCGACGGCCGCGTCCTCTCCGACCACAACCCGGTCGAGGTGGTGGTCGAGTGACGTTCGAGGACGCGCGGGCGCAGTTCCCGGTGCTGGATCGCATCGCGTACCTCAACGCCGGCTCGAACGGCCCCCTGCCTCGAGTAGCGGTCGAAGCGACGCGAGCCCGGCTCGAACGGGATCTCGTCGAGGGCCGTAGCGGGATGGCGTGGATCGAAGAGATCGCGGCGACGCGCGAGCGGATCCGTGAAGGCATCGGTGCCGTGCTCGGCGCGACGGCGGACCTCGTCGCCCTGACGGACTCGACGACGCGCGGCTGCCAGATCGTCGTCGCAGGGCTGGGGCTGAGCGCCGGCGACGAGATCGTCACGACCGACCAGGAGCACTTCGGGCTGATCGGCCCGCTCCATGCGAGCGGTGCCCGAGTCGTCGTCGTCGAGGCCGCCGAGGAGGCTCTGCTTGCGGCTGTGACTCCACGCACACGCCTCGTCGCCGTCTCGCACATCCTCTGGACGACCGGGCGCAGACTCGATCTCGCGCGGCTGCGGCGACCGGATGGGCCACTGCTCCTGGTCGACGGCGCGCAGTCGGCGGGGGCGATTCCGGTCGACCTGACCGGCGTCGACTTCTACACGGTCTCGGCCCAGAAGTGGCTCTGTTCGGTCGACCAGTCGGGCGCACTCTTCGTGCGGGATCCCGACCGGCTCCGGGTGGCGCTCCCGAGCATCTACGCGCAACAGAGCCACGAGACCGACGGCTCGTTCGTTCCGCGGGACGGGGCACGACGGTTCGATGCGGGCTGGACCGGCGGGCCGACACTCGCGGGCCTCGAAGCGGCGCTCGGCGTGCACCCGGAGTGGCGATACGAGGGCGGCGCGGCGGCGGCCGCGCGCTGCCGGGAGTTGCTCGAGCCGCTCGTGGACGTCGTCACGCCCGAGGGTCACTCCAACCTCTTCGCCTTTCACCCACCGGGGAGTCCCGCCGAGCTCGTTGCAACGCTCGACGAGCACGGCGTGGTCGTCCGCGAGATCCCCGGACGCAACCTCGTCCGAGCCTCGTGCGGCTGGTGGACGAGCGAGGACGACCTGCGGAGGCTCGCCGACGGCCTAGCCGGGTAGCCCGAGCTCGGCCGCAATGGACTGCAGCGCAGCGACGACCGTGCGGATGTGGTCGTCGAGCTCGACGCCGAGCTCCTCCGCACCCCTGTAGACGTCATCGCGGTGGACACCGGCCGCGAACGACGGCTGCTTGAGCTTCTTCTTGACCGACTTCGGCTCGAGCCCCTCGAGCCCCGTCGGCCGCACGAGCGCGCAGGCGTGGACGAAGCCGCTGAGCTCGTCACAGGCGAAGAGCGCCTTCTTGAGCGGCGTGTCGCGCGGCAAGCCGAGGTGCTCGGCATGCGAGAGGACAGTCTCGACCACCTCCTCGGGGTAGCCCTCCTCGCGGAGGATCGGCGCGCCGTCCTGCGGATGCTTGTCGAGGGTCGGATGCATCTCGTAGTCGAAGTCGTGAAGGAGCGCGGCCACGCGCCAGAGCTCCTCATCCCCGGCGAACCGCTGCGCGTAGGCGGCTGTCGAGGCCTCCACTGCGAGCGCGTGCCGCAGGAGCGACTCGTTCTTCGTGTAGCGCGTGAGGGTCTCCCAGGCGCGTTGGCGAGTCGGCTCCACGGCCGGGTCATCCTAGTGGTCGCGAGAGTGCGCCAACTCTGTCGCGGAACGCTGGAACGCCTTGCGGTGCGAGCGGCGCGGTGCGTATACCGAATGGGCAACGAACAAACCGCGTCGCAAGGAGGTCGACCATGAACCTGCCCCGTCGCTCTGTCGTCCTGACGATCGCTCTCGCAATCGGCCTGCTCGGATCGGTGGGTCTCGCTCAGGCCGACGACATCGCGTGGAAAGCCGCGCACGACACGGATCCCCATCTCGCACTCACGGCTCAACAGCTCGCGGTCATGGCTGGGAAACGTGCGGCCGAGACTCCGAGCGGCAGCGCGGTGCCATCGAGCTTTCTCGTCGCGTACTCGGAGTGCGGCAACTGCACAGGCGGCGGGACGAGCTATCCCAGCTCGGCCTCGCTGGTCGCGAACCAGACCCCACAGACGACGAGCTACTACTGCGGACCCGCCTCGGTTCACGAGGCGCTCGACGCTCTCGGCGTCTCCCTTTCGCAGTCAGCAGCCGCAGTGGCTCTTCACACCACAGCCGAAGGCACCGCCTGGTCGGGCGGAGGGACGTCCCCGTCGAGCTATCCGATTCCCGACGTGCTGAACGCGTACCAGGGCCGGAACAACTACATCCCTCAGCCGGTCGCATCTCCGACGACCAGTGCGATCAAGACTTATCAGAGCGATCTCGAGATGGACATCTACGCCCTCCGGGTGCCGTTGATCGGCAACGCATGGGAGACGCCCACCGGCTACCACCTCGTCGGGCATCCGACCAACCGGCAGATCTTCCATTGGTTCGAGATCCGCGGATATGGGAGCTCGGGAGCCTCGACGATGTACGAAGACTCCGTGCACGGCGCGAGCTCGATCAGTTGGTCGGCAAGCGTGCCGGCGTACTCGACTCTGCCCAGTAGCCAGATCGTCTCGATCGTCTCCGGGCGTGGCTACGTCTGGTAGTCGACTTCGCCGCGTAGGAATCGTGCTTGCGCTGGCGGCAGCGCTCGTCCCGGCGAGTGCTGCCGCGCCCGCTCCGTCGCCGCACTGGTGCAAAGCGCGCCCGAGCGCGGCGTGGCATCGCATCCTCGCGCGCCACGTGGTGCCGCTGTCCCGCACGACCAGGCTCGTTCCGTGGACACTCGCGCACGACGGCCGCTCGTTCTTCGGCACCGTCCACTCGTCCACGTTCTCGGGTGTCGCGAGGATCAGCGCAACGAGCTCGGCGATGACGAGGATCAGAGCGTTCCCCGATCCCGACAACGATCAGGCGGACGGCGCATTCGACGGTCGCTGGCTTGTCTGGAACGAGTACCACGGCTTCGACAGCTTCAACGACTTCACGACCTGGGCGTGGGACGCGCAAACGCGCGAGCTCAGGCAGATCGGGGCGGCGACCCGAGGTCCGAGCGGCGACTTCTGGCAGGGCCCCTGGAGGCAGCCCGACGTTCGCCACGGAATCGCCACGTGGGCGCAAGGTTCGGGACCGGACGACGTCGCGGCCGTGCACGTCTACGACCTGCGCGCCGGCTCCGATCGGATCATCCACACCGGTCATGGACAAGGCTCCTTTCTTCTCTCCGGCCATCTCGTCGCGTGGCCCGAGTCACTGTCACGCGGTGCCGAAACGAGGATGCAGGTCGCCTCGACACGTACGGGCAACCTCGTCCCGACCCCGCCCGCGCTTCGAGGCGTACGCGGAGTTTCTGGACTCGCCACGGACGGCCGTCGAATCGCCTATCCAAACGGGGCGTATACGTCGCTCTGGTGGTCGTCCACGCTCCGCGCGTCCCCGCGGAAGATCATTTCGTCCCGAGGCTCGACCCACATCGACAACTCGGTGCAGATCGGCGGCCGGTATGTCGGCTTTGGAATCCAGCCGCGAGTCTTCATCGGCGACACGAAGACACGCCGCTACTTGAAGATCGCCGCTCACGGCGGTTGGACGCGCATCGACAGCAGGTCCCTGCTCGTTCTGTTCGGAACAGGCTCGGATGCGGTCGACCCTGTCGCTCCAATTGCCTTCGCGCCTCTCCGCGACCTGCCGCCCATGCCGGCGTGCTCGTAGTCGGATGCTGTTCGGAGGCCCGGCTATGCTGGCTCAGAATGTCCGTCATGACGGCGCCGCAAGCCCTTGTCATCGAGGGCGGAAACGAGCTCAACGGCACCATCCGGGCCTCCGGGAACAAGAACGGCGCCCTCCCGATCCTCGCTGCCTGCCTCCTCGCCGACGAGCCGGTCACGCTCTCGAATGTGCCGCGCATCCGCGACGTCGAGACGATGCTCGAACTCATCTCCGCGACGGGCGCAAGCGCCGAATGGACCGGCGCGAACGAGGTCCGCGTCGAGCCTCAGGGCCTTTCGTCTCACGAGCTGGACGCCGTCCTCGCCGACCGCATTCGTGCGTCGTTCCTCCTCGCCGGCCCGCTTCTCGCGCGCCTCGGCCGCGCCAGCGTCCCCCCTCCGGGCGGCGATGTAATCGGGCGGCGGCGGCTCGATCCGCACATTCACGCCTTCGAGCGTCTCGGCGCGACGGTCGAGCTCGACACGCGCTACGAGATGGAGACGGAGGGCCTCCGCGGCGCCGAGATCTTCCTCGACGAGGCGAGCGTCATGGCGACCGAGAACGCCGTGATGGCGGCAGTCCTCGCGCCCGGCGAGACGACGATCGCGAACGCCGCGTGCGAGCCGCACGTCCAAGACCTCTGCCGCTTCCTCGTCTCCCTCGGCGCCCGGATCGAGGGAATCGAATCGAACCTCCTGAGGATCCACGGTGTCGAGCTGCTGCACGGCGGTGACTGGTCGATCGCCCCCGAGCACATCGAGGTCGGGAGCTTCATCGGACTCGCAGCGGTCACGAACAGCGACCTCACCATCGAGGGCGTCGAGCCGCGCGACCTCTCGTCGATCCTGACCGCGCTTCACCGTCTCGGAATCCAGGTGGAGCTCGGTGACGACTGGCTGCGTGTACCCCCTCACCAGGAGCTCGTGATCCAGAACGACCTCGGTGACCAGGTTCCGAAGATCGAGGACGGTCCTTGGCCCGCGTTTCCCGCCGACCTGACGTCGATCGCCGTCGCCGTGGCGACCCAGGCGTGGGGGACGGTTCTCATCTTCGAGAAGATGTTCGAGAACCGCCTGTTCTTCGTCGACAAGCTCGTCTCGATGGGTGCGCGAATCATCGTCTGCGACCCGCACCGCGTCGTCGTGAGCGGGCCGGCCCGCCTTTACGGGCAGCGCCTCACGAGCCCCGACATCCGCGCGGGGATGGCGATCCTCATTGCCGCGCTCTGCGCGAACGGACGCTCGGTGATCGGCAACGTCGCCGAGATCGACCGCGGTTACGAGCGCATCGACGACCGCCTGCGCGCACTCGGCGCGCAGATCGAGCGCGTCGAGGCGTAACAAGCTCACCCGCTACGCTCCCGCGCATGAGCGAGCAAGCTGCGGCAGGCGTGCGTGTCAATGTCTACGGCAGTGGAGACGCGACGGTCGAGACCGGCCTTCCAGTGCTCAACCGGCTGCTCGACCGCCTCGCCGAGGTCGCGCGGTTCGACCTCGTTCTCGACATCGAGCCCGGCGACACCGAGGCCGAGGTGGAGGCGGCTGGCGCGGCGCTCGGCCACGCTCTCTCCGGGCCGCTCCGCGCCGACACAGCGCGCGGTCACGGCGCAGGTGCGCTCACCTCGGCCGAGGCGCTCGCCTACGTCGTGCTCGAGACGAGCGACGAACCGCTCCTGGTCACGAACGTCGACCTCACCCAGGCGCGCATCGGCGGTCTCGGCACCGACGTCGCACGGCGTTTCCTCGAGGTGTTCGCCGAGACGGCGGGCCTGGTCCTGCACATCCGGCTCCTGAATGGCACCGACAGCGGCCACGTGCTCGAGGCGATCTTCAAGGCCCTCGGCGCCGCTCTCGCGCAAGCCTGCGAAAGACTGGAGGCACGTTGACCGACAAGAAGGCGATCCGCACCGAAGCCGCGCCCGCTCCCTTCCAGGGCGCGCCGTACTCGCAGGCAATCGCCGCCGGCGGCTTCGTGTTCGTCTCCGGACAGCTCGGGCTGAAGCCCGGAGACACCGCGATCTGCGGTGGAGTCGAGGAGCAGACCGAACAGGTCTTCGCCAACCTGAAGGCGATCCTCGAAGAGGCTGGGACGGGCCTCGATCGGCTCGTGAAGACCACCGTTTTCCTTCAGCGCCTCGACGACTTCCAGGCGATGAACGGCGTCTACGCGAGACACGTCGGCGAGCAGCCGCCGGCACGCGCGACCGTGGAGGTCGCGAAGCTTCCGTCCGGCGCCCTGGTCGAGATCGAGGCCGTCGCGCTGCTCTAGACGGCTCCGACGGTCGGTGCGGCGAGAATGGGCCGGTGCGTGAGGAGATCGAGGATTACGTGCGCTCGCTCGGGCTCGACGCCTACCTCGTTGGCGGTGCCGTACGCGACGAGCTACTCGGCATCGACTCCAAGGACGCCGACTTCCTCGTGCCGGGCGTCGACACCGAGGGACTGCGAGCCGCACTCGCCCCGCACGGCCGCGTCGAGGATCTCGTCGTCGCCGACCGGCTCGTCGGCATCCGGCTCCATCCACGCGACGCCCGAATCGGCAACCTGACCCGGGCCGGAATCGAGTTCGCCCCGCCGCGCAAGGAGGTCTCCACCGGTCCGGGACGGCACGACTTCGAGATCGTCGCCGACCCCTCGCTGTCGGTGGAGGACGACATGCGCCGGCGCGACTTCACGGTCAACGCGATGGCGCGCCGGCTCGAGACCAACGAGTTCGTCGATCCGCTCGGCGGTCGGACCGATCTCGCGGCGCGGCGCCTGCGCACGGTGTCGTCGCGGAGCTTCCGCGAGGATCCGCTGCGGCTCGTCCGCGCACTTCGCCTGGTCTCGCAGCTCGGCTTCGAGCCGGACGACGAGTTGCTCCGGCAGATGCGCGAGGAAGCGCAGGCGATCGCGCTCGTCTCCGGCGAGCGAATCGGCGGCGGCCTCGCAGCCGACGGGATGGGCGAGCTCTCGAAGCTCCTTCTCGGCGCGGAGCCGGCCCGAGCGCTGCGGCTCGCCCGCGACTCCGGCGTCCTGGTCGAGCTGCTGCCCGAATTCGGGCCGGCGATTGCGTTCGACCAGGAGAGCCGCTACCACGACCTCACCGTCGACGAGCACACCTTCGCCGTCGTCCAGGCGGCGGCGGATCTCGGCTACTCGCTTCCGGTGCGGCTTGCGGCGCTCTTCCACGATCTCGGCAAGCCGCAGGCCGCCTGGCGCGGCAACGACGGCCGCCTCCATTACTACGCGAAGCCCGGACTCGCCATACATGGCCACGACCAGATCGGCGCCGAGCTCGCCGCCGGTGCGCTGCTGCGGCTGCGCTACCCGAACAAGCTGCGGCAGCGCGTCGTCCGGATCGTCCGCCGGCACATGTTCCAGCCGGGCAAGGGCGACGCCCTCCGCGCGCGGCGGTTCCTCCGGCGCAATGGCGACGAGCTGGCCTTCGACCTGGTCGATCACAAGCACGCCGACCTGCTCGGCAAGCGCGGGAGCGGGGGAGAGCCGCCGCCGCTCGACGAGATCGAGCGGCTCATGCGCTTCCGCGACATGCTGGAGCAGGAACGCTCGAACCCGCACCGCCTGCGCGATCTGGCCGTCGACGGGAACGACCTGATCGAGGCCGGCTTCAAGCCGGGGCCGCGACTCGGACGCATCCTCCACGAGCTCCTCGACGCCGTCGTGGAGGACCCGGCGCTGAACACGCGCGACCAGCTGCTGGGGAAGGCGAGGGAACAGCTGTGATCCGCTGGCAGGTCGACGGCTACGAGGTCTTCTTCACGACGCGGCTCGGCGGGGTGAGCGAGGGGGCGTACGCCTCGCTGAACCTCGGCCGCAAGAGCGGTGACGACGTCGAGCGAGTGGACGAGAACCGGCGCATCGCCTGCGAGGCGATCGGCGCCGACGTCGAGAAGCTCGCGCTGAACTATCAAGTCCACTCCGATCGCGTCGTGCGAGCGGCGCCGGGGGCACGGAGCGAGCGTGCCGACGGGCTCTGGACGGACGAGCCGTGTCTTCCGATCCTCGCGATGTCCGCGGACTGCCTGCCGATCGGACTCGTGCGGACGAGTGGCGGTGCTCCGGCAGTCGCCGTCCTCCACGCAGGCTGGCGCGGCCTGCTCGACGGCGTCGTCGCGTCCGGCGTCGACGCGCTCGACGGAGCGGACCTCGCCGCCGCAGTCGGGCCCGCCATCGGGCCGTGCTGTTACGAGGTGGGGGAGGAGGTGGCCGCGCCGTATCGCGAGCGCTTCGGCGGCGACGTCGTCCGCGGCCGGCACCTCGATCTCTGGACGAGCGCCGAGCGAGCCCTGCGCGCGGCGGGCGTCCGCGACGTCGAGCGCTTCGACCGCTGCACCGCCTGCGAGCCGGAGACGTTCTTCTCGCACCGCCGGGACGCCGGTCGCACCGGCCGGCAGGGGGTGATCGCGTATGTCGCCGGCTGAGATCCGGGAGCGATACGAACGGATCCGCGAGGAGGTCGGGCGCGGCGTGACCGTCGTCGCGGCGACGAAGTACGCCTCCGTGGAGGAGATGGCGTCGCTCGCCGAGGCCGGCGTCGAGGTCGTCGGCGAGAACCGCGCTCAGGACCTGCAGGCCAAGCATCGCGTCTACGGCGACGCGTTCCGCTGGCACTTCATCGGCCACCTGCAGAGCCGCAAGGCGCCGCTCGTGAGCGAGCTTTGCGAGCTCTGCCACTCGCTTGCGACCGAGTCCGCGGCACGCAAGCTCACGATCCCGGCCCTCGTCGAGGTCAACCTCTCCGGCGAGCCGACGAAGTCGGGTGTGACGCCCGAGGAGCTGCCCGTGATGCTCGAGCTCCATTCCGACGTTCGCGGGTTGATGACGATGCCCCCCGCGACCGGCGACCCGGAGGCGTCGCGACCCTATTTCCGCGGCCTCCGCAAGCTCGCCGAGCAGCACGGACTGCGCGAGCTCTCGATGGGAACGAGCCAGGACTACCGCGTCGGAGCGGAGGAGGGAGCCACCTTCGTCCGAGTCGGCGCAGTCCTGTGGCAGCGCTAACATCGGCTACGCCATGGCGCTCTCCGACGTCTGGGCTCGCACCCTCGTCTACTTCGGCATCGCCGAGGAAGAGGACTGGGACGAGGACGGTTACCTCACCGAGGACGAGCTCGGAGAGGCGTACGACGGGCCGAATGTCCGCCGGCTGCCGGCCCGCCGCTCTCGAAACGACTACGACGACGACTGGACGGATCCCGAGCCCGACGGGCGGCGGACGAGCATCCTGCGCCCGCGAGCCGAGACGCGCCGCGTCCGGACGCTCGAGCCCGTCCGCAACCCCGGCGCCTCGCGCGTCCATCTCATCCTGCCCCGCAGCTTCAACGATGCGCAGCAGGTAGCGGATCGCTTCAAGAACGGCGTTCCGGTGATCCTCAACCTCCAGTCGGCCGACTCCGAGCTTTCGAAGCGGCTGATCGACTTCGCCAGCGGCTTGACGTACGCGCTCGACGGCGGCATGCAGCGCATCGCCGACAAGGTCTTCCTGCTCACGCCGAGCGACGTGGAGCTCTCGGCCGAGGACCGCGCGCGGATGCTCGAGCGCGGCTTCTTCAACCAGGCATAGCTCCGACCAACAGGAGAAGCCCCTCGCAGGGCGAACCGGGGCTGGATGGGCGACCTGGCCAGGCTCGTCGTACTTGCCGACGCGGTCACGAAGGCCGAGACGTTCGTGAACGTCTTCGTCGGCCTGTACTCGCTCGTGATCCTCGTCTACATCATCACAAGCTGGCTGCGGCTGCCCTACTCGCTCGCGCTCAACCGGATCCAGCGGTTCCTCTACGACGTCTGCGAGCCGTATCTGCGGCTCTTCCGGCGCTTTCTCCCGTCAATGGGAGCGATCGACTTCTCGCCGATGCTCGCCTTGCTCGCGCTCGTCGTGATCGACCGCTTCCTCATCTGGATCCTCGGACACTTCCACTAAAAGGGGAGACAGCCATGGCCCTCACACCCGTCGAAATCAGACACATGTCGCCGCCGCGCACCGCGTTCCGCGGGTACCGCGTCGCGGAGACCGACAAGCTGCTCGAAGACATCGCGGCGAGCTTCGAAGACGTCTGGCGCGAGCGCGCGGATCTCGCCGACAAGGTCGAGCAACTCGAAGCCGACCTCACCCGCTTCCGGGAGCTCGAGACCCTCCTGCGGACGACTCTCGTCTCGGCCGAGCAGGCGTCGGCCCAGATGCGAGACCAGGCGCGGCAGGAGGCCGAGCTCATCCTCGGAAAGGCGCACGCCGAGGCCCGCGAGATTCAGCGCCGCGGGCACGCCGAGAACGAACGGCTCACGCACGAGTCACGCCGCGTGCGGGCGCAGCTGGTCGAGGCGCTCGCCGCGTTCGACGAGCCCGATCCGGCGGACGGAGCAGCGGAGACGGCGCCGGCAGAGGACGCGGAAGCCACCGACGAGCGCAGCTGGTACGGCCTTCCGGACGCGGACGCGGCGTGAAGCACCGGCCGCGATCGCGGCCGGACGTAGACTGAACGCATGACGGCGGAGACGACGCGGCTGCGCGTGCGCGTCAGCCCGGGGGCGGGCAGGACGGCGCTCGTGGGGCGGCACGGCGACGCGTGGAAGGTGCGGGTCACCGAGGCCCCCGAGCGCGGACGCGCGAACGAGGCCGTTCTTCGTCTCCTCGCCGAAACGCTGGCGCTCCCTCGCACCGCCCTGACGCTCGTTTCGGGTGCCGGCGGGCGGGAAAAGGTCGTCGAGCTGACCGGGGTCGGGCCGGCGTTGATCGAGCGGCGCCTCTCCGCGGCGACGAACGGGGACCGGGGGAGGAAGGAGAGGCGGTGACGACCATCGACACCGAGCGGTTCCGCGAGGCGCTGCTCGACGAGCGCAGGCGGGTCGAGCATGCGTTGGCCACGCTCCGCGACGAGCATCGTGGCTCCCTCGACGACGAGGTCGAAGAGATCGCCGCGACGAGCGACAACCACCTCGCCGAGACCGCCACCGCGACCCTCGGCCGCGAGATCGACTACACCCTCGGTGAGAACTCCGGCCAGGTGCTCGCCGCGATCGACGCAGCCTTGAAGCGCATCGACGAGGGCAGGTACGGCACGTGCACAAGCTGCGGAGAGCAGATCCGGTACGAGCGGCTGGAAGCGACGCCGTGGGCCGCTTTGTGCATCGACTGCAAGCGGAGATCCGAAGGAGGGTGAACGAGCCTCTTCAGCAGCTCGAGGTGCGGGTCGGCTCCGCGACGGACGCGTTGACGCCGCTCTCGCGCGCAACCCGGTCGTTCGCCGCCACGCCGATCCAGTGGCTCTCGCTCGCCGCGATCGCCCTCTCGGCGGTTCTCGCCGACCAGGTGACGAAGCACGTGGTCGCCAGCAATCTCCGGCTCGGCGAGGGCGTCCATGTCCTCGGCCCGTTCTGGATCCGCCATGTCGAGAACTCCGGAATCGCGTTCGGACTCTTCTCGAACGCGACGGCCGCGGTGATAGTGGTCACGACGATCGCGGTCGGCTGGATGCTCGCCTACTTCGCCCGCTCGGGCGCCCGGCATCCCGTCCTGCCGGTCGCGCTCGGCCTCGTGATCGGCGGCAGCGTCTCGAACCTCGCCGACCGCGTCCGGCTCGGGTATGTCACCGACTTCCTCGATTTCCGTTACTGGCCCGCGTTCAACCTCGCGGACAGCTTCATCGTGATCGGGGTCGGGATCCTGCTCGTGGCGCTCCTCCTCGCGGAGCGAGAGCCGCGGCCCTCGAAGCGCTGAAACGGCTCGTCGTCCCGCCGGAGACGGCCGGAGAGCGTCTCGACCGATACCTCGCCGGGTTGCCGGAGGTGGGCTCGCGAGCCGCGGCCGAGCGGCTGCTCGAGGTGGGCGCTGTCCTGGTCGACGGGCAGTCGCGCGGGAAGAGTCACAGGCTCGCGGGTGGGGAGGAGATCGAGATCGCGGCGCCCGAGCCGACGGTCGCGGAGCCGGACATCCCGCCGCCCGAGCTCACGCTGGCCCATGAGGACGCGCACCTTCTCGTCGTCGACAAGCCGGCCGGCGTCGTCGTTCATCCCGCACCCGGTCACGCCGGAGGAGGCACGCTCGCGCACGCACTGACGGCCGCGGGTGCGACGGGCGGGGAGGAGGATCGGCCCGGCATCGTCCACCGCCTCGACCGCGACACCTCCGGCCTGCTCGTCGTCGCACGCTCGCACGATGCGTACGAGAAGCTGCAGCGGCTCGTCCGCCGTCGCGAGCTGACGCGCGAGTACCTCGCGCTCGTCGTCGGCACGCCGCGCTCGCGGAGCGGGACGATCGACGCGCCGGTCGGCCGCGACCGCCACGACAGGCTCCGCCATTCGCTCGACACGGACACGCCGCGGAGGGCCGTGACGCACTTCGAGCTCGAGGAGCTCCTGGAGCGGCATGCGCTCCTGCGCGTGCGTCTCGAGACGGGCCGCACCCACCAGATTCGCGTGCACCTCGAGGCGATCGAGCTTCCGGTCTCCGGCGACCCCGTCTACGGCGTCGCGGGCGATCTCGGGCTCGAGCGGCAGTTCCTCCACGCGGCGCGACTCGCCTTCGAGCATCCCGTCACCGGGGAGGCCGTCGACGTCACGTCTCCGCTGCCACCCGACCTGGCCGCGGCGCTGGAAGCGGCGCGCGCCAGCTAACCTTCCCAAGTCCCCGTTCCTTCTCCCCGGCGGCCCAGCCGTGGCGCGCGTGCCTCTCCTCGCGGGAGGTGCGCCTCGACTCCCGCCGGCTCTTGTACGAAAAACGAATCGGAAGGAGCACTCCAATGGCAGTTTCGACTGGCGCAGTGTCCATGCGCGAGCTGCTGGAGGCCGGAGTCCACTTCGGTCACCAGACGCGGCGCTGGAACCCGAAGATGCGCCGCTTCATCTTCGCCGAGCGCGGCGGCATCTACATCATCGATCTCACGCAGACGTCCGAGCGGCTCGACGAGGCGCAGCAGTTCCTCCGCAACGTCGCCGAGCGCGGCGGCACCGTCCTCTTCGTCGGCACGAAGAAGCAGGCGCAGGACGCCGTCGAGAACGAGGCGAAGCGCGTCGGCATGCCGTACGTCAACCACCGCTGGCTCGGCGGCCTGCTCACGAACTGGCGTACGATGGCCGATCGCATCGACCGGCTTCACGAGATGCGGCGCCTGCGGGACGAGGGGCAGATGGACCTTCTCCCCGCCAAGGAGCGCATCTCGATGGCGAACGAGCTCGAGAAGCTCGAGCAGAATCTCGGCGGCGTCGCCGACATGCGCCGCCAACCCGACGCGGTCGTCATCGTCGACCTGAAGAAGGAGGCCCTCGCCGTGCGAGAGGCGCGGCGGCTCGGCGTCCCGGTCGTGGCGCTCGTCGACACGAACTGCGACCCCGACGAGGCCGACTACGTCATCCCGGGCAACGACGACGCGATCCGCTCGTGCAACCTCATCATCCACGCGCTCGCCGAGGCGGTCTCGAACGGCAAGCAGAAGGTCTCGGCCCAGGAGCTTCAGCAGCAGGCGCCCCCCGACGCTCCGGCCGCCGAGGCAGTGCCGGCGGACAACGTCGAGGACGTGTCGGCCGGTGAGGACGTCGAGCCCGAGACCGAGGGAGACTCGGTGCCGGTGCCGACCGGGGAGGACCCGGCGAAGGAAGGGGCAGAGGTGACGAAAGCGTCCGAGGCGGCGCTCGCAGAACCGGCGCCTGCCGAGGAGGTGAGCGAGTAATGGCAGCAGAGATCTCTGCTCGGCTCGTCAGCGAGCTTCGCAACAAGACGGGCGCGGGGATGATGGACTGCAAGCGCGCGCTGCAGGAGACGAACGGCGACATCGAGGCAGCGGTCGTCCTCCTCCGCGAGAAGGGCATGGCCAACGCCGCGAAGCGCGCCGACCGTGCGACGACCGAAGGCGTGGTCGGCTACCGCGTCGCGAATGACAAGTCCCGCGGAGTCATGGTCGCCGTCGGCTGCGAGACCGAGCCCGTCTCCAAGAACGACGAGTTCCAGGCCTTCGCCCAGAAGGCGCTCGATCTCGTCGAGGCGGGGGGAGTCGAGGCTGTCGCGCAACTCGACGAGGAGCGGGCTGAGCTCTCCGGCAGGCTTGGCGAGAACATCGCCGTCGCCGAGGCCGCACGCTTCGAGGCCGTGGACGGCGGCCGAGTCGCTGCGTACGTTCATCCGCCTGCGAACAAGCTCGGCGTGCTCGTCCAGCTCCGGGGAGGTGACGACGACCTTGCTCGGAACCTCGCGATGCACATCTCCTGGTCGGATCCCCGCTGGGTCGGGCGGGAAGACGTCCCGGAGGAGCTCATCGCGACTGAACGCGAGATCTACCTCGCTTCCGACGAGGTGCAGTCGAAGCCCGAGCAGGCGCGTGACAAGATCGTGACCGGGATGCTCGACAAGCGCTTTTTCGCTGAGCGCGGAGGCGTGCTCGCCGACCAGCCGTGGATCCACGACGGCTCGCAGACCGTCGGCCAGGTCCTCGCGGACGCCGGCGCCGAGGTGCTCGAGTTCGAGCGCTTCTCGCTCGCCGGATGAGCGCCCAGACCGAGACGGAGAGCGAAATGCGGGAGCATCCGCCCGTGTTCCGCAGCGTCCTGCTCAAACTGTCGGGTGAGGCGCTCATGGGCGAGCGCGAGTACGGCATCGATCCGGGCGTCACGCGGGCGCTGGCGACCGAGGTCGCGGGCATCCGCAGCGAGGGTGTCGACATCAGTCTCGTCGTGGGCGGCGGAAACTTCTACCGCGGTCTCGCCGCTGCGGCCGAGAGCGGCATGGACCGTGCGACGGCCGACTACGCCGGGATGCTCGCGACGCTGCTCAACGCGCTTGCGCTGCAGGACGCGCTCGAGCGGGAGGGAGCCGACACGCGGGTCATGTCCGCGCTGTCGGTGTCAGAGGTGGCGGAGCCGTACATCCGGCGGCGCGCGATCCGGCACCTCGAAAAGGGTCGCGTCGTGATCTTCGCGGCGGGCACCGGCAACCCGTTCTTCACGACGGATACCGCCGCGGCCCTGCGGGCGCTCGAGATGGGCGCCGATGCGATCCTCATGGCGAAGCACGGCGTGCAGGGCGTGTACGACGGCGACCCGCGGCGCGTCGCGGACGCCGAGTTCCTGCCGCGGCTCACACATCTCGAGGCGATCGAGCGGGGGCTCAAGGTCATGGACACGACCGCCCTCTCGCTCTGCATGGACAACCGCCTCACGATCCACGTCTTCGAGCTCGCCGAGGGCAACGTCGCCCGCGTCGTGGCCGGCGAGGAAGTCGGGACAATCATCGCCACGGCTGGAAGCGGCGGCGCTGGCGAAAAGGAGGGCTAGGCATGGCGACGGCAGAAGAGCTGATCAGCGGGGCGCGGGATCGCATGGTCAAGTCGGTCGAGCACGCGAAGGCCGAGTTCTCGACCGTCCGCACCGGGCGCGCCTCGGCGTCGCTCCTCGACCGGATCGAGGTCGACTATTACGGCACTGCGACCCCGCTGCGCCAGCTGTCGACGATCAATGTGCCGGAGTCGCGGATGCTCACCGTGCAGCCGTTCGATCCGAGCTCGATCAAGGCGATCGAGAAGGCGATCCAGGAGTCGGATCTCGGCCTGACGCCGTCGAACGACGGCAAGCTGATCCGCCTGCCCATCCCGCAGCTCACCGAAGAGCGGCGCAAGGAGCTCGTGAAGGTCGTGCGCAACATGGCCGAGGAGCACCGGGTCGCCGTGCGCGAGATCCGGCGCGACGCGATGAAGCACCTCAAGGAGCTCGTGGACAAGGGCGAGGTAGGCGCCGACGACGAGCACCGCGCCGAAGGCCGTGTCCAGGAGCTGACCGACGAGCACACGAAGCAGATCGACGAGCTTCTGAAGCACAAGGAAGCGGAGGTCATGGAGGTCTAGTGACCTCCCTGTCCGATACCGACGTCACCCCGGAGGAGCACCTGCCCGAGGTCGCGCACGCGGTCGCGATCATCATGGACGGGAACGGCCGCTGGGCCTCCGAGCACGACGTCTCGATCGCCGACGGTCACCGCGCCGGCTCGCGCGCGCTCCGTCCGATCGTCGAGACGGCGATCGACCTCGGCATCGACTCGCTCGCGGTCTACGCCTTCTCGACCGAGAATTGGAGCCGCTCGGGCGACGAGGTCGCGGCCCTGATGGAGATCTTCGGCGAGACGATCGACCGGGAGCTCGAGGAGCTCGCCGCACAGGGCGTCAAGTGCCGGTTCGTGGGTCGTCGCGACCGCGCTCCCGACTGGCTGCTCGCCAAGATGGAGCACCTCGAGACGGCGACCGCCAGCAAGTCGAAGCTGCAGCTCTGGATCGCGTTCGACTACGGCGGCCGCGCCGAGATCGTCGAAGCCGCACGGAGGCTGCTCGAGGGCGGCGCGCATCCCGACCACGTCGACGAGGCGGCGCTCGCCGCTCGCCTCTACGAACCCGAGATGCCCGATCCCGATCTCGTGATCCGAACCTCCGGCGAACGCCGTATCTCGAACTTCCTCCTCTGGCAGTCGGCGTACGCGGAATACGTCTTCACCGAGACGCTCTGGCCCGACTTCGGGCCGGATGAACTCCGGACCGCGATCGAGGAGTACGCCCGCCGACGCCGTAGATTCGGCGGTCGATGACCAACTTCGCATCTCGGATCGTGGTCGCCGCTGCCGCCCTGCCGCTCGTGCTCGGCATGCTCTGGCTCGGCGGCTGGTGGCTGTTCACGCTCGTCGCGGTCGCCGCGATCATCGGAGTCCACGAGTTCGTGATGACCGCACGACCCATGCGGCCGCTCGGCGCGGCGATCTATCTCGGTGTGCTGCTCGCGCTCTTCGGCGCCGAACGCGGTGGGATCGTGTGGCTCTGCGGCGGCTTCGCCGCGACGTTCGTGCTGGGCTTCGTCTTCCATGCGCTCTCGAGCACGAGGGCGCCCACGACGGCCGCCCTCGGCTCGACGATCCTCGGTTCCGCCTGGATCGGCATCGGGCTCGGCTTCGTGCTCTTGTTGCGGGAGATGAACAGCCAAGGGCGCCTGATCGCCTTCGCGGTCATCCTCACCGTGTTCGCGTCCGACACGTTCGCCTATTTCACCGGCCGCGCTGTCGGACGTCACAGCCTCGCGCCTCGCCTTTCGCCGAAGAAGACGTGGGAGGGGCTCGTCGGCGGAACGCTCTCGGGCGTCTTCGTCGCGTTCGTCGTGCTCTACGACAAGCGTCACGAATACCTGAGCGTCTGGCAGGCGATCGTGCTCGGGCTCGTCGTCGTCATCGCCGCCGTGCTCGGCGACCTCTTCGAGTCGGCGCTGAAGCGCGATCTCGAGGTGAAGGACACCGGACGGCTCCTCGGCGGCCACGGCGGAGTGCTCGATCGCGTCGACGCGCTGCTCTTCGCAGCACCCGCCGCGTACTTCCTCGTCGTCGCATACGGCTTCCACTGAGAGGACGGCCTCCTTACACTGGCCCGATGAGGCGCGTCGCGCTGCTCGGGGCAACGGGTTCGATCGGTCGCCAGGCGATCGAGATCGTGGAGGCACATCCCGACCTCGAGCTTTGCGCCGCGGCGTCCGGCTCGACATCGCTCGACGATGTCGACGCGCCGCTGAAGGAGGTCGGAGGCGACCTGACGGAGCTGCTCGAGCGCGCCCGGCCCGACGTCGTCCTCAACGCGGTCGTCGGGTTCGCGGGCGTCCACGCGACGCTCTGGGCGCTCGAACGCGGCGTCGACCTCGCGCTCGCGAACAAGGAGAGCCTCGTCGCCGCAGGCGATCTGGCGCTCGCGGCGCGCGAGCGCGGCGGCGGCCGGATCCTTCCCGTGGACAGCGAGCACTCGGCGCTGTTCCAGTGCCTGGAGGGGCGCGAGCCGGACCAGATCGACACGCTCGTCATCACCGGGTCTGGCGGGCCGTTCCGCGGCCGCACTCGCGCGGAGCTCGAGGATGTAACGCCTGAGCAAGCGCTCGCACATCCGACCTGGCGCATGGGGCCGAAGATCACAGTGGACTCCGCCACGCTCGCGAACAAAGGGCTCGAGGTGATCGAAGCGCACTTCCTCTTCGGCGTCGCATACGAGCGCGTCGAAGTGGCGCTCCAGCCGACGTCGATCGTGCATGCGCTCGTCCGGCTCCGCGACGGCGCATCGCTCGCCCATCTCGGCTATCCGGACATGCGAGTACCGATCTCGTACGCGCTGACCTATCCGGAGCGAGCTGCGACGCCCCTGCCGCCGCTCGACCTGGCGGCGCTCACGCTCGAGTTCTCGCCGCCCGACACCGACACGTTCCCGATGCTGCCGCTCGCCCGCGCCGCCGGCCAGGAGGGTGGAAGCGCGCCGTGCGTCTACAACGCCGCGAACGAGGTCGCCGTCGCCGCGTTCCTCGCCGGCCGCCTGCCGTTCCTCGCGATTCCGGAAGTCGTGGGAGAGACGCTCGCCGCTGCGGAGACCGGTCCGGCCCATGATGTCGACGATCTCGTCGAGGCGGACCGAGCGGCTCGCGCGCTCGCCGAAGGAGCGCTGGCAGCGGCATGACGTGGCTCGTCGTCGTCGGCGGGCTCGTGGGGCTCGTCTTCCTGCACGAGCTCGGTCACTTCACCGTCGCGCTGGCCGTCGGGATGCGGCCGCGGAGCTTCTACGTCGGCTTCCCGCCGGCGCTGGCGAAGATCAAGCGCAAGGGGATCGAGTACGGGGTCGGGATGATCCCGCTCGGCGGCCTCGTCCGGATCCCGGGCATGCACCGGCCCGCCGGACGCGACCTTCAGGCGTTCATCGAGCCGGCCGTGCGAGAGGAGCCGAGCCTCGCCGCGCCCGTCGGCGCCGTGCGGCGCGCACTCGAGACCGAGGACTACGCCGCCGCTCGGAGGCTCTATCCCGAGCTCGAACGCGAGGTGAGCGCCGCGCACCTCTCTCCGGGGGCCAGGCGCTCCGCAGAACGGGCGCTGCGCGACGTCGAGGAGGGCACGGCTGGGGACGCGTACTGGCGCGCGGCGACCTGGAAGCGGGTCGCAGTGATCGCCGCCGGTCCGCTCACGAACGTGCTCGTCGCCTTCCTGATCCTCTTCATCGTCTTTGCCGTCAGCGGCGGGCCCACGAACCGTCCAACCACGAAAGTCGCGGCTGTCGAATCCGGGACACCGGCGGCGAGTGCCGGCCTGCGGGTCGGCGACCGGATTGTCGCGGTCGATAGCCGGGCGACGCCCACGTTCGGCGCGGTCTCACGCGGAATCAGAGCGAGCCGCGGGGCTGCGGTGACACTCACCGTGCTGCGCAACGGCCGTCGAGTCACCGTCGGCCCACGTCCGACCGTCTTCAGCCACGGCCGGTGGATCTTCGGCTTCGAGCCGGAGGCGCAGATCGTCTCGTACTCGACCGGCAAGGCGGCGAGCACGGCGACGGTCGATCTCTGGCACGTCGTCACCGGGACCGTGACCGGAATCGGCTCGCTGTTCTCCCAACACGGGCGCAGCCAGCTCTCGGGTCCCGTCGGGATCGTCCGGGTCTCGCAGGCGGAGCTGAAGGTCGGCGTCACCTGGTACTTGGAGATCCTCGCCTTCGTGAGCATGTCGCTCGCACTGCTCAACCTGCTCCCGCTGCTGCCGCTCGACGGCGGGCACATCCTCTTCTCGCTCATCGAGGGTGTCCGGCGCCGCGCGCTCGCTCGTGAGGTGTACGAGCGCGTGTCGGCCGTGGGAATCGCGTTCATCGTCCTCGTCTTCGTGATCGCGTTCTCGAACGACGTCGCAGGCCCGCCGCACTGAGCCGTAGCCTCAGCGTCCGCTGAGGCCGCCGATTGGGCCGGAAGCCGCAGGGCTAGACTGAATCGAGGATGGCCAGCAAGCGGCAGATCTCGGTCGGCAACGTCAAGATCGGCGGAGGCGCTCCCGTCGTCGTCCAGTCGATGACGACGACGAAGACGCACGACGTCGAGGCGACGACCGCCCAGGTCGCGGCGCTCGCGAGCGCGGGTTGCGAGATCGTGCGCGTCGCCGTCCCGAAGACGGAGGACGCCGAGGCGCTCTCGAGGATCGTCCGCTTCTCGCCCGTCCCGATCATCGCCGACATCCATTTCAACGCGAGCCTCGCGCTGAAGGCGATCGAGCAGGGAGTCGCGGCCGTTCGCATCAACCCCGGCAACATCGGCGGCTCCGACAAGGTCGCCGAGGTCGTCCGCGCCGCGAAGGCGAAGGGAATCCCGATGCGCATCGGCGCGAACTCCGGGTCGCTGCCGAAGCACCTCGAGGAGCTCGCCCAGAAGGACCAGGCGGAGGCGCTCGTCGAGGCCGCCCTGGAGGAGGTGCGGCTGCTCGAGAGCCTCGACTTCTACGACTTCAAGATCTCCGTCAAGTCGAGCCACGTCCCGACGATGATCCGCGCGTACCGGATGCTCTCGGAGAGGGTCGGCTACCCGCTCCACCTCGGCGTGACCGAGGCGGGGACGGTCTTCGCCGGCTCGATCAAGAGCGCGGTCGGGATCGGCACGCTCCTCGCCGAGGGGATCGGCGACACGATCCGCGTCTCGCTCTCCTCCGATCCGGTCGAGGAGCCGAAGACCGCGTACGAGATCCTCAAGGCGCTGAACCTGCGCGAGCGCGGGCCGGTGATGATCGCGTGCCCGAGCTGCGGCCGCGACAACGTCGGCGTGCACACGCTCGCCGAGGAAGTCGAGGAGCGCCTGCGGGCCTACCCGCAGCATTTCGAGGTCGCGGTGCTCGGCTGCGCGGTCAACGGCCCGGGCGAGTCGGGCGACGCCGACTTCGGCATCGCGGGCGGTCGCGACGTCGGCTTCATCTACGCGCACGGCCGGGTGTTGAAGAAGGTCGGCTCCGACATCCTGATCGACGAGCTCTTCCACGAGATCGACAAGTGGATCGCTGACGGGATGCACCGCCCGAAGCGTCTCAGGATGGCGAAGCCGGCGGCGCTCGCGATGGCCGAAGCCTCGCTGATCCCGCTCGAATAGCCTAGGGCGACAACGCCGATGATTGCCCGGGCCTCACAGCTTTTCGTTCCGACCCTGCGCGACGCGCCCGCGGACGCCGACGCCGCGTCTCATCAGCTCTTGATGCGCGGCGGCTTCATCCGCCAGATGGGCGCCGGCCTGTGGAGCTTCCTGCCGCTCGGCTGGCGCGTGCACCAGCGGCTCGAGCAGATCATCCGCGAGGAGATCGATGCGATCGGCGGCCAGGAGATGCGCTGCCCGACCCTCACGCCCGCGGAGCTCTGGGAGACGACCGGCCGGATCTCCGTCCCGATCCTCTTCCATCTCGAGGACGGCGGCGGCCGCCCGTTCGTGCTCTCGTGGACGCACGAGGAGTCGATGGCGTTCCTCGGACGCGAGATCAAGTCATACAAGGAGCTGCCGCAGGTCTGGTACCACTTCTCGACGAAGGACCGCGACGAGCCGCGGCCCCGCGGCGCTCTCCTGCGTCTCCGCGAGTTCATCATGAAGGACTCGTACTCGTTCGACGTGGATGCGGCCGGGCTCGACGCCGCGTTCGACCGCCACGAGAAGGCGTACGCGCGGATCTTCGAGCGAGCGGGCCTCGAGGCGTACCTCGTCGAGGCCGAGTCCGGCGTGATGGGTGGAAAGAGCTCGCTCGGGTTCCTCGCGCCAACGGGATCCGGCGAGAACGAGCTCATGCGCTGCGAGAACGGCGACTATTTCGCCGACGCCGAGGCCGCGCGCGGGACGCCGCAGCCGGCGGACCTGCCTCCCGCGCTCGACGCGCCCGAGCTCGTCGACACACCGGGGGTCGGCACGATCGAGGAGCTCGCCGAGTTCCTCGGGATCGCGGAGTCCGCGACCTCGAAGGCGCTCCCGGTCGTGACCGGCGATCGCCTCGTCCTCGCGCTCGTCCGGGGCGACGACCGGCTCAGCCCCGAGAAGCTCGAGACGCTCTTCGAAGCCGCGTTCCGGCCTGCGACCGACGACGAGATCCACGAGGCGTTCGGAGCTGGCGGAGGATCGCTCGGGCCGGTCGGCATCGACATGGACGTGATCGCGGACGAGGCGCTCCGCGACGGCCAGTATGTCGCCGGCGCAAACGAGGACGGCAAGCACCTGCGCGGCGTCCAGGCGAGCCGCGACTACGAGCCCACCTTCGCCGACATCCGCCAGGCGAAGGACGGCGACGCCTGTCTGGAGTGCGGCGGCACGCTCCACGTGGAGACGGCGATCGAGGTCGGCCACATCTTCAAGCTCGGCACCTTCCACTCCGACGCGTTCGGTGCGACGTTTCTGGACGAGGACGGGAGGGAGAAGCCCCTCGTCATGGGCAGTTACGGGATCGGCCTTGCACGGACGATGGCGGCGATCGTCGAGCAGTGCCACGACGAGAACGGGATCGTCTGGCCCAAGAGCGTCGCGCCGTACGACGCACACGTCCTGGCGCTGCCGGGCGCCGAGGAGATCGCCCTGCGGGCTGCCGAGACTCTCTCGGAGGCCGGGCTCGACGTCCTCCTCGACGACCGCGACCAGCGGGCGGGGGAGAAGTTCGCGGACGCCGACCTGATCGGCTGCCCGCTTCGCATCACCGCGGGGAAGAAGAGCCTCGAGGACGGTAAGGTCGACGTTCGCGACCGCGCGAGCGGCGACGAGAGACGATTAGATGTTGCCGAGCTCGGCAAGGAGGCCCAGTGATGGCGAAACGCCGGCGATTCAGCGAGGAAGGCTTCGGCGACACCGTGCAGCGGCTCATGGACGAGCTGGGCGTCACCTACCGCCAGCTCGCTGCGCGCACCGGGCTCTCGGCCGGCTACCTCAACCACCTCGTGCACGGAAACCGTCCCGTTCCGTCGAATGAGGTCGTGGCGACCCTGGCGAAGGCGCTCGACGTGGAGCCCGAGCACTTCCGCGAGTACCGCCTCCGGCTCATCACGGAGCGCCTGGAGGCGATGCCGGCCCTGATCGACCGCCTGTACCGGCAGCTCAGCCGGCGCAGCTAGCGAAGCGCGTAGCGTAGGAAGAGATGCGAGCCGTGCGTCCGCACCGAGCGGAGCCGGCCGGCGACCCGTGTCTGCGGCACGAGCTCGACTCCCTCGACGAGGCCCAGGCGCGCCGGGGCGGCGCGGCCGGCCAGCACCGGCGAGACCGTGAGGAAGAGCTCGTCGACGAGGTCCGACGCGACGAGCGAGCCGAACGTCGACGGCCCGGCCTCCGACAGGATCACGGAGCAGCCACGCTCTCGCAGCAGGGCGACCGCCGCGGCGGGATCGACCTTGCTGCCGTCGTTCACCGCGACGACTTCCGCCGCCGCCGGGAGGCGCGCTCGCAATCCGGCCGCGGCTCCTCCTGTGGTGAGGACGAGCGCTCCGGACTCCAGAGCGGGATGGGCGGAGTCGAGCGAGGCGCCCGTCGTGACCACGGCGACGAGCGGTTGGGCCGGACGGCCGCGCCGGGCTCGCAGCTCGGCGAGAGCTTCTGCCGACGGCGGATGCGCGCGGTCGATGCGCCACGTCCCCGTGGGCGAGGCGAGCAGCGTCCCGGAGCCGACGACGACGACGTCGGAGCACGCGCGAACGAGAGCGAGCATGAACCGGTCCGCCTCGCTCTCGTCTCCCAGGATCGCATGCGAGCGCGAGAGTCCAGGCACCGCCACGACGCCGTCGAGCGACTCGACGAAGTTCGCGACGATGCTCGGCTCCTCGAGCCCGATCGCGCCGCCGTACACGGCCCCGAGCGCGGCGGGAACATCCCAACGCGGCAGGTCCTCGTCTTCCGCGAGAACCGTGAAAGGCCCTATCACCGCGTCAGCGTAAGGAACTCGGAGCGGAGCGACTCGACCTCGTCGTAGAGACCGCGCCAGACGGTCGTCACCGTCAGGGAGCCGTCCTCCTCGACGCCGCGCATCGCGGTGCACATGTGCGCCGCCTCGAGCTTGACCGCCACGCCGCGCGCGCCGGCGAGCTCGCGCAACCCGTCGGCTATCTGCTCCGCCAGCCGTTCCTGCACCGTGAAGCGCCGGGCGTAGAGCCGGACGAGCCGCGTGAGCTTCGAGATGCCGAGGATCTCGTCGTCCGCGACGTAGCCGATGTGTGCGCGGCCGTGGAACGGCAGGGCGTGGTGCTCGCAGAGCGCGTAGAACCCGATCGGGCCCTCGACGATCTGGGCGTGACGACCCTCCACGCCTTCGGGCCGCTCGGCAGGGAACACCGTCCGCAGCTTCGGGTCGCCGTCGTAGCCGGCAGTCGCGTCGTAGAGCGCGCGGAGGAACCGCCGCGGCGTGTCGCGGGTCCCCGGCGTGTCGAGGTCGAGGCCGAGCGCCTCGAGGATCTCCGCCGCGTTGTGCTCGAGGCGCTTCCAGTCTGCCTCCGACAGGTCGCGGACGGGCTCACCGTCGTACGCTGGAAGCTCGACGACGTTGCTCATGCGATCTCCTCGTGCGGAACGCCCCGTGGCAGGAGCGCAATCCCGATCACGACGAGCTCGGCGAGCACGAGCCACGCGCACGCGAACGGATGACCGAGCGCGAGCAGCAGCCCGAAGGCGCCGAGCTGTGTCGACATCCCGAGGTTCGCGAGGAGCGAGACCGCGAGCGAGCTCGTGAGCCAGGGTCGCCGCGCGACGAGCGACTCCGCGAGCCTGTCCTGCGGCGCGTACACGACCGCGTAGACGCGACGCAGGAACGCCGTCGCGCCGTCCTCCGTCTCCGGCTCGGCGGCCGACCGCCGAGAGAGGCGCTCGGCGTTGAAGTTGAGGCTGAGGACACTCGTGAGCGCGATGAACCCGGCCAGCGCGAGTGCGGGCCGACCGGTCGTCCAGCCGAGCGCGGCGAAGAGCGCCGCGTTGACGAGCAGATCGACCTCGGAGTCGAGGTACCGTCCGAAGGCGCTCGTCCGGCCGGTGAGCCGCGCGAGCTGGCCGTCCGCATTGTCGAGCAGGGTCTTGAGCTGGACGAGGGTCGCCGCCGCGAGCAGCGACCCCTGGCCGAGCTCGACGGCAGCGGCGACTCCTGCCGCGCCCGCGAACGCGACGACAACCGGCGGCGGCACGCGCAGCCGGGCGAACACGAGAACGAGCGGATGCGCAAGGGGCCGGAAGACGCGCTCGCACACGACCTCGGTGCCGCGGCGAGGCTTGCGGGAGCGGGCCAGAGCCGAGCTAGACAGCGAAGGTCCCCTCACCGGCTCGCAACAGGTCTCGCGCCGCATCGAGCTTGTCCCAGACGTTCCAGAGCAGAACGCCGCGCGGCCGTCCGCCCTCGACGTACGTGACGACGCCCTTGCGATACGGCTCCTGCCAGTCCTCGACCGCTTCGAGTCGCGAGTCGACGATCCCGACTGCCTCGTAACCCAGGTCGAACAGGTCGGAGTAGAAGAAGGGGAGGTGGTCGTACGGCGTCTCGGCGCCGGCCATGTTCTCGCCGACAAGGCGGCCGTGAGTGTTCGCGTGATCCTCGTGCTCGATCCGCAAGGTCGTTCCGAGGACGGCCACGGGGAAGCGCGCGACGTCCCCCGCGGCGAAGACGTTCGGATGCCCGGGCGCACGCCCGTATGTGTCCACGACGATCCCGTCGTCGACCTCGAGCCCCGCCGCCTCGGCAAGCTCGGTGTCGGGAATCACGCCGAGCCCCGCTGCAACGGCGTCGGCCTCGATGGTGCGGCCGGAGCCGGTCGTGACACGGTCGCCCGTGGCGCTCTCGACGGTCTCGCCGGTGAGCACCTCGACGCCCTTCTCGCGGTAGTAGCCGGTGACGGAGTCCGACAGGCCGGCGGGGAAGAGGCGATGGCCGATCCCGGGCTCCGGGAAGAGCATCGTGACGCGGACGCCGTTGCCGACGAGCCCGGCCGCAAGCTCGGAACCGATGAAGCCGCCCCCGATCACGGCGACGTGCGCGCCCTCGCCGGCGACCTGTCGCAGGTGCCGGTAGTCGTCGAGCGTCCGAAACCAGACGACGCCCTCCGCGCCCGGAATCTGGCGTGGCTTCGCGCCGGTGGCGAGCAGGAGCTTCTCCCACGCATACTCGTCGCCGGCGTCGTCCGTTGCGGTGCCCGCGCCGAGGTCGAGCGACACGATCCGGCGCCCGGTCACGAGCTCGACGCCTTCGGCCGGCTCGCGCCAGAGCTTGCCTTCCGGCGCGCCCTGCCAGAGGCCCTTCGTGAGCAGAGGCCGCTTATAGGGCGGATTCGGATCGGCGCCGACCATCGTGATCGAGCCGTCGGAGTCGTGCTCGCGGATGCCCTTCGCCGCCATGTCGCCGGTCATGCCGGCGCCGATGATCAGGTACTTGGTCGTGGTCATCTAGGCCTCTCTTCAGGAAGCGGAATCGAGTTCCAGGAGCGCGTGGAGGCTCTCGTGCTCCTCCGCGCAGGTCGGGCAGCCGGCGAGGTGCGCGCGCAGGCCGGGCACGAGCGTGTCGGCGGGTGCTCCGGCGAGCTCGAGCTCGACGTAGCGGTCGAGCCGCGCGAAGCACTCGTCGCAGTCGCTCTCCGGCTCGCCGGAGCCGAGCAGGCGCAGAAGGGTCGGGTCGAGGTCGCGTCCGGTCATTCGCGCACCTCCAGGAATCCCGCGGCGACGACGTGCTCTCGGAGCCGCCGACGCGCGTCGTGGAGCACCTTGTAGATCGCGTTCCGGTTCGAGCCGAGCCTCTCGGCGAGCACGTCGATCGGGATGCCCTCCAGCACGGCCGCGACGAGGACCTGCCGTTGTCGCGGCGTCAGCGCCGTCTTGATCCCGTCTCGTACGGCCTCGAGCAGCGCCGCGTTCTCGGCGTCGTCGTCGGGGCCCGGGCCGGCGTGGGCGAGGCTCTCCCAACGCTCCGGATCGAGCGTCACCTCGCGGTCGCGCCACACGCGGCGCCGCACCTTCACCGACGCTTCGAGCAG
>DATGEB010000035.1:0-89034 GCA_035310545.1 Gaiellaceae bacterium
GCCGTGCGCCTGCAGGCCGGCCGATAGCGTGTGCGGCAGCGAACTGGCCAGCCCAGCGATCATCAGCGAGAAGAAGATGCCCACCGACAGCACCTGAGCCGAATTCTGGAAGGTCTGGTTCATGCCGCCCCCTGCTCCGCGCTCGCCAGGCGGCAGGCTGTTCATCACCGCTGCGCGGTTGGGCGAGGCGAACAGCCCCATCGCGATTCCGTTGAACAGCAGTACGAGGGCGAACACCGGATAGGAGAAGTTGGTGGGCAGCAGGCTCAACGCGACAAAGCTCGCCGCTGCCGCGACCATCCCGCCGGTCGCGAATGGCCGGGCGCCGAAGTGATCGGACAGGTAGCCGGAGGTGGGTCCGGAGATCAGCATCCCCACGGTCAGCGGCAGCATGTAGATGCCCGCCCACAGGGGAGTCTTGGTGAAATCGTATCCGTGCTGGGGAAGCCAGATTCCCTGCAGCCAGATGATCAGCATGAACATCAGGCCGCCGCGCGACACGGCCGAGAGAAAGCTCGAGAGCACGCCGAACGTGAAGGCGCGCATCCGGAAGAGACCGAGCCGGAACATCGGCGCCCTCGAGCGCACCTCGACGAGAGTGAACAGGGCGAGCAAGGCCGCTCCGGCGGCGAGGCACGCGTCGACGAGCGGCGACGTCCAGCCCATCGGGTGACTCCCGTACGGCCGGATTCCGTAGGTGATCCCGATCATCACGAGCACGAGCCCCGCCGCAAACGTGAGGTTGCCCGCCCAGTCGACCGGATCGCGCGTCCGAACGCCGATCTCGCGCAGGCTCCGGTACGACCAGATCGTGCCCGCGATGCCGGTTGGAACGGAGACGAGGAAGACGAGCCGCCAGGAGATCGGCGCGAGCACTCCGCCGAGCACGAGGCCAATGAACATGCCGCTGATGCCGACGACGTTGTTGATCCCGAGGGCGAGGCCCCGCTGGTTCGCCGGGAACGCGTCGGTGAGGATCGCGACCGAGTTCGCGACGAGGAAGGCGGCCCCGATCCCCTGCACGACTCGGAACGCGATCAGCCAGTCGGCTCCCGCGCGACCGTGCAGCCAGTCGACGGTGAGGAGCAGCGACGCGACCGTGTAGACGACGAAGCCGACGTTGTACATCCGAACCCGCCCGAACTGGTCACCCAGCCGGCCGAGGCTGACGACGAGCACACTCGAGACGACGAGGAAGCCGAGGATCATCCACAGGAGGTAGAAGCTGTTCCCCGGCTGGAGCGGGTCGAGGCGGATTCCGCGGAAGATGTCCGGCATCGCGATGAGCACGATGGAGCCGTCGATCGTCGCGAGCAGCACGCCCAGCGTGGTGTTCGAGAGGGCGACCCACTTGTAGTTCGTCCGATCCACAGGCAGGCTGATCAGGCTACCTGTCTAAACTCCCCGGATGGCTCACCTTTCTCCCGAGGCGGCACACGAGCTGCGGATCGTGCTCGGCCAGCTCGTCAGGAGACTGCGAGCTGAATATTCGTTCCCGGCCGCGCACGCGAGCGTCCTGAGCCGCCTCGAGCGCGAAGGAGCGCAGACGGCGAGCGCGCTCGCGACCGCCGAGCGCGTGCGGCCGCAGTCGATGGCGCAGACGCTCGCGGAGCTCGAGAGCTCCGGGCTGATCCAGCGGCTTCCCGATCCCGACGACGGCAGGCGCGTTCAGATCGAGCTCAACGACCGTGGCCGCGCGCGCGTGCTCGAGGAGCGAGGCAAGCGGGAGGGATGGCTCGCCGCCGCGATCGCCGCGGAGTTGAGCCCTGCGGAACAGAGGACGCTGCTGGCGGCGGTGCCGCTGCTGCAGCGGTTGACCAGGCACTGACCAGGAGGTGGCAATGCGCATTCGGTGGTACGGCCAGTCGGCGTTCCTGCTCAGCGGGCAGCAGCACCGCGTGTTCATCGACCCGTTCGGCGACATCGCCAAAGCGAGGCCGGCCGACACCGGCTGGAGCTGGCCCTTCCCGCTGATCGAGGACGTCGACGCCGACGTCCTCCTCGTGACGCACGACCATCTCGACCACAACGGCGCCGAGGTGGTCGGCGGAGATCCGCTCGTCATCGCGACAGCGGGGACGCACGAGTCGCCCATCGGCGAGGTCGTCGGGATCGCGTCCGAGCACGACGCCGTCGCAGGCACCGTGCGCGGCCCGAACACGATCTTCCGCTTCGCGCTCGACGACACGACCTTCGCGCACCTGGGCGACTTCGGCCAGCCCGCGCTGCGGCCGGAGCAGCGCGAGGCCCTCGGTGACGTCGACGTCCTCTTCCTCCCTGTCGGCGGCGGCCCGACCATCGCCGCGAACGACGCGGCGGCGCTGGTGCGCGAGGTCGAGCCCGCGCTCATCGTGGCGATGCACTACCGGACGCCCGGTGGCCTGGCCTTCCTCGGCCCGCCCGACACCTTCCTCGACGCGCTCGGAGCCCGTGTCGAACAGCTCGAGACGAGCGAGACGGACGTCGAAGGACTGCTCGGGACCCGCGACGAGCCGGTGGTGGCGCTCCTTGCGCCGCCGATCGCGGCTACGGCTTCGTCTTGATGACCCTGCCGGACGGCGAGAGGACGTACCAGAGGCCGCCGCTGTTCTTCACGCGCTGCCCGGTCGCCTGCCCTGGCTTTCGATCCGTGATGTACGTGTAGAGCGGCCAGCGGTTGTAGGTGACGACCCGCCCGTCCAGGCCGAGCAGCTTCTTCTTCGCCGCGCCGCCGGCAGTCGGCTTCTGGCCAGCCTTCAGCTTCAACGGCGGCCAGAGGACCGCGCACGAGCCCTTGCAGGTCACCTTCTTCTGCTTGTCAGGAACGAACATGTAGAGCGTGTGGCCCTTGCCGTCGACGAGGATGACGCCGAGCTTCCCGACCTTCCGCGTCGTGACCGTCGGAGTCTTGGTCAGGTGGCGTGAGCTCGCGACACCCGCCCCGCTCCAGACGGCCGCTGAGACCGCGACGACTGCTGCGACGGTGGCGATGACCCCAAGCCGGAGCGATGTCCTCCCCGTAGCCACTGCCATCACTCTAGACGAGGGAGGAGCAGGTGCGTAGGATCGTCGGAACTGCGCAGATCCCCCAAAAGGGGGAGGCCGCGCAGGACCGCCGGGCGAGATGATCTGTGTGACTCCCGCTCGGGGCTGACGGCAACAACTCTGCGGCGGAGTTTTCGAAAGCGGCGGGCGCGCCCCGCCGCTTTCGCCGTTTCCAGGGAAGTTGCTCTCGGGCAGGGCATACGATCCGCTCGTGGTGAGCTCGGTCCTCGACTCGGCGCCGCCTCGGTTCACGGCGGATGAAGCGGCTGCGATCGCGGCGGAGCTCTTCGGCGTTCGCGGCAGCGCGCACGATCTGGGCAGCGAGAGGGATCAGGCATTCCTGCTCGATGACGGCGCTGCCGGGGCCGTTCTCAAGATCTCGAACAGCGGTGAGGACGACGCAGCGCTCGACCTGGAGGAGTGCGCGATCGCGCACGTGACAGCGGTCGACCCGGATCTGCCGGTCGCGCGGCAGCTCGCTCCGCGATCGACGGTCGACGGCCACCACGTGCGGCTGTTCGAACGGCGGCTGGGCCGCAAGGGAGGCTCCGAGCTCGACGACGACGCCGTGCGCGCCATCGCGGTCGCACATGCTCGCCTCTGTCTCGCGCTCCGCTCGTACTTTCATCCGGCCGCAGGCCGCGAGCTGCTCTGGAACCTCCAGACGACGCCGCAGCTTCGCTCGCTGCTCGTCGAGATCGACGCGCCGAGGCAAGCGCTCGTCGCACGCGCAATCGATCGCTTCGAGGATCGCGTGCTGCCGGAGTGGCCGCGCCTGCGCGCGCAGGTCGTCCACGGCGACTTCAACCTCGACAACCTGATGCTCGACGAGCAGGGCCGGCTCGCCGGGATCCTCGACTTCGGCGACTGCTGCCACACCGCGGTCGCGGCCGACGTGGCGGTTGCGCTCGCCTCGTACATGCGCGGACGGTCGGCCGAGGATGCGTTCCGCGTCGCGCGGATCGCACTCGACGGCTTCAGCGCCCACCTGCCGCTCGAGCCGCTCGAGCTGGAACTGATGGGCGACCTCGTCATGGCCAGGCTCGCCGCCATCGTCTCGATCAGCTCGTGGCGCACACGCCGCTATCCCGAGAACGCCGAGTACATCGAGGCTTGGGACGCCGACTCGTGGCAGCTCCTCGAGCTGTTCGACGGCCTCGGCCCGGAGGAGGTCGCGCGCGAGCTCCGAGGCTCGAGCGCAACGAGTGCAAGCGGCGAGCTTGCGCGACGACGAGACGAGGTGCTCGGTGGGCTCGTGACCCCGCTCACGTACTCGCACCCGGTCCACGCGGTGCGCGCCGTGGGCGTCTGGATCCACGAGCCGGACGGCCGTCGGCTCCTCGACGCCTACAACAACGTGCCCGTCGTGGGCCACTGCCACCCGCGCGTGACGGAGGCGGTCGTCCGGCAGACGCGGCTCGGCGCCACGAACGCGCGGTACCTCGCCGAGCCGCTCATCGAGCTCGCCGAGCGGCTGCTGGCGACGTTCCCGAAAGAGGCGGCGCTCGACACCGTGCTGCTCGTCAACTCCGGCAGCGAGGCGAACGATCTTGCGTGGCGGATTGCCGCCGGAGTGACGGGCCACGACGGCTCGCTCGTGACCGAGCACGCGTACCACGGCGTCACTGCCGTTTCGACCGCGCTCTCGCCCGAGGACTGGCCGCCGGAAAGCACGCAGGCCGGCGTCGCCCGGTTCTCTGCCCCCGGCAGCGGCGCCGATCTCGCCGCGGGTCTCGACGAAGCGCTGGCGCAGCTCGACGGCGGTCTCGCGGCGACATTTCTCGACGGGTCGCTCATGAGCGACGGGATCTACACGCCCGAGAGCTCGGAGCTGCGCCTGGTCGTCGAGCGAACGCACGCGGCCGGGGGGCTCTACGTCGCGGACGAGGTGCAGGCCGGGCACGGCCGGCTCGGTCCCGGCCTCTGGTCGTTTGCGCGTCACGGAATCGCACCGGACGTGGTGACGCTCGGCAAGCCGATGGGCAACGGATACCCGGTCGCTGCGGTCGTGACGCGGCGAGACCTCGCCGAACGCTTCCCGTACGCCGGGAAGACGTTTTCCACCTTCGGCGGCAACCCCGTCGCCGCGAGCGCCGCGCTCGCGGTGCTCGACGTCCTCGAGGACGAGCGCCTGCCCGAGCGCGCTGGCGCCGTCGGCGTGCGTCTCCGCGCCGGCATCGCGAACCTCGGCAAGCCGGACGTCGTCGAGGTGCGCGGCACGGGACTGCTCGCCGGCGTCCAGCTCTCGAGCGCCGAGCTCGCGGCCCGGATCGCCGACGAGCTGCGCGAGCAGGGGATCCTCGTCGGCCTCACCGGCCGCGACGAGGACACGCTCAAGATCCGGCCGCCGCTCGTCTTCGCCGACGAGCATGCCGAGCTGCTCGTTGCCGCGCTCGACCGAATCCTCGCCTGACGGCGTGACGATCTGGCTACGAAGTCGTATCGTCCGGTAATGCCAGTCGAGCAAAGCGATGCGCAGCTCGTCTCCCGCTGCCGGGAGGGCGACCCCGAAGCGTGGAACGAGTTCGTGGAGCGTTTCTCGCGTTACGTCTACGCGATTTGCGGACGCGGCTTTCGCCTCGCCCAGCACGACGCCGAGGACGTCTTCCAGGAGGTCTTCGCACGCGCGTTCGAGCGCCTCGCGGAGCTGCGAAGCGACGACGCCGTGCGACCGTGGCTCGCGCAGCTCACACGCCGGCTCTGCATCGACAAGTTGCGGCTGCTTGCCCGCGACAACCCCTCCGAGGCCGATCCGGACGAGCAGGCGATCGACGACGTTCTCGGCGAGCTCGATGAGGCGATGACCGTCCGCGCGGCTCTCGACAAGGTCGGCGACCCGTGCCGTGAGATCCTCGACCGCTTCTTCTGCCGCGACGAGAGCTACCGCACGATCGGCGAGATCCTCCAGATGCCGGCCGGAACCATCGCCAGCCGGATCTCGCGTTGTCTCGAAAAAGTTCGTTCCGAGCTCGATGGAAGAGACAGGGGGTCTCAGCCGTCATGAGTAGTGAGATGAACGGATTCAACGAGGAACGAATCGGCCGGTTGCTTCGCCTTCTGTCGCCCGCGCCTGAGGGGTGGGTGCGTGCTGCGCAGGAGCTACCGGCTGCGCGTGCGATGCTCGACGAGCTCGTCGCGCGGGCCGAGCAGGACGCCGCGTTCCGGCTTCAGCTCCAGGCCGACCTCGAGCGTGCGGTTGCCGCCGCCGGTTACGAGCCCTCACCATTCGTCGTCTCTCGGCTGCGTCAGCTCCTCAGGACGGACTGATACGCGCGGAACGTGCGCCGGCTGAGACACTGCCGCAGTGCTCACCGGCCTCTCCCTCCCCGCGCTCCTCGAGGAGCTGGCAGCGCCGCGCGAGGTTCCCGGCGCGGGCTCGGCTCTCGCGGTAGCACTCGCGACCGCCGCCGCCGTCGTCCAGATGGCCGCGCGACTCTCGCCGGACAGCTGGGCAGACGCGGCAGGTGTGGCCGCGCAGGCCGAGTCACTCCGGGAGCGGGCGGTCAGGCTCGCCGACGACGACGCGGAGGCGTACCGGCGGGCGCTCGAAGCGCGTGCCGCTGCGGATGAGACCGCGAGGCCGGAGCAACGCGACTGGTCGCTCGGTCAGGTGACGGCCGCCGCAGCCGAGCCGCCGCTCGCGCTCGCGCGTCTCGCCGCCGATCTGGCCGTGCTCTGCGCCGCAGCCGGCGATCGCGTCGAGCCGCGCGTCCGGGCGGACGTCGCCGCGGCCGCGGCGCTTGCCGCCTCGGTGGCTCGCGGTGCGCGCGAGCTGGTGGCGGTGAATCTCACCGCGCTCGCGAGCGACCCGCGCGTGGAGGAGGCGACGAGGCTCGCCGCCGAAGCGGAAGCCGCGGCTCGCTCGCTCTAGGAAACGCGAAGGGCCCGGCCGAAGCCGCGCCCTTTCTGTGTGACGATCAGATCTGAGCAACCACTAGTGGTCGCTCCGGCACGTAGCAACCACTAGATGTGGCGCGGCGAGTCCATCCGCGCGCTCGCACGGCGCATGTGCGCCTCGACCTCGCCGTCGTCGACCTCGCCCTCGGCGGCCGGCTCGTCGTTCGCTGCGTCGCGGCGGTGAACCTCGACTTCGTTCTCCTCGTCCTTGCGAATCTCGTCCGACATCGCTCCTCCTTCGGAACTCGTACGCCGGTCGGCGTGGTCACCTCTCTAGACGGGCCACTGTCTCGAGATCTTCCGCGGACCACGAAAAAGCCCGGCCGGGGCCGGGCCCTTCGCGTCGCGAGTTCTAGATGTGGCGCGGGGTGGCCTTGCGAATGTGCGCCTCGACCTCGTCGTCGGTCTCGGCCTCGTCGCTCGGCTCCTGGTTCGCGAGATGCCTGCGGTGGGCCTCGACCTCGGCCTCCTCGTCCTTCCGCTGCTCGTCCGACATTGCTCCTCCTTCGAATTCTCTCCGCCCGAATGGGCGCTGTCCTCTCACTAGACGCGGGTTCGGAGACAAATCTTCCCACCAGCCCTTCAAATTCGCAACTAACCCTGCGATCCTGCGCTGGATGAGCCGCTATGCCGCTTCGCTCCGCGCCTTCGCGCAAGTGTTCGCGAACCCTCGGATTCGCAACCTGCAGCTCGCCGGGGCCGGCGCGACCCTCGGAACGTGGGCGTACGCCGTGGCGCTGCCCGTCTACGCATACGCGGCCGGAGGCGCTCGTGCGGTGAGCCTCCTCTTCTTCGCGCGATTCGTGCTCGCAGCCGTCACGGCGCCCTGGCTCGGCGTCCTCGCCGACCGCGTGTCGCGACGCCGGCTCATGCTGAGCGGAGACCTGATTCGCTCCGCGATCTTCGTCGGGATGACCGTCTCCGCAAGCGCCGGCGGCAGTCCGTACATCGTCTACGTGCTCGCGGTCACCTCGACGATCGTTTCGGGCTCGTACGCCCCGGCGCAGGCGGCGCTCATGCCCTCGCTCGTCGAATCGCCCGAGGAGCTGACGGCGGCGAATCTCGTCGGCAACACGATCGCGAGCCTGGGGATGTTCGCCGGGCCCGCGATCGGCGGCGTGCTGCTCGCGCTCAGCACGCCGTCCGCCGTGTTCGCCCTCGTCGCAGCGCTCTTCCTCTGGTCGGCGGCGTTCGTGCTCAGGGTCCCGCGTGACGAGCCTCCGCAGCGGGAGGAGCAGCCGAAGTTCCTGCGTGAGCTCAGGGAAGGGTTCGCCACCGTGTCGCGGACCCCGGCCTTGCGTGTCGTGATCTTTCTGACCACGGCGGAGGAGGTCGTCTTCGGAGCGCTCGAAGTGCTGCTCGTCGTGCTCGCGATCCGCCTCCTGCACGCCGGCAATGCCGGCTACGGCTGGCTCAACACAGCGATGGGCATCGGGAGCGTGGCCGGCGCGTTCGTCGTCGCCGCCATCGCGGCTCGACGGCGTCTCGCGGGCGGGTTCGCACTCGGGATTCTGCTCTGGGGACTCGTGCTCTGTGCCGCGGCGGCCCTGTCGACCCTGGCGCCCGCGCTCTTCCTGCTCGCGATCGTGGGCACGGCGGCGATCCTCGTTCAGGTCACGAGCGTCACGCTCCTGCAGCGCTCGGCGGACAACGAGGTGCTCGGCCGCGTCTTCGCCGTGCTCGAGAGCCTGATGCTCGCGGGAACCGCGGTCGGCGCATTGGCGGCATCGGGCCTCGTGAGCTGGCTGGGGCCGCGAGGCGCGCTCATCGCGACCGGCGCCTTCCTACCCGTCCTGCTCGTGCCGCTCTGGCCGAGCCTGCGGCGCATCGACGAGGAGGCCCGGATCGCGGAGGAGCCTCTCGAGCTGCTGCGGAAGATCGATATCTTCGCCCACCTGCCGGAGGCGGTGCTCGAGCGCCTGGCCGCCGGCGCCACCACCGTCACGGCGGCGGCCGACCAGGTCGTCGTCTCGCGCGGCGAGGCGGGCCGCCACTTCTACGTCATCGCGACCGGGCGTGCGCAGGTCGAGCTCGACGAGGGACAGACACGCGAGCTCGGCCCCGGCGACTTCTTCGGCGAGATCGCCTTGCTGCGCGACGTCCCACGGACGGCAACGGTGCGCGCGCTCGACGAGCTTCGCCTCTACGCCATCGAGAGGGACGAGTTCCTCGCCGCGGTGACCGGACACGCGCCGACGCTCGCCGCCGCCGAGAGCGTCGTCGTCTCGCGGCTGCCGATCGGCGCTCTCGGCTAGTCGGCGCCTTCGGCGAGCACGCGCTCGAGCGCACGGAGGAGATCGAAGGCCGCGTCCCGCTCGCCCTCCTCCAGCCGGGCCGCCACACGGGCGAGCGCCGCAAGCCGGCCCTCGCCCTCCAACGCCTGCCGCGCGCGCCGCGCCCGCTGCAGAAGGTCGAGCGCAATCGCGGCCTGGTTCGCGAAGAGACCGAGGAGGTCGACCTCCGCGAGCTTCAGCTTCGACTCTGCGCGCCGGTCGAGGACGTTGAGCACGCCGAGCGCACGCTCTTCGACGAGGAGCGGGACGGACATCATGCTCTTCGGGACGTAGCCGGTCGACTCCGCCTGCGTCTGCGACCAGCGCGTATCGGCGCTGAGGTCGTCGACGACGAGCGGCTGACGGGTCATGAGCACCCAGCCCGCTATCCCGTTGCTCGCCGGGAAGCGCATCCCGATCAGCTCCCCCTCTCCCTCGCCGGCAACCGCCTCGAAGACGAGCTCGTCGGTCTCCTCGTCGAGGAGGAACACGGACGACGCCTTGGCGCCGAAGATCGCGCGCGCCACCTCGACCGTCGCCTGCAGAAGCGAGCGGTGCGCCTCTTCGGCTCCGAGGACGCCCGCGGCGACGGCTGCTTCGAGGTCGCTCATGCGGCGTCCTTCGCGTTCGATGCGGTCTGGTAGAGAACGCTCTTGAGCTGGAACGGCGTCAGGTCGGGGTGTTTGGCGATCACGAGCGCGCAGATCGCCGCGATGTGCGGCGTCGCGAAGCTGTTGCCGGTGCAGCGGAGCGTCCCGCCGCCGAGCCAGGCGACGTCGAGGTCGAGCCCCCGGCCGAAGAACTCCACCGGTGGCGAGGGGTTGTAGTAGAAGGTCAGCGGATCGGGCTCCTCGTGGCTGCCGACGGAGATGACGCTCGCAAAGCGCCACGGGAAGCTCTCGACGGGCATGTTGTGGGCCGAGGCGACGAGGAGCACGCGCCGGAAGTAGGCACGGTCGGCGAGCTCGTGCAGTCGCTCCACGTACTTCGTGCGCGTCGTCGAGAGGCTCATGTTCACGATCGGGAAACCCTGCTCGATCGACCAGGCGAGCCCGCGCAACATGATCTCGCCGCCGCCGGTGTACCCCTCGCCGAGGACGCGCACGCTCGTCAGCTCGACGTCGGGAGCGACGGCCCGGACGACGCCGGCGCACGCGGTGCCGTGGCCGCAGAGGTCGCCCTCCTCGTCCTCGATCACCTGCAGCTCGCCGTCCTCGTCGCGGATCACCGCGACCGAGTGGTCGACCTTGCCGACGAGCGGATGATCGAGCTCGATCCCGCTGTCGAGGATGCAGACCCGGACGCCCGCGCCCGTGGAGCCGCCCCACGCCCACTCCCGCGTCACCTGATCCGGCAGGGTCACCGGCACGCGGATGCGATCGACCGCATCGGCGGGCAGGCTCCAGGCCGGGAGCTCCTCATCTTCCTCGAACTCGTGCAGCTCGACAGCGCTCATCGCGCACCGATCATCGCAGGATCTGCACCGCGGTCCCAAGTGGGACCGTCCGCATCAGGTAGCGGACGTCGGCCTCGGTCGCATGGAGGCACCCCGCCGAGACCGCTGAGCCGCGGCCCGACCCGGAGTGGATCCCGACGTAGTACGTGACCCTCGTGTTCCATCCGGCCGGCAGATGCGGCTGCTGCGCTGTGAGCACGAGGATGCGGGGGCCAAGCGCGGGCCCGAACGGTCCTGTGAGCTTCTCGGCGATCGCAAAGCGACCGACGGGAGTCGGCGAGCTCGGCGCCCCGATCCCGACTCGCATCGTGCGGATGATGCGGCCGTCCTTGATGACGTAGAGCAGACGCCGCGAGAGCGAGGCGCGAAGCGTCCACTGGATCGGATGGACGCCGACGTCGCGGCCGAACTTCGCCCAACCGAAGTGGCCGTTCGGAAGTGCTTCTGCGGTCACCTCCACCCAGCGGCCCCGGACGCCGACGACGCCGAGCACGAGCGGGCCGCCGAGCGGGCCGCGCGGCCCGAGGCGCAGGAGCGGCTTCCCGTTGGGCTGCGCGCGGAGCACGACCGATCCGTGCAGCGGCCTCGCGGCGAGCCCGGCCGTCGTGCCGGTCGGCGGCGCCGCCGCGTGGGAAGCGGCCGCAACGGCGGCGGCGAGGTACGCGATCAGCGCTTGGCCCATCCGTGCAATTGTGCCGCAGTGCGCGTCCGCGATCTGAACTGGTTCCAGCTCGAGGAACACCTGAGCGACGACGACCGGATCGTCCTCCCGATCGGCTCGACCGAGCAGCACGCATACCTCTCGCTCGAGACCGACAACATCCTCGCGGAACGCGTCGCGGCGGAAGCGGCCGAGCCACTCGGCGTTCCCGTGCTACCGGTGCTCGCCTACGGTCTCACGCCGAGCTTCGGCGCGTATCCCGGCTCGCCGACGCTCCGGGCGGCGACACTGGTTGCCGTCGTCCAGGACCTGCTCGACTCGCTGCATGCGCAGGGCTTCCACCGGATCCTCATCGTGAACGGCCATGGCGGGAACGCGCCCGCCGACGCCGCTCGCCGCGAATGGGGCGCCGCTCACCCCGACGCGAAGGTGCTGTTCCACAGCTGGTGGATCGGCCCGCGCGTCTGGCAACTCGTGCTAGAGCTCGACCCCGGCGCGAGCCACGCCTCCTGGATGGAGAACTTCCCCTGGACTCGCCTGGCCGGCGTCGCGCTGCCTGCGGAACGCAAGGAGCCGCTGTCGCAACCGCTCCCCGCCGCGCCGGGCGCTGTGCGTGAGGTCGCCGGAGACGGCCAGTACGGCGGCTTCTACTCCGTGCCCGACGCGGATGTCCTCCGCGTCTGGGCGGCGGGGGTCGAGGAGACCCGCGAGCTCCTTGCGGAGGGTTGGGCTACGCCGTAGGGCTCAGCCGGAATGCTGCCGCAGCCAGGCGGCCAAGTTCTGCGCCTGCTGGACTGCGTCGGCGCCCGTCGCGGGTGGCGCAACCGCGTGCGGCGTGGAAGCCGGGCGGCGGGGCGGATGCCCGCCGGTGTTGAGAGCGATCGCAGCCGCCAGCCCGGCCGCCGCGGCAGCCACGAGCGCCGCTCCCGCCGCAAGCCGCCGCGCCGTCCAGCGTCGCGCCGGTCGCACGGTCGTCGGCGCGAGGATCTCGGTCGCGAGCTGCGCGGGATCGGCAGGCACGGGCAGCGTCGCCGCGTTCGAAGCGACGGGAGCCAGGAGCCGCGCAAGGGCAGCGGCCGAGTGCGGCCTGTCGGCGGGCCTGAACGACAGGCACGCGGTCACCGCCGCAACGAGATCGGCGGGAGTACCCGGGGCGCGACCACCGAGGTCTGGAGGCGGGGAGCCCTCTGCTGCTCCGAGGTCGGCAAGCGTGCCGGCGCGCCGGGCCGGCTCGCCTGTCAGCAGCTCGTAGAGCACGGCGCCGATCGCGTAGATGTCCGCGGCAGCGCTGACCTGCTCTCCTCGAGCCTGCTCCGGGGCGAGGTACCCAACGGTGCCGAGCACCGTCCCGACCAGCGTGAGCCGGGTGCCCTCGCGACCGACGGCGAGCCCGAAGTCACCGAGCCTGAGGACACCGTCCGTGCCGAGGATGAGGTTCTGGGGCTTCACGTCCCGATGGACGAGGCCGGCCGTGTGAGCCGCCGCGAGCGCCGCGCAGGCCTGGACGCCGAGCCTCGCCACCTCGCCCGGCGGGAGCCGTCCACGTCGCGCGAGAAGCTCGGCCAGAGTCTCCCCCTCCACGTACTCCATCGCGATGAAGGGACGCCCGTCGTCCTCTCCGACGTCGAAGACGCGCACGACGTTCGGGTGCGAGAGGCGGGCCGCGAGCCGCGCTTCCCGGAGAAATCGTCGCCGCAGATCCTCGTCCCGCGCGAGATTCTCGGCAAGCCGCTTCAACGCCACCGGCCGGTCGAGCTCGACGTCGTGAGTGAGGTCGACGGTCGCCATCGCCCCGTGGCCAAGCGGACGGATGAGCTCGTACCGTCCGGCGACGCGGGCTACGGCGCTCATCCATCCCCCTGGCTGTTGTCGCCGTGCTTGGGGTGGTGGTCGTGCTTGGGCGGAGGCCCCGGGGGCCCGGGCTTCGACGGGAAGGTCACCGTCTGAGGCGGAACGGTGCAGACGATGCGATCGGCGAGCGCCTTCACGCCGGCGACGAGTTGAGACCGAAGCCGCGACGGCACCTTCGACGCTGCCTGGACGACGTCGTCGCGAAGCGAGGACGCGAGTTGCAGCGCGTGGCACTCGTCCCCTCTGGCCGCCGCGTCGGCGACCGCAGTCGCCTGGCTCGCCCAGGAGCTCGCCAGCGCGCGAGGGATCTCACGAGCAGCGGTCCGCGCCGACCGAGCCGAGCCTCCGCAGCCGGCAAGCAGGAGAGCGGCCAGAGTCACGGCAGAGACGATCCTCGACACACTTCGGCTTGTACCCCCGATCCAGTCCAACCTAGCCTCGCCAATCGGGCCCGGACCGGTTAAGCTCCTGTTAATGCCGATGCTTCACGGCTGCGCGTTTCGGGGTTGTTCGACGTTCACGCTGAGCACTTACTGCGTCGAGCACGAGCTCATGGTCCGAGCCATGAAGGAGTCGGAGCGCGCAGACAGCGTCGTCGGCGATCGCGCCGAGGACGCCCCGATGACCGCGGAGTCGCAGAGCGAAGCACCGGAGCCGGCAACGCTCTAAAGAGCCGCCAGAGCAGCCTTTTTCCTACTGGTACTCTCGCTGGATGCGGGTCGTTCCCTCGTCGCCGAGACTCCGGCGGCGTTTCCTTCGTCTCGGCATCGCGCTGCTCGTCGTCGGCGCCGTCACGACGACCGGCGTGCTGGTCAGGAGCCCCAAGGGCCCGAGCTCGGCTCCTCCGAAGAATGCTCCGCCCGCGCAGCTCGTGAAGCAGAGCACCTACGTCTCCGCCGCCGAGCGGCGCGCGATCAACAAGACGCTCGACGCATTCATCCCGGCCGGGCTAGACGGCACGGCGCCGGAGACCGCCTGGCGCCTGTCTGGCCCCGAGCTCAAGGGCGGCTCGACGCTCCGCGAGTGGCGGCATGGGACGAGCCCGATCCCCTACTACCCCGCCCGTGGCAAGACCTTCCACGACTGGACGGTGATCGACTCCGGGCCGGGTTACGTCGACTTCAACATCCTCATCCACCCACGGCGTGGTGAGGGCGGATCGTCGGAGGTCTTCTCGGGGAAGATGCTGAAGCGCGAGGGGCGCTGGGTCGTGGACGGGCTGTACACGATCGCCGTCTTCGCGCGGCCGAACAAGAAGGGCCGGCATGAGGTCGGGCCTGCCGACTACGCGGCCGGACCGGCGGCGAGCAGCGGATCGTCGGGGGCCCCGCCCAGCAGCGGAAAGAGCACGCTCGGCAAGGGATGGCTCGGCGTCATCGGCGGCGGGATCCTGTTGGCGCTCCTCTTCCCGATCGGACTCGGCGTCGCCTCGGCGATCAGGTCGCGCCGCTCCCGCCTCGCCTACGCGCGCTCCCGCGGGCAGGCACTACCTCCGCTTCCGCGCACCCCGCCATCCGCCGGCGGAGCAGGAATCGGCGGTCCGCGACACTAACTTTTCGCTGGTACTTTGGTCTTACGAGATATGGAGACTCCTTCTTCGGCTACCGGAATCCTCAATTCGCCGCGCGCACAGCGCCGCATCATGTGGATCAGCGGCAGCGTTCTGCTCGTCGGGCTGATCGTGTTTCTCGTCGCCGTCGTCTTCCGCGGCTCGCCCGGCCTCACGTCGCCGATCTCGACGGTGCCGGCAGGGCACGCGCCGAAGCTCGTCAAGGCGCCGCCGGATCCGAAGGCCTTCGCTGTTGGGCGGAAGTTCATCGAGACGGCCGTCCTCCGCAAGAACCTCGACATCGCCTATCCCCTCGTGAACCACGAGATCAAGGGCGACCAGACGCGGAAGGAATGGGACCGGGGGAACATCGCGGTGATCGGCTATCCGGCCGGCAACGCGAAGACGGCCGCCTTCACGGTGCTGTGGTCGTACAAGACGCAGGTGATGATGGTCGTCGACCTCGTCGCAAAGCAGGGATCGCACGTCCGGCCGCATCTCCCGTTCTTCCTCGGTCTAGTCCGGGCGCACAACAAGCCGAACGGGCACTGGCTCGTCAATTACTGGCAAGCCGACTACACGCCGCCGGTCCCGTACGGCGGGAACGGCTGAGTCGTAGCCGGCAAGCAGTCGGCTCGCACGCGAATCCGTTCCTGCTGTTGACGATTCGGGTCTAGGCCGAGACGAGGCCGCGGCGCGGGCCGTCGGAGCGCGGCGGCTGCAGGCCGACGCGCTGCACGCCGAGATTCGCGTCGCCGCGGGGATGGGCTGTGAGTCCGGTCGGCCAGTAGCCGAAGCCTGCCGACGCCCGGCCCGAGTTGCCCGGGAGCGACACCGTGGAGACGGCCACGAGCACCGCGGCCGCGGCCGCCGCCGCAACGGCAGCGACCCTCGACGCCATGCGCGTCGCCACCGGCCGGCGCAGCAGCAGGAACGGCGGCGCGGGCTCGAGCGGCGTCGCGCGCAGCAGAGCCGTCGACTCACTCACGTCCGCGGCGAAGGCCGCGCACGCGGGGCAGGTTGCGAGATGCCGCTCCAGCAGCACCGCCTCATGTGCCGACAGCTCGTCGTCGAGCTGCAGCGAAAGGCGCTCGCGCGCCTGATCGCAGTTGGTCCTCACATCCCTTTTGACGCCGATTCGCCGTTTGAGTTAGCAACCTTCCCTCACACGGATCAAGCCAGGCGGATTCGCGGATCGAGCCATGCGTACGCGACATCCACGAGAAAGTTGGCGACGATCACGACGAGCGTGACGAAGACGACAACGCCCACGACGACCGGAACATCGCTTGCCCTGGCCGAGCCGAGCATCTCCACGCCGAGGCCGTGCAGGTTGAACACCTGCTCCACGAAGACCACGCTGCTGAGTGCGTACGCGATGTTGGTGCCGAGCAACGTCACGACGGGCAGCATGCTGTTGCGCAGGATGTGACGAAACACGACCCGGCGACCCGGGGCGCCCTTGGCCACGGCGGTACGAACGTAGTCCTCGTGCGCCACCTCCATGATGCTGGCGCGAATCATGCGGACGTAGAAGGCGGCGAAGAAGCACATGAACGTGAGCCACGGCAGGATCAGGTGGTACGCCCAGCGCGCGGGGCCGCCGCATTCGCCCGCGCTGCTCGACCTGAAATTGCAGTAGTCCGCGATCGGCGTCCAGCCGAGCTTGAAGCCGAAGACGTAAGCGAGGATCAGGCCGAGCCAGACCGGTGGCGAGGCGATGCCGACGAGAACGAACACCATTGCGACGCGGTCGAACAGCGAGCGCGGACGCAGGGCCGAAAGGATTCCGATCGGAACCGAGGTCAGGAGCCAGAGGCACGCGCCGCCGAGCACGATCGAGCCCGTGACACGGGCGTCCTGGCCGAGGATCCAGCGCACCGAGGCGCCGTTCTGGATCGAGTTGCCGAGCGACTGGTGGCGGATCATGTTCCAGATGAAGATCCAGTACTGCTGGAACACCGGCACGTCGAGATGCAGCTCGCTGCGAATGCGGGCCGCGATGATCGGTGACGCCGCGCCGATTCCGGCGAGGTGAGCGGGGTCACTCGGAACAAGCCAGAAGATCGCGTAGACGATGAGCGTGGCCACGAAGAACAGCCACACCGCCCAGAAGAGCCTACGCAGCAGGAAGCGAGCCATCAGGCCCGTGACCTCCGCGCCTCAGAACGCGCGCCGCCTCGGGTCGAACGCAGCGGCGATCACGATGAGGACGATGCCGAGAACGAACAGGGCAACCGAATTCCGCTTCGATTCCGCTCGCTCTTCAGGCGTCGCGCGCCTGATCGAGCGAGGCAGGAGGATCGACCGCGTAGGCAAGCTCGGCTGGCCGCCGAGTGGCTGCTCGGGGTGTTCGCTCGTGCCATAGTCGGCGCGCACCGGGCCTTTCAGGCCGAAGATGAAGCAGCCGACAAGCACGCCGCTGCCCGCGATGTAGAAGCCGATCGCAATCGACCGTTCGAGACTCGCGTGCACGAGCGCTCCGATGATCAGCGAGACAATGCTCGTCAGAGCGAAGATGACGCCGAAGATGATGGCCAGGCGGCGGAGCCCGCTGCGAATCACGACGCCGGCCGCTAGTCGGCCGTGCCGGCGAGGGCCGCCGGCTTGCGACGAATCTCTTGCTCGTCCATCGGCCAGTGCTCGAGCGGGAAGTGACACGCGAACTCGTGGTCTGCGTGTCCTGACACGGGGCTCAGCAGCGGCTCGTCGACGTTGCACTTGCCGTCGACGAACCGCGGGCACCGCGGGTGGAAGCGGCAGGCCGCCGGCGGATTGAGCGGGCTGGGAACGTCGCCGGTGAGCACGATCTGCCGCCGAGCCCGCCCGGCCGCCGGATCGGCGATCGGCACGGCGGAGAGCAGGGCGCCCGTGTACGGATGCTTGGGCGCCTCGTAGAGGTCCTGCTTACTGCCCGTCTCGACCGGCTTGCCGAGGTACATCACCATGACGCGGTCGGAGACGTGACGCACGACATTGAGGTCGTGCGCGATGAAGATGTACGTCAGATCGAAGTCCTGCTGGAGATCCTTGAGCAGGTTGAGGATCTGCGCCTGGACGGACACGTCGAGTGCGGAGACCGGCTCGTCACAGATGACGAGCTTCGGATTGATCACAAGAGCGCGGGCAATCCCGATCCGCTGCCGCTGACCGCCCGAGAACTCGTGCGGGAAGCGGTTGTAGTGCTCCGGGTTCAGGCCGACGATCTCGAGCAGCTCCTGCACGCGGCGCTTGCGATCGTGCTCGGTGCCGATGCCGTGCACCTCGAGGGGCTCGCCGACGATCGAACCGACCCGCTTCCGCGCGTTGAGGGACGCATACGGGTCCTGGAAGACCATCATCATGTCGCGCCGGATCGGCCGCATGTCGTTGCGGTTGAGGTGCGTGATGTCGCGGCCCTCGAAGAAAATCTTCCCGCCGGTCGGCTCGAGCAGCCGGGCGAGGCAGCGAGCCATCGTCGACTTGCCGCATCCGGACTCGCCGACGACGCCGAGCGTCTGGCCCTGTTCGAGCGTGAAGCTCACGCCGTCGACCGCCTTCACCTGGGCGACTTCCTTCTGGAAGATCAGCCCACGGGTGACGGGGAAGTATTTCTGCAGTTCCTCGACGACGAGCAGAGGCTCGCTCATGCCGCGCTCCCCTCTGCCGCTTCGAACGCTGCCTTCTTCTCCGCCCAGATGCGAGCGCGCTCGTCGTCACCGAGGTGGCAGCGGAACAGATGCCCCTCGCCGACGGCGCCGGCGCGAAGCTCCGGAAGCTCCTGGCGGCAGCGGTCGAAGACGTACGCGCAGCGAGGGCTGAAGGCGCACCCCGTCGGCGGATGGAGCAGCGAAGGTGGCTGGCCCGGAATCTGCTCCAGGCGATCGGTCGTCATGGTGAGGCGCGGCAGGGAGCCGAGCAGACCCCAGGTGTAGGGCATCTCCGGCTTCGCGAAGAGGTCGTTGACCCCAGCCTCCTCGACAACCCGCCCCCCGTACATGACGAACACATCGTCGGCGAGCTCGGCGACCACACCGAGGTCGTGGGTGATCATGACGATCGCCATCTGGTGCTCTTCCTGCAGCTTCGTCATGAGCCGGAGGATCTGCGCCTGAGTCGTCACGTCGAGCGCCGTCGTCGGCTCGTCGGCGATGAGCACCTCCGGGTTGTTGATCAGCGCCATCGCGATCATCACGCGCTGGCGCATACCGCCGGAGAACTGATGCGGATAGTCGTCGACGCGCGTGTCCGCCTTCGGGATCTCGACCTCCTTGAGGATGTCGATCGCCCGCCGCCGCGCCTCGGCGCGCGTCACATCGTTGTGCAGCAGCACGGCCTCCTCGAGCTGCCACCCGATCTTCTTGACCGGGTTCAGCGAGGTCATCGGATCCTGGAAGATCATCCCGATCCGCTTACCGCGAACCTTCTGCAGGCGCTGGCCGCTGGCGCCGAGGATCTCCTCGCCGTCGAAGAGCACGGAGCCTTCGACTTCGGCATGACGCCGATCGACGAGGCCCATCACCGTGAGGAACGTCACGCTCTTGCCCGAGCCGGACTCGCCGACGACGCCGAGCGTCTTTCCGCGGTCGAGGTCGAAGCTGACGCCGGACACGGCCTTGACGATTCCGTCGTCCGTCCGGAATCGCGTCCGCAAGTCCTTTACTTCGAGCAGCGCCATGTCAGGTGTTCAGCCTGATTCGTGGATCGAGCCAGGCGTACGCGACGTCGACGAGGAAGTTGAAGACGATCACCGCCAGCGTCGCGAAGACGACGACCCCGACGACCACCGGCAGGTCGTCCTTGAACGCCGACTGGACCAGGTCCGAGCCCAGGCCACGCAGCTGGAACACCGTCTCCGTGAAGACAGCGCCGCCGAGCGCGAGGCCGATGTCCATGCCGAGGATCGTCACCACCGGGAGCATGCTGTTGCGCAAGACGTGCTGGAAGAGGACTCGCTGGGCGGACGCTCCCTTCGCGCGCGCGGTGCGGACGTAGTCCTCCGTCATCGTCTCCATGACGTTCGCCCGGATCAGGCGTACGTAGAGCGCCGCGAAAAGGAACATGAACGTCATCCAGGGCAAAATCAGGTGGTAGGCCCACTCGGCCGGCCCCGAACAGGTGCCGGCCGCGCCGCCGGGGAGAAGGTTGCAGTAACCCGCGATCGGCGTCCAGCCGAGCTTGAAGCCGATCAGGTAGGCCAGGATCAGTCCGATCCAGACCGCGGGCGCCGAGATCCCTACGAGAACGAAGACCATCGCGAACCGGTCGACGATCGAACGCGGCCGCAGGGCCGACAGGATCCCGATCGGAATCGAGAGCGCGAGCCAGAAGACCGCGCCGCCGAACACGAGCGAAGCCGTGACGGGAGCGTCCTGGCCGATGACCCACCGTACCGAGGCGCCGTTCACGAACGAGTAACCGAGAGACTGATGCTTGACCATGTTCCAGACGAAGATCCAGTACTGCTGGTAGATCGGCAGATCGAGATGGAGGCTGTGCCGGACCTGCTTGAGGATCGCCGGCACGCAGTGCACGCCGCAGGCGATCTGCGCCGGATCCGTCGGGATCACGAAGAAGATGATGTACGTGATGATCGTCGCGACGAAGAACAGGAAGAAGGCCCAGAAGATGCGCCGGATGAGGAACTGAACCACTGTCTACGTTTCCCTGTTCTCTCTCGGTTTGGAGGTTCTGGAGGGGCGCCGTGGGCGCCCCTCCAGAGTGATGCTATTCGGTCTCGGGCTGTCTAGCCGACCGACATTGCGTTGAGGATCGGATAGCCGAAGTAGTTGCTGTAGATGACGTTCTTGACCCGCTTCGCGGTGAGGTACCGGAAGGTCGGGACATAGAGCGGGAACGCCGGCGCGTACTTCGTCATCAGCGTCTTGTCCAGGGCGGCGTACGCGTTCGCGCGAGCCGTGCCGGAGAGGGACGCCGCGTGATCCATCATCGAGTTGAACTTCGAGTTGTTGAAGTAGAAGTAGTCAACATTGCCGGTCGGCTGAATCGAGCGGCCGTCGAAGTTCACGTTGATGAAGTCGAACGGGTCGAAGTAGTCGGCGCACCAACCGGAGTGGGCGATGTTGTAGTCCGTGCCCTTCGTCTCGAGCGGACCGTAGTAGTCCGTCGGGTTGGACGGCTCGAGGTTCGCGGTCAGCCCGATGTGTGCAAGCTGAGCCTTCTCGAACTGCGCCTCGTTCGTGCGGAACGTGCTCGCCTGGTTGTAGTAGATGTTCAACGCAGGCGCGCCGTTCAGAGCGCTACCGCCGACCGCCTTGGCCTTGGCGAAGTTCGGGTAGTTGCCATAGGCGCTGAACTTCTTGTAGCCGGGGAGGCCCTTGACCAGGATCTGGTCCGAAGCTGAGCCGGCGTACGGGCCGAGCAGGCGGATGATCGGCGTCCGGCCGATGGCGTAGTTCAGCGCCTTCCGGACGTTGACGTTGTTGGTCGGGGCCTTGGCGTTGTTGAACGCCTCCCAGATGATGCAGGCCTGACCGCCGACATGGAACTGGCCCTTGTTCGGGCCGCCGTAGGTCTTGGCAACCTTGGCGACGTCGTCCGCCGGGACACCGCCCATGTCGAAGTCGAGCTGGTTCTTCTCGATCTGCAGCAGCGCCGCCTCGCCGTTCGAGTTCGGGTAGCTGTTGATCACGATCTCGTTCGGGTTGGCAAGGCGCGGACCGTGGTAGTACTTGTTCCGCTTCAGCACAACCGTGCGGCCCGGCTGGTTGGTCGCGATGTAGTACGGACCAGCCGACGGGTACTTGAGGATGCCGCTCGAGACCTTCGAGTACTTCATGCTCGGCTTCACGGCGTTGAACCACTGCATGCCGAGAATCGAGACGAAGGTCGGGTTCGGCTTCGTGAGATGGAAGGTGAGCGTGAGCCCCTTCGCCGAGATGCCCGAGATGTGCTGGGTCTTTCCGTCGGTGAAGGCCTGCGCGCCGACCACCATCTTGTTCAGCTGGTCGAAGATGCCGTACTGCGCATACATCTTCGGGCTGAGGATCCGCTCCCAGGCGCGCTGGTACGAGGCGGCCGTGACGGGCGAGCCGTCGTCGAACTTCAGGCCCGAGCGGAGGTGGAACGTAACCGTCGTTCCGTTCTTCGAGATCGTCGGGAACGACTTGGCGGCTTCCGGGAACAGCTGCGAGCCGGCCTGGCCCGCCTTGTTCGGGAAGTTCACGAGGTTCAGACCGGTCGAGTAGAGAACCTCCCAGTCGTTCGTGACGTACGCGAGGCCCGGGTCGAGCGTGTCGAATGAGCCCGCCGACTGGGCGACGTGCAGCACGCCACCCTTCAGCGACTTCGCAGAGCTGACCTTCGCATTCGCGGAGGATGCAACTCCGACGGTGGTCGCCGCGATGAGCAACGCAACTCCCATGCTCAACATAAGCAGGGAGAGCACGTGCTTCCTGCGCATATGACTCCTTCCGTGGCGGGCCCGCTCGCCCTCACGAGCGGCCCGGTTGAGATGAGTGAGAGACACCAGCGACTACTGAGACGATTCCGTGTCGAAAGAGTTAGATCGTCGAGCGCGGGTCGAATGCGTCGCGCAGGCCGTCGCCGAGGAGGTTGAAGGCGATCGTGGTGAACAGGATGGCGAAGCCCGGGAAGAGCAGGATCCACACGTCGGTCTGGTAGTACGACGGCGCCTGCTGGAGCAGGTTGCCCCAGCTCGGCACATCCGCGCCGACACCCAGGCCGAGGAACGACAGGCCGGCCTCACCGAGGATGTTCTGGGCGACGAGGATGGTCGAGTAGACGATGATCGGGGCCATGAGGTGCGGCAGCAGGTGTGACCGCATGATCCGCCAGTCGCTCGCGCCGGTCATCCGCGCCGCCTCGACGAACTCCTTCTCGCGGAGCGACAGCACGACACCGCGCATGATCCTCGCCGGGTAGAACCAGCCGAACGCGGTGAAGATCAGCGCCAGGGTGAAGACTCCGCTCGGCAGGAACCCGAGTGTGATCTTGTTCAGCGCGTTCCCGGCGACGATCCGCAGCGCGATGATGAACAGGAGGTACGGAAACACCATCACGATCTCGATCATCCGGGAGACGATCGTGTCGATCCAGCCGCGGAAGTAGCCCCCGAGGAGGCCCATCAGGACGCCGATCGTCACCGAGCCGACGGTGGCGAAGATCCCGACCTCGAGCGATACCTGAGCGCCGTAGAGGATGCGCAGGAACAGGTCGCGGCCGAGCTGGTCGGCGCCGCCGAAGATGAACAGCGTGTGCCCATAGCGGCCCGGGTGAGGGACGCCGTAGTACGGCGCCTTCGAGACGTACGTCCACGGCCCGACCGGCACGTAGCTCGGGTAGCTGACGCCGTAGCCGAACTGGGTGTTCGGGCCGTGCCCGAGCAGGTGCGCCGCGAGCGGCGCGCCCGCGAAGGCTGACGCGAACAAGAAGACGATGAACCCGAAGCTGACCAGCGCGATCTTGTCGCGGCGGAGGCGGATCCAGATGAGCTCCCAGTATCCGCGGGCCTTTACTGCTTCCGGCTCCGACGGCGCGTCGCCGACCGAGAGCCCGACCGCATCAGGTGTGTCGACCCGTACGCTCACGACCGCGGGGAAAGTATCTCAAAGCACGCCGGACTGCCACCCATTCGTAGCAATTCGACGCCTTTCGTACCCGGAAGTTAGCCCCCGAGATTCGCGAACCAGTCGAGGGCGGTCGGGTTCGCGAGCGAGTCGCGGCTGGCGACCTCGGCGAGGGGAGTGCCCATCAACAGGCGCTTGACGGGCACCTCGAGGATCTTCCCCGAGAGCGTGCGCGGAATCTCGGGCGCGGCAACCACGTCGTCCGGGACGTGCCGCGGTGAGCAGTCCTCGCGAATCCGCCGCCTGATCTCCGCTTCGAGCCCGTCGTCGAGCGCCGCTCCATCCCGCAGGACGACGAACAGCGTCATCCGGCTGCCGTCGCCTTCCGGGATGTCGACGACGAGCGCGTCGAGGACGTCGTCCAGCGAGAGCACGCTGCGATAGAGCTCGCTCGTCCCCATCCGCACGCCGCCTCGGTTGATCGTCGCGTCGGAGCGGCCCGTGATGATCGCGGTGCCGCGGTCGGTGATCTCGATCCAGTCGCCGTGCCGCCAGACGCCGGGGAAGTCGGCGAAGTAGCTCTCCCGGTAGCGCGACCCGTCCTCGTCGCCCCACAGATACAGAGGCATCGACGGCATCGGCTCGGTGATGACGAGCTCGCCGACCTCGTTGACGAGCGGACGGCCGTCCTCGCTCCACGCCTCGACCTTCGCGCCGAGCGCGCGGGCCTGCAGCTCGCCGCGGTAGACCGGCAGCGTCGGCACACCGCCGACGAAGGCGGTGCAGACGTCGGTGCCGCCCGAGGTGGAGAAGAGCCAGATGTCCTCGCCGAGCTCGTCGCGGACCCAGTCGAATCCCTCGGGCGCGAGCGGCGAGCCGGTCGAGCCGACGCTGTCGAGGCGCGAGAGGTCGCGGCCCCTGCCGGCCTCGACCCCGGCCTTCTGGCACGCGGCCACGTAGCCGGCGCTCGTGCCGAAGCACGTGATGCCGGCGGCGTCGGCGAGATCCCAGAGCGTGCCGAGATCGGGATGCGCCGGATTCCCGTCGAAGAGGACGATCGACGCCTCGGAGAGCAGGGCGCCGACGAGGAAGTTCCACATCATCCAGCCGGTCGTCGTGAACCAGAAGACCCGGTCGCCGGCGCGCGCGTCGAGGTGCAGGCGGAGCTTCTTGAGGTGCTCGAGGAGGATGCCGCCCTGGCCGTGCACGATCGCCTTCGGCAGGCCGGTCGTGCCCGAGCTGTAGAGCACCCAGAGCGGGTGGTCGAACGGAAGCTGGGCGAACTCGAGCTCGGCGGGAGGCAGCTCCCATTGACCGCCCGCGAGATACGGGAGCACGAACGTCCGCCGGACGGTCGGAAGCTCGCGCTGGAGGGCTGCGACCGCGTCGCTCCGGTCGAAGTCCCTGCCGCCGTAGCGATAACCGTCGACCGCGAGGAGCACCTTGGGCTCGATCTGCGCGAAGCGGTCGAGGACGCTGCGGACGCCGAACTCCGGCGCGCAGCTCGACCAGGTCGCGCCGATGCTCGCGCAGCCGAGGAACGCGGCGATCGTCTCGGGAACGTTCGGCAGGTACGCGGCGACGCGATCGCCGGCGACGACTCCCGCTTCGCTCAGGGCTGCGGCCACCGCGCCCGCGCGGGCCCGCAGCTCGCCCCACGTCCACTCGCCGAGCGGGCGCAGCTCCGAGGCATGGTGGATCGCAACAGCCGAGTCGTCGCGGCCGCGGAAGATGTGCTCCGCGTAGCTGAGCCGAGCGCCCGGGAACCACTCCGCGCCCGGCATCTCGCGTCGCGGGAGCACGCGCTCGTACGGCTGGCTCGCCTCCACCTCGAAGAACTCCCAGACCGACGCCCAGAAGTCCTCGAGCTCGTCGACCGACCACTGCCAGAGATCGCCATAGCCCTCGAGCCGGAGGCCGCGCGTCTCGTTGACCCACTCGCGATAGCGCGTGATCGTGGCGGACGCGATCCGCTCCTCGCTCGGCGTCCAGACGATCGGCGGTGAAGACACGCCGCGATCGTAGTCCGCTCAGTGTCGTGCGGACTCGAGCGGCGTCGTCTTCGGCAGTGCTCGTATCACGTCGTCGGGCTTGCGGATGCCCGGGTCGGGAACGTTCTCGACCCGGACATCGCGCTTGACGAGTCGCGTCTCCGAGGACGTCCTGAAGGAGCAGCTCGAAGATCTGCACAGCGCGAGCGATTTGAACCCCATGCGCTTTCTCCTTTCGACTCGGATTCCCGCCGATGGGTTCCGCGCCCGTCGAACAGCAAACAGGGCGAACGGAGCTAAGGTCCCCGCGTGGCCGAGGACACCCTGAGCATCCGGGACAACCGCACCGGCGAAGAGGTCGAGATCCCGATCGTGGACGGGACGATCCGCACCACCGACCTTCGCCAGCTCGGCCTGATGGCCTACGACCCGGCGTTCCTCAACACCGCGTCGACGCGAAGCGGGATCACCTACATCGACGGCGACGCGGGAATCCTCCGCTACCGCGGCTACCCGATCGAGCAGCTCGCCGAGCACGCGAGCTTCCTGGAGACGACGTGGCTCCTGTTCGAGGGGGAGCTCCCCACCCGAGAGCAGCTAGACGCGTGGGAGGAGGAGGTTCGCGTGCACACGTACGTGCACACGAATGTCACGCAGCTCCTCGACGGCTTCCGCTACGACGCGCATCCGATGGGGATGCTGCTCGGCGCCGTCGCCGCGCTCTCGACCTTCTATCCCGACGCGAAGGAGATCGGCGACGTCGAGAGCCGCCGCCTGCAGCGCGTGCGGCTGATCGCGAAGTTCCCCACCATCGCCGCCTGGGTCTTCCGGCACAGCCGAGGGCTCCCGTACGTCTTCCCGCGCAACGACCTCGACTACATCGGCAACTTCGTCAACATGACGTTCGAGATCGGCGGCCGGCACGAACCGAACCCTGTCCTGCAGCGCGCGCTCGAGATCCTGCTCGTCCTCCACGCCGAACACGAGCAGAACGCCTCGACCAACGCGGTGCGCGGCGTCGGGTCGACGCAGGTGGATCCGTTCTCGGCCGTGTCCGCCGGGGTCGCCGCGCTCTACGGGCCGCTGCACGGCGGCGCCAACGAGGCCGTGCTGCGGATGCTCGACGAGATCGGCACGGTCGACCGCGTGCCGCAGTTCATCGAGAGCGTGAAGACGGGCCACGGGCGGCTGATGGGGTTCGGCCACCGCGTCTACAAGAGCTACGACCCGCGCGCGAAGCTGATCAAGCGCGTCGCAGACGACGTCTTCGCGCAGACGGGGCTCAACCCGAAGCTCGAGATCGCGCTCGAGCTGGAACGGATCGCGCTCGAGGACGACTACTTCGTCTCGCGCAAGCTCTACCCGAACGTCGACTTCTATTCGGGGCTTATCTACCAGGCGATGGGCTACCCGACCGACTACTTCACCGTGCTCTTCGCGCTCGGCCGACTGCCGGGCTGGCTCGCACAGTGGGAGGAGATGCTCTCCGACCCCGAGCAGAAGATCGCGCGGCCGCGGCAGGTCTACACGGGCTACGACGAACGCGAGTTCGTCCCGCTCGCGAACCGCTAGCGCTTCAGCTGCACCTTTCCCCCGTCGCCTGCGGGGGCCGAGGTGTGCTCGTGGGCGATCTTCCACGAGCCGGATGCGTCCTTGCGCAACACCCACGTCAGCCGGTTGTTCATCGAGCGGAGCTCCTCACCGCCTGCCGACAGGCCACGGTAGGTCGTGAACGCGCTCACGGCGCGCACGTCTTCGCCGGCTTCTGAACGCACCTCGTCGAACTCGACCGCGACCAGGTCGGTTCCGAGCGAGCCGAACCACTCCTCGACCATCCCGCGAAGCGCGGCCTTGCCGTCGTACGACCACACGCTCCAGAGATCGAACGTCCGGACGTCGTCGGCGTACAACTCGAGGAAGGCGTCGACGTCCTTCGCGCGCACCGCGGCGACGTACGCCTCGAGCATCTCCTTCATGTCGGCTCCATTCGTCGTGTGCTGTCAAGACCTGGAAACGAGCCCGAACTCATCGGAGAGCGCTGCACGCTCCTCGCGGGTCAACGGATTCGCGAGGGCGGCGAGCCCGGGCGCGAGCTGCGCGGGGCGGCGCGGCCCGAGCACGACGGAGACGCGCTCGTCCGCGAGCAGCCACGCCAGCGCGAGCGTCGTCGGATCTCCGCGCTGCTCGAGCGCCTCGAGCGCGTCGAACACAGCGTCGGTGCGAAGGAACTCGTACGGGCCCGGGCGGAGCGTCATCCGCGAGCCCTCGGGCGGTGGAGCATCTCGGCGGTACTTGCCCGTCAGCCAGCCGCCCATGAGCGGCGAGTGCACCTGGAACCACAGCCCGTGCTCCGCGCAGAGCGGCAGCACCTCTTCCTCGACCTCGCGATCGAGGAGCGAGTACGAGTCCTGGACGGCCGCGAAGGATCCCGCTGCGAGCGCCTTTCGCAGCTCGGCGGCGCCCACGTTGCTCAAGCCGTACGCGCCGATCTTCCCGGCGGCGACGAGCTCGTCGAAGACGCCGGCGACCTCGGCGACCGGAACGTCGGGATCCCACGCATGCGCGAGGTAGAGATCGACGCGCGCGACGCCGAGCCGCTCGAGGCTCGTGTCGATCTGCCGCCGCACGCGGGCCGGCGAGAGCCCGCGATCCTCGCCTTCGTCCATGGGGTTGAACGTCTTCGTCGTGATGCGCAGGCCCTCGGGCCGGCGCGAGCGGATCCATTCGCCGACGTACGCCTCGCTGCGCCCGCCGCCGTACGCGTCGGCCGTGTCGAACCACGTGATGCCGGCTTCCCAGGCCGCGTCCATGAGGTCGATCGCCTGCTCGAGCGTCTCGCCCTTCTCGAAGGTCGCAGGCGCCGAGCCGACGCCGCCGAAGTTCCCGCAACCGAGGATGAGACGCCTGTCCGCCTCCGGCGTACGGTCTACCGGCCGGGCGTCTGCGGCTTGGCCGCCGACGCGTCCAGCCCCTCGGTAGGCTCGCTCCATGGCGACGACCCTATTGGACGTCCAAGCCGTGCGCTCGCGCTTCTCGTCGTTGCGAGACGGCGGCTTCGTCTTCCTCGACGCGCCGGGCGGCTCGCAGGTGCCGGACGTGGTCGGCGACGCGATCGCGCGGACGCTGCGCGAGGCGAGCGCGAACATCGGCGCGACCTACGAGACGAGCAAGCGCGTCGAGCAGGTCCTGGCGACGGCGCGGGAGGACGGCGCGCGGTTCCTCGGCTGCTCGTCCGACGACGTGATCTTCGGGACGAACATGACGTGGCTCGACTTCGCGCTCTCGCGCACGGCAGCGCGCGACTGGAAGGAGGGCGACCGGATCCTCGTCTCGCGCCTCGACCACGACGGCGGCGTCGCGCCGTGGATCGAGCTTGCCGCCGACCGCGGCTTCGAGGTCGAGTGGGTGGACGTGACCGAGGATCTGCGGCTCGACTACGACGACCTCGCGAACCGGCTCGACGAGCGCGTGCGCGTCGTCGCATGCGTGGCCTCGTCGAATGCGATCGGGACGATCGTCGACGTCGCGCGAGTGTCCGAGCTCGCGCACGAGGCCGGCGCGCTGTGCTGGGTCGACGCCGTGCAGTACTCCGCGCACGTTCCGACCGACGTCCGGGCGCTCGGCTGCGACGTGCTGATCACGTCGTCGTACAAGTTCTGCGGGCCGCACGTCGGGATCGCGTACGGCCGCCACGAGCTGCTCGAATCGTGGCGCCCGTACAAGGCGCGCCCCGCCTCGTCGGAGCCGGTCGGCCGCCGCTTCGAAGTCGGGACGGCGCCGTACGAGCTCCTCGCCGGCTTTTCGGCGACGGTCGCGTACCTCGAGTCGATCGGCGGGATGGAGGCGATCGCGGCCTACGAACGCGAGCTCGGGCAGCGCTTCATCGACGGCCTGCCCACGGGGACGGCCGTCTACGGGCAGCAGACGATGGACGGCCGAGTTCCCACCTTCCTGCTCAATCTCGACGGCGTCGACGCGGTCGACGCGGCGCAGCGGCTCGGCGACGAGGGCTTCGGCGTGTGGGCGCACGACAGCTGGTACTCGCTCGGGTTGCGAGAGAAGCTCACGTACCCGGACAGCGCGCTCCGCGTGGGTCTCATCCACTACAACACCACCGACGAGATCGACCGGTTCAACGCGGCTCTTACAGCTCTCTAGTATAGGAACATATGTTCGTGTTGCATGCGGACGCGGACGCGTTCTTCGCGTCGGTCGAGCAGCGAGACGACCCGCGGCTCCGCGGCCGGCCCGTGATCGTCGGCGGCGGCGTCGTGCTGGCCGCGAGCTACGAGGCGAAGGCGTACGGCATCCGCACGGCGATGGGCGCACGGCAGGCGCGCCGGCTCTGCCGGGAGGCCGTCGTCGTCCCGCCGCGTTTCTCCGTCTACGCCGAGGCGAGCCGCGCGATGTTCGCAGTCTTCGAGGACGCGTCTCCGGTGGTCGAAGGGCTGTCGATCGACGAAGCGTTCCTCGACGTGCGCGGGATGGAGCGGATCGCTGGCGCGCCGGTCGAGATCGCCGCGCGGCTGCGCGCCGCGGTGCGCGAGCGCGTCGGGCTCCCCGTCACGGTCGGCGTGGCACGCACGAAGTTCCTCGCCAAGGTCGCCAGCGGCGTCGCGAAGCCGGACGGCCTGCTCGCCGTCCCTCCGGATCGCGAGCTCGCGTTTCTCCATCCGCTGCCGGTCGAGTGCGTGTGGGGCGTCGGGCCGGCCACTGCGAAGAAGCTCCAGGCGTGGAACGTGCGGACGATCGGTGAGCTCGCCGCGCTGTCGGAGCCGACGCTCGTCGCGATGCTCGGCCGGGCTGCCGGGCGGCAGCTCAACGCGCTCGCGCACAACCGCGACTTCAGGCGCGTCGAGCCCGGGCGGCGCCGTGGCTCGATCGGCTCGCAGCGGGCGCTCGGACGCGGTCGCCACTCCGCCGAGACGATCGATGCCACGCTCGTCGGCATCGCCGACCGGATCTCGCGGCGCCTAAGGGCGGCGCGCCGGGTGGGGCGCACGGTCGTGTTGCGCCTGCGCTTCGGCGACTTCGAGCGCGCCACGCGGTCGCACACCCTTCCGTTCGCAACTGCGAGCACCCAGGTGATCCTGGTCACGGCGCGGGCGCTTCTTGCAACGGCGACGCCGCAGATCGAGCGGCGGGGGATCACGCTCCTCGGCTGCTCCGTCGCGATGCTCGAGAACGAGCGGCCGCGGCAGCTGCTGCTCGGTCCGGACGAAGCGCTCGACTCGGCGGTCGATGCGATCCGCGACCGGTTCGGCACGACGGCGATCACGCGTGCCGTCCTGCTCGGCCGCGACTCCGGCTGGTCCATGCCGTTGCTGCCGGACTAGTCGCGCGAGACCCGAAATCCCAAGTAACAGACTGTTACAAGCTGCGCCGGGAGGCCTCTTCACTCCACGCCGGCAGGGGTCCCAGAGAGACTCGTTTCCGCAAGTAACAGACTGTTACAAGTCGACTTCGCGACCGGCCAGGATCCGGGCCAGGACGTCGGGGTCGATGTTTCCGCCGCTGACGATGCAGACGCAGCGGTCGTCGCGCCGCAGCGCGGCTGCGAGCGCGAGCGCGCCGGCTCCCTCTGCGACGACGTGCGCGCGAGACGCGAGGAGTCGAACGGCTTCCTCAACCTCGGCGAGCGGAAGCGCGACCGCCTCGTCGACGAGCTCGCGCGCTCGCTCCCACATGCCCGGCAGGAGCGCGCGCCCGCCGGCTCCGTCCACCCATGACGGCTGGAACTCGATCTTCCACGGCTCGCCCGCCGCGAGCGCCGCGGCGAGTGGAGCGGCCGTCTCCGGCTCGGCCGCCACGACTCGAACCTCTGGCCGCAGCGCCTTGATCGCGCTCGCGATCCCCGTCGTCAGCCCGCCGCCACCCCACGGGATGACGACCGAGTCGAACTCCGGCGCGTCCTCCGCGATCTCGAGCCCGATCGTCCCGTTGCCGGCCATGACCGCCTCGTCGGCGACCGGATGGACGAACATCCCCTCCACGCCCTCACGTCCGCGGTCGACCATCGCCGCCCACCACTCCTCGTGCGTGACGGCGATCATCTCCGCGCCGAGCGCCTCGATCCGGACGAGCTTCGCGCGGGGCGCGTCCGCCGGGACGATCACGCGCGCCGGCACGCCGACCTCGCGAGCCGCCCAAGCGACACCCTGGCCCATGTTCCCGGCGCTCGCCGTCACGACGCCGGCTGCGAGCTCGGCCGCGGAGGCCGCCCGCACCGCCGACAGCGCGCCCCGGAGCTTGAAGCACCCGATCGGCTGCAGGCACTCGAGCTTCAGCCGGATTCGTCCCCCTTCGCCGATCGGAACGAGCGGCGAGCGCATCACGTCGTCGCCAATGCGCTCGCGCGCCCGGCGGATCTCGTCGAGCGGGATCAATCCGACTTCTTGGCGAGCTCGGTGAGCTCGGTGCGCACCGTCCAGAGCTCCGGAAAGAGCTTGTGCTTGATCAGGCCGGCGAGGAGCTCGACCGGCGTGCCCTGCGTCCCGATCACGTCCTCGCCGATCACGCGACCGACCATCTTCACGTGGCGGAAGCGCCAGACCCCGACCTGCTCGTCCCAGTCGATCAGCGCCTCCGCGAGCTGATACAGGTCTTCGTGCTCGCGACCCTGCGCGTAGACCTCGAGGAGCGACAGCCCGCGCTCGCGGCGCAGCGCGTCGAACGCGGCGTAGACGCCGGGCGAGACCTCCCGGATCGCGCGGAACCCGGGCGAGTCGAAGCCGGAGCCGTGGCCGAGCACGCGGCGCACCTCCTGGTACTCCCACGGCGACATCAGCTCGAGGTGCTCGAGGAACGAGATCACGTAGCGCATCGCGTGGTTCGCGCGACCGAGCAGCCGCAGAGCGCCGGCGACGTCGCGCGCATCGATCAGCCGCGTCGCCTCCTCGACCTCCATCCACGCGTGCTTGAGGAAGAGCTCCGACGACTGGTGGACGGTCTGGAAGAGGAGCTCGTCGCGGTGCACCCACTCGTCCGGGCCCTTCTGCAGCGCGAGGAGCTCGTCGGTGCGGAGGTAGCGCTCGTAGTCCGATGCGCCCTCGCCCGGCAGGATCGGCGTGAATTCGTCTGCGTCGGGGGCGCTCACCAGATCCGCATCTCCAGGCCGCCGAGCGGGACGCCGCCGTCTTCCGTCACGTGCCAGGTGTCCTGCATGTAGAGGCATTCTCGGCCATCGGCGGAGATTGCGTGCGGGTGCATCGAGAGGATCATGTTCGCTGCAAGCTCGGTCTCGACGCCCTCGCCGATCTTCGGATGCTCGATCATCGTCATCCCGATCGAGTGCCCCGTCACGTGGCCGAGGTGGTAGCCGCGCTGCGTGAAGCCTGCCGACACTGCGCGATGGACGTCGTGGGCGGTGGCACCCGCGCGAAGCGCCGAGCGCGCGACCTCGTAGTACTCCTCGTACGCCTCGAGCATCTTCTTCACCTCGTCGCTCGGGGTGCCGAGCGCCCGCGAGACCTCGACCCAGTGGCCGCCCGGCCCGGCGATCTCGAGGGACGGAACCGTGAACTCGCCGAAGACCGTGTCGTCGCGCGCGAGCGCGAACTCGGCGCCGACGAGCACCATGTTCATCGTCAGCCGGCCGCAACCGCGGTCGACGAAGAGCTTCTCGGCCGGCGCCATGACCTCGGCGGCGCTCCGGCCCGGCGCCCACGCCTCGCGGAAGATGTGGAAGCCGGCGGTGTTGATCTCGACGCTTTCGCGCACCGAGGCGAGCTCTGCCTCCGACTTCACGGCGCGGGCAAGGTCGAACTCGACGTCCCAGCCGATGAGCTCGGCGGCCGCCGAGAGCGGCACGAAGTCGCGAACCGTCGCCACGTAGTCGAGGCCGTACACGCCGACGCGCTGTCCGCGCAGCCGGTCGGCGAGCCACTCGCCCGGCCGGTCGGCGAAGACCTGGTCTTCGATCTGCGAATCGCCGTGGGTACCGACGTAGCGCGCCTCCGCGGGGAAGACGATCGACGGCTCGCCGTCGCGCGGCACGAGGATGTACGCATAGCGGTGGACGATCTGGAAGCCGGAGAGGTACGTGACGGCGCCCTCGAAGCCCGTGTACTCGGAGCCGCAGACGAGCGCCGCGTCGAGCCCGTCCCGCTCGAGCGCCTCGCGCACCCGCGCGTGTCGTGCCGTCAGCTCTGCGTCCACGATGCCTCCACTCCTTTCACGAGCGCCTGGATGGCGGCGTTGAGCGGCGTGGCCACGCCGTACTCGCAGCCGAAACGGACGATGCCGCCGTTGAGGTAGTCGATCTCGGTCTGCCGCCGCGCCTCGACGTCCTGCAGCATCGACGCCTTGTGGTCGTAGGCGACGTCCTTGCGCGCCGCGTGGTCGATCAGCTCCTCGGGATCGGCGTCGAGCTCGATCCCCTGCGCGACGGCGACCGCCTTGCCCTCGTCGACGAGGCCCGTGACGAGGGCGCGCAGGTCCAGGCGCTCGCAGACGCGGCCGTGCGTGAGGCCGGTGAGCGCGCCGATCGGATTGGTCGACGCGTTGAAGACGACCTTCCGCCACTGCGGGCCTCGCGCGTCGGAGACCGCCTTCGCGGGCATCCCCGCGCGCGTGCAGGCGTCCGCGAGTCGTTCCGCCTCGGCGAGCGGCGTGCGGTCGTCGTACGGGCCGAACGTCGTGTCGCCTTTCACGTCCCACTGCACGTGGCCCGGCTCGAGCAGCCTCCCCGCCGGGAAGGTCGTGCCGCGGATGACGCGCTCGACATGACCCGCGAGCGTCTCCTCGTTGCCGAGGCCGTTCTGAACCGTCGCGACGTACCCGTCCGCGAAGGCGTGCGCGGTCGCGGCGATCGCCGACTCGGTGTGCATCGCCTTCGTGGCGAGGATGCCGAAGTCGCACGGCGGGAGCTCGGCGGCGTCGCTCGTCGCGTGCGGCCGGCCGACGACCTCGCCGGCGCCCGAGAGCCTCAGCCCGTCCCGGTTGATCGCGTCGACGTGCGCCTGCGCCAGGTCGAACGCCCACACCTCGACGTCGTCCAGCAACGCGAGGTTGGCCGCAAAGAGCGACCCCACCGCACCGGTGCCGACCACACAGATCCTCACTCCGAGTAGCTCGCCTCCCTCGCCTTAACGAGCCTATAGACGGCGGTCTGGAGCGGGACGCCGACCGCGAGCCGCTCCGCCTCGCGGACGAGCGCGCCGTTGATCAGCTCGAGCTCTGTGGGGCGCTTCGCCTCGACGTCCTCGAGCATGGAGGGGAAGTGCCGGTGACCACGCTGCGTCGCGACGACGTTCATCTCCCACGGGTCGTCGTGCAGCTCGACGCCCGCGACGGTGGCGACGGCCTTCCCTTCGTCGACGAGGTCACGGACGAGGAAGCCGAGGTCGGCGAGGTCGTTCGTCTGCGCGAAGTGAAAGTCGTGCGGGAGGTTCGTCAGCGCGGCGACGCCGTTCACGGTCGCGTTGAAGATCAGCTTCGACCACTGCGCCGGGCGCAGGTCCGGGAAGGCCTCCGCCTTCAGTCCGCTCGCCTCGATCAGCTCGGCCGCGCGCTTCGCGTCCTCCTCGGTGGTGCCGCGGTACGGCCCGATCCACGTCGCGGTGTCGAGGACGTACTCGACGTGCGCGTCGCCGTGCCGCGTGCCGCTCATGAAGGTGACCGCGGAGAGAAGCGGCCACTCGCCGTACGCGGCGACGATGTCCTCCGCTCCGAGCCCGTTCTGGATCGTCATCACGGTCGCCTGCGGAAGCGTCCCTTCGAGGCTCGCCGCCAGTGGCACGAGGTCGGTGCCCTTGCACGCGAGGATCGTGAGGTCGGCGTCGGCGGGAAGCTCTCCCGGATCGGAAGTCGCGCCGAGCGACGCGGTGAAGTCGCTGCGGCCGGAGACGCGCAGACCCCTCTCGCGCAACGCGGCAGCGTGCTCCTCCCGCCGCGTCAGCACGGTCACGTCGGCGACCTGCGCGAGGTGCGCGGCGAGAAGGCTCCCGATGGAGCCGGCCCCGGCGACGACGACCTTCGTCATGCCTCGAGCGCGACCGCTCCGGTCTCCCGCTGGATCGCGGGAATGACGTGCTCGGCGAAGAGCTCCTGCGCCTTGATCGCCTTCCAGTGCTCGACGCCGCCCGGGTTGGTCGTGATCGCGATCTCGGTCAGCCCTTCGCAGACCTCGATCGTCTCGCGGATCCGCTGGATCACGTCGTCCGGCGTGCCGACCCAGACGATGTCTCCGGCGATCATCTCGTCGTACGGCGTCGCGGCGAGCTTTTCCATGATCCCGGAGGCATAGAAGCCGTAGCCGGCCGCGTTGAGCGCGTCGACAGGCGGCACCGGGTGCTCGGTGAGCGGCGACGCGTTGCCCTCGAGGAAGCCGCGCATGTGTCTCTCCGCCTCGCGCCGCGCAAGATCGGCGTCGTCGTCGATGTAACAGGCGTGGATCCAGATGATGTCCGGCTCCGTCCCATACTCGGCGCACTTCGCCCGGTAGAGGTCGAGCTGCTCCTCGAGGGCGGCGTACGGGAGGAGCGGGGGCACGGCGACGGCCCAGCCGTGCTTCGCCGCGAGGTCGTACGTGCGGTCGGAGGTCCCGCCGAGCACGACCCGGAACTCGTGCCCGCTGAACGGGATCACCTGGCTGTCCTTCACGTTCCAGTACTCACCCTCGAAGCTGACGACGTCGGAGTGGAGCGCCTCGACGAAGAGGTCGAGCGCCTCCTCGTAGCGCGGCCGTGCGGTCTCGTCGAGCGGGAGCCCCGCCGGCGTCGGGATCCAGCCGTGGCCGCGGCCGACACCGAACTCGTAGCGACCGCCCGTGAGCAGCGAGAACTCGTGGATCATCGCGGCCAGGACGAGCGGATTGTGGTACGGGAGGATGTGGAGCATCGTCCGGAAGTTGATCCGGCGCGTGCGAGCCGCGGCCATCCCGAACAGCCCGAAGACGTTCGCCGACGCCGAGAACTTCGGGAAGAAGAGATGCTCGATCGCGGCGTAGGCGTCGTAGCCGAGCCGGTCGGCGTTCTCGATCTGCTCGAGCACCTCGCCGTAGAGCCGGTCGTACGACTTCCCCGGCCAGCTCTGGAGCTCCGAGTAGATGCTGAACCTCATGTCGTAGCCCTCGCTTTCTCGATATCGGCCGCGGCGCGCCGCCGTGGCAGGGACAGCTCGCGGCCGCCGGTGAGCCCGTTCGGCCGCAGGATGAGCACGATCGCCATCAACAGGCCGAGGGTCAGCTCTGCCGTTCCCGACGGGACGGTCAGGCTCCAGCCGAACACGTCGACGGTGTTCGTCGCGGCCGAGAAGAAGGAGAAGAGCCCGTTCAGAGCGAGCGCGCCGACGACGGCGCCGAGCAGGCTTCCGGATCCGCCCACGACGAGCATCGCGAGTGTGATGAATGTCAGATCCAGCGAGAGCCCGCTCGTCCCCACCGGCTGCAGGTGGACGTAGAGCCCGCCCGCGAAGCCGGCGAGCGCGCCGGAGAGCGCGAACGCGAAGAGGCGCTGGCGGTAGATCGAGATCCCCGCCGCCGCGGCCGCCGCCGGGTCCTCGCGGGTGGCGCGCAGCATCCGGGAGAAGCGCGTCCGCTGATAGGCGTAGGCGACGCCCACGCAGATGAGGCCGCCGATCGCCGCCTGCCAGATCCCCGTCGTCGAGGGGACTGCGGAGAACGGGTTCAGGCTCGGCCCGATCCTCTGCTCGTAGGTGAGCACGTTGTTCGTGATCTCGAGGACTCCGAAGGTCGCGATCCCCGCGGCGAGACCCGAGAGCCGCATCAACGGGAGGCCGACCACGAACGCGAAGATCCCGCCCACGACCGCCGCGAGCGCGAGCGAGGCGACGTTGCCGACGTTCGTCGTGACGAGGAAGTGGGCGAGCCCCGGCATGATGAGGCGCTTCTGTTCCTCCGGCACCGTCAGCACACCGGCCGTCCAGACACCGACGGCGACGAAGCTGATGTGCCCGAACGAGAGCACGCCCGAGTTGCCGATGAAGACGTACAGCGCGACGACGATCGCGACCTTGACGAGCGTGTCGAGGAAGTACGCCTGGAGGTAGCTCGAGACCTCGAGCCCGAGCAGGGCCGTGCCGAGGATGAGCAGCGCGGGCCCGAGCAGCTCGGGAGCGCGGCGGACGACGCTCATACGCGCTCCACCGCGCCGCCGCCACGAGCGAAGAGCCCGTTCGGCCGGACGAGCAGCACGACGATCACCGCCGCGAACAGGAAGCTCGGCAGGTACTGGCTCTGGTTCGACGGAAGCACGCCGCCGAGAATCCCGTTCGCAAAGCCGATTGCGAAGCCCCCGAGCGTGGCGGGGATCGGCCGGTTGAGCCCGCCGAGAACGACTCCCGCGAGCACGAGGATCGTGTCCTGCGTGCCGAACGCGGGCGTAACCGTGAGCTCGGTGACGCTCAGCATCACGGCGGCGACAGCCGCGAACACTCCGGAGACGATCACGGCTCCCGAGATCACCCGGTTGGCGCGAACGCCGAGCAGGCGAGCCGTCCGGAAGTCCATCGCCGCCGCCCGCATATGGAGCCCGAGCGGCGTGCGCGTGAGCAGGAGCTGCAGGATGGCCAGACAACCGACGGCCGTGGCGAAGGAGATCACGGCGATCTTCTTGATGAAGACGCCGCCGACGTCCCAGGGCGCGTTGAGAACCGCGAGCGCGCCGGCGCTCTTTCCCAGCGGGCCGAACGCGAGCAGCGCGATGTTCTGGAGCAGGAAGGCGACGGCGAACGTCGCCACGAGCATCACCGCAGGCGAGTGCGTCCGGAGCGGCCGGAACACCAGCCAGTCCATCAGCACAGACAGCCCCAGCACGACGCCGAAGCAGAAGAGGATCGCGGCCCAGTTCGGAAACCCCCACTGCGAGCCGTAGGCGAGCGCGAAAGCCCCTGCCATGATCAGCTGGCCGTACGCGAAGTTGACGAGGCGCAGGACGCCGAAGACCAGGCCGATCCCGACGGCCATGAGGGCGTAGACGCCGCCCTCCGCGACACCGTTCGCGAAGGTCGGCCACGTGAGGTTGAGAAACGCGATGGTCATGCGAGGTAGGCGGCGACGAGCCGGTCGGTGTCGCCCGCATCCTCCGGGCCGAGGGTCAGGCGGAGCTCGCCGTTCGCGAGCACGTGCGATCTGTCGGCGAGCGCGACCGTCCGCTGAGCACGCTGCTCGACGAGCAGGACGCCGAGGCCGGAGTCCCGGATCTGGGTCAGCGCCTCGAAGACGACGTCGACGACCTTCGGCGCGAGCCCGAGCGAGGGCTCGTCGAGCAGGAGGATGTCGGGGTCGGCGGCGAGCGCGCGGGCGATCGCCAGCTGCTGCTGCTGCCCGCCGGAAAGGACGCCGGCCTGGCGCGAGCGGAACTCGCGCAGGACCGGGAAGAGCTCGTAGGCACGCTTGAGGCCCCCGCCGTTGCCTCCTCGTCTGCGCGCGGCGAGACCGAGACGCAGGTTCTCCTCCACCGAGAGCTCACCGAAGATGCGGCGCCCCTCGGGCACGAGCGCGATGCCGCGCCGCGCGACGTCCTCGGGCTTCCGGCCCACCAGCGACCTCCCGTCGAGCCGAACCTCGCCGCCGGTGACCGGCGCCGCGCCCATGATCGCGTGCAGAGTCGACGACTTCCCCGCGCCGTTCGGACCGATCAGACCGACGATCTCGCCCGGCTTCACCTCGAGCGACAGGCCGCGCACCGCCTCGACCGCGCCGTAGCGAACGGACAGGGCCCCAACGGCGAGGGTGGTCACTCGATCTCCTCCGCCTCGGCGCTCTCGCCGAGGTAGGCGGCTGCAACGCCGAGGTGTGCGCGGATCTCCTGCGGCGTTCCTTCGGCGAGCGTCTTCCCCTGGTCGAGCACGTGGATCCGCTCGCATACCTCGAGCACGAGGGCGACGTTGTGGTCGACCAGCAGGACTCCCGCGCCGCGGTCGCGGATCACGCCGACCGCCGTCGCGAACTGCGGGATCTCGGCCTCCGGAAGTCCGGCCGCGGGCTCGTCCATGAGCACGAAACGCGGCTCGGTCGCAAGTGCCCTCGCGACGCCGAGGCGCCGTTCGTCGCCGTGCGCGAGCGAGCCGGCGGGTCGTTCCGCGTATTCGTCGAGCCCGAGCAGCCCGAGCAGCTCGCGGGCCCGCCTCGCCGCCTCACGTTGCGACGCGCCGACCCCCAGCGCGGAGACCTCGACGTTCTCCCGCACCGAGAGACCGCGGAAGGCGTGGCTGTGCTGGAAGGTGCGCGCGAGCCCGCGCCGGCCGCGCCGGAAGGCCGGCCATCGGGTCACGTCCCGCTCCTCGAGCAGCACGCTGCCGCTGGTCGGCCGGTCGAAGCCGCTGAGGACGTTGACGAGCGTCGACTTGCCGGCGCCGTTCGGCCCGATCAGCCCGACGACCTCACCCCGTGCGAGCTCGAGGGAGACGTCGCGAAGCGCCTGGACTCCCGCGAACGAACGCGAGACGGCGGAGGCCCGGAGCGATCCTCCGGGCCTCCTCTCCTGCTGCGTTACCTCCGACAAGCCCCTAGGAGTCCGGGCTGTTCGGAACGACCTTCGCCGTGATCGTGCCCCTGGCGATCGGCTGGTTGTTGTTGATCTCCACCACGCGGTACTGGCGCCCGAACACCGTGTGCAGCTTGGTCGAGAAGCTCACGTTGCCCGAGAGCGTCGGCACCTTGTGGAACTTCACCATCACCGCTGCGAGCTTCGAGCCGACGAGCGAGCCGCCTGCCCGCTTGATCGCGGTGACGAGCCCGTCGATCGCGGCCGGGCCGGTGACGAAGCCGCCCGTCGCCGCGTCGAACGGATTCTCGGCCCTGAGCTTGGCGGCGAGCTTGTTCACCGCGGCACTCGGGTCGTGGCCGAACGCGTTCGCATACGTCACGAACCAGTAGTTCGTGACCTTCGGGCCGCTGGTCGGCAGCCAGTAGGTCCCGTCGCCGGCCCAAGAGTTCAGGACCGGAGTGTTGTCGCCCGCCGTGCGCAGGTCGGTGATGAACGGGAGCTGAGCCCCGTACGAGCCCGACGTCACCGTGACGATGACCTTCGCCGGATGCTGCTCGATCGCACTGGCAGCGTTGTGGAAGTTCGTCGACCCCTTCTGGAGCGCGGGATCCTGGTACTGCGTCTCGTAGACGATCTTCCCACCGAGCTGCGTGAAGCGCGCCTTGAAGGCGGACACGACGGCCCCGAAGTAGGCGATCGTCGTGTCCTTGGCGAGGTCGGCCGTTTTCCAGCCCTTTTTCCACGCAAGCTGAGCCATCGCCGACCCCTCGTCCTGCGCGACGTTGCCGAAGCTGAACGCCAGCTTCCCGGCCTTCCCGAACGTCTTCGGCCCCATCAGGTCGGTGCCGATGCACGGCGCGATCGTGAGGAGGTGGTGCTTGAGCGACTCCTGGATGACCGGCGTGGCGAGGTTCACGTCGCACGTCGTGAAGATGACGTTCGCGCCCTCGCTGATCAGCTTGTCGGCGCATGTCTTGGACGTCGTCGGATCGTCGCCTTGCGTCTTGCACGTCCTGATCACGATCTTGCGCCCGTCGACGCCCTTCTTGTTGATCTTGGCAACCTCGATCTGCGCCGCCGCCAGGGCAGGCGTGTCGAACGGCTGCATCGGGCCCTTGTTGTCGTAGGCCCAGCCGATGATGATCGGCTTCTTCGCCGCACTCGAGTGAGTGCGAGCCGCCGCGGTCGCCGCGAGGACGAGTGCCGCAGCGGCGACGATCACGAGCGCCCAGCGCGCCCGCTTTTCTACCCTCATGTCTCTCCTCTCCGGCCCGCGGCGGTCGCCGGGACCCTCCGTTCCGACCAACACTTGAAGAAAGCCTCACGACCACGGAGCGCAAGCTCGGCGGCATCGACATCCCAGAGCGAGTCGGGATACGCACTGCCGAACGCCCCGTTGTCGGAGAACACCTCGAGGTCGTAGAAACCCTTCCAGCCCACGTCCTCTAAGACGCCGAGAATGGCCGGAAGGTCTGCGGCTCCATCGCCCGGGAGCACCCGGTCGGCCCAGCCACGAGTGGGCTCGCGCCAGTCGTTCACGTGGACGCCCGCGATGAGATGCGCGTAGCGCGGGAGCTCGTCGAGCACGTTCGGCGTGTTCCAGAGATGCCAGACGTCGAACTGGATTCCGACGGCCGGGCTCCCGACCTCCTCGACGAACTCGGCGGCGTCGCCGAGCGTATTCAGGATCGACCAGCTCTCGATTCCCTCCAGCTGGAACGGCTCGACGGCGAGTCGCAGGCCGAGCCGCTCCGCCTCGCGCGCGACTTCGCGCACGCCGCGAACCGCGGTCTCGCGGTCACCCGGGCCGGTGAAGCAGAGGATCGCCGCCGGCTCGTACGGCGCGAGGGCCTCCAGGGAGCGGAGCAGCGAGCCGACCCGCTCGCGGACGGTGTCCGGGCCCGGCAGGAGCGGAAGCGGCTGCACGGACGGAACCGCAGGCACCGCGGTCGCAGAGCCGAGGCCGCTCGCCTGGAACTCCTCGAGCGAGCCGCCGTCGAGCTTGATCTCCCAGACGCCGATCCCGTCGGCACCGGCCGCCGCGTACGCGCGCACGTCGTCGGCAAAGCTCGCGGTGAGGGTGCTCACCTGCGAGATCGAGAACCGCGGCTGCTGCTGTGTGGCGCTCGACACCGGGAGCATTGATCCTCCCATGCATTTGACATCTGATCAAGAGTGGTTCACGCTCGATTTCGTGGAGTCGACGCTGACGCAGGGCGGCGCGCCGCGACACCCGACGATGGCCGAGGCCGCGCTCGAGCGGTTGCGCGAGGCGATCATTCTCGGCGAGCTGACCCCGGGAACTCCGCTGCGGCTCGAGGATCTCGCGCGCTCGCTCGGGATGAGCATCTCGCCGATCCGGGAGGCTGTCCGCCGGCTCGAGGCGTTGGGTCTCGCGGAACACGTCCCGCACCACGGCGCGAAGGTGGTGGCGCTCGACATCGACGAGCTGCGGGAGCTCTTCTCGATCCGCCTCGCGCTCGAGACGATGGCCGTGCGGCGGGCCGCCGAGCTCTTCGGCCCGGAGGACGAGCAAGCGGCTCGCGCGCACCTCGCCGAGCTCGATGGCGCGCGTCGAGCCGGCGACGCCCGCACGTCGGTCCGCGCGCACACCGCCTTCCACTTCACGCTCTACGAAGCCGCGCGCTCGGGCTGGCTGCTGCGCTTGATCCGTCCCGCGTGGGACAGCTGCGAGCGCTACCGGCCGGTGCTGCTCGGCGCCGGGGGCTTGCCGCAGGATCGGCACGCGGAGCTCGACCAGGAGCTCCTCGACGCGTGTGCGGCACACGACCCCGAGCGCGCCGCCGTAGCGCTCCACGCCCACCTCGAGCTGGCGACCGACATCTACCGCGTCGAGCTCGCCGGCCGCGGGATCTTCGCGTTCTAGTGGTTGCTCCGGTACGTCCAGTGCCCTTTGGTCGTGCGAGCGAGCAGGCCAAGGACCGAGGACGCCGGCATGCGACGCTCTGCAGCCGGACAGATGGTGCCGCCACTTGCCGGAGTGACCACTAGATCCGAAAGGAGAACCATGGCGACCACGTCGGATTCCTCCACCGAACAGTCGGCCCGGGAGCTCGTGCCGTTCCGGGTGCGTACCGCGGACGGACGGAAGGTCGAGCTCGAGTACTCGTCGCCGCGACCGGCGGAGGCGCACGACGAGCACGCCGTTCTCGAGACGCTGCCGTGGTTCGAGCGGGGGAAGCCGCTGCGGAACTACATGCTCCACGAGGGCGACTTCTACGACGAGGTGGAGCAGGTCTGGGGCCGCCGCTGGGGCGCCGAGGGGATCGGGGCGCTGCGCGAGGTCCTCGTCTCGCGCCCGTCGGAGAACGAGGTGCGCCCCGAGTACGCAGAGGAGTGGCAGTACTACTACTCGTCGGCCGCCGGGAACGCCGACCTCGGCCGGCTGCAGGCCCAGTTCGACGAGTACTACGAGGTCCTTGCCGACAACGGCGTCCGCGTGAACTACATCGAGCCGCCCGTGCCGGCGATCGGCGCGTACGGCTGGATCAAGAACCTCGTCACGCTCGCCGGAGGCGGCCTCGTCGTGCACGGCGGGGCGATCGTCCACCGGTATGGGCTCGGTTCGTGGCAGAAGGGGCGCGAGGTGATCTGGCAGCAAGTGCTTGCAGCGCTGCAGGTCCCCGTGTACCTCACGATCCACGGCACGGGCGTCGGCGAGCCGGGTGCGGGACGCTGGCTCGACGAGAAAACGTTCGTCTTCAACGAGTCGGTCGTCGCGAACGAGGAAGGGCTTCGCCAGCTCGAGTTCGTGCTCTCGAACCTCGGCATCGAGCTCATCGTCTGCCACAGCCCGGGCTGGTACGACACGACCGGCCACGGGAACATCGGCACGTCCCACATGGACATGGTCATGCTGACCGTCGACCACGGGAAGGTGCTGCTCGCGCCGCACCTCGTCAACTACGGGTTCGTGCGCGAGCTCAAGAAGCGCGGCTACGAGATCATCGAGGTGCCGGTCGAGGAGTACTGGGATCTCGCTTTGAACGGCGTGACGCTCTCGCCGGGACGCGTCGTGATGAACGCGGGCTCGCCGACCGTCCTGCGCGCGCTCGAGAAGCACGGCGTCGAGGTGATCCAGGTCGACTTCTCCGAGAGCCACAAGTTCGCGATCGCCGGGCTGCACTGCGCGACGCTGGAGCTGGTGCGTGACCAGCCGGACTGATGCTCAGCGCTGAACCAGGGCACGCGCGCGCGCGACGGCGCGCTGCGTGAGCGGCGGCTCGAGGAGCTTGCGCGCGACGATCGTCCCGGAGCCAGCCCCGAGGCCCGGCCCAGGCCAGGTGCTGGCACCAATCTGCCAGAGACGCTCGACCGGAGTCGCGTGCCCGGGGCTCCGCCCGAACGGACGCCAGAGGAAGTTCTGATCGAGCGCGAGCGACCCGCCGTAAGGGTCGCCGTGGCGGAGATTGACGTTCGCACGCTGCAGGTCGTGCGGGCCGAGGGCGACGCGCCTCAGGATCGACGACTCGAGATTCGGGATGTGCTGCGCGAGCCGCCCCTGGATCCGGTCGGCGTAGTGCTCCCGTTGCGCGTCCGTCCACTCGCCGTTGCCGTAGTACTGCGAGCCGCTGGCGTCGCCCTTGATCCGCCACGGCAGCTCCTGGAGCTGGATCCAGAGGAGGCCGCGACCAGCCGGCGCGCGCGAGGGGTCGAGGGTCAGCGGCTGGCCCACCACGATCGTCGCCTCGGCCGGGAGTAGTCCTCGCTCCGCCTCGTTCACGGCCCGCGACACGCCGTCGAGACCGGGTGTGACGTGGACGATCGCCGTCTGCGCGAGGCGTTCATCTCCGTTCCAGCGGGGCGCGTCCGAGAGCGCGTAGTGGATCTGCATCTCGGCGCGGCCGTAGCGGAAGCGGCGTGCCCCTTCGGCGACCGGCGCCGGGACGTCGGCGTCCGCGAGGAGGCGTTCGTGGAGCTGCGTCGGGGTCACGCTCGCGACGACCGCGCGCTCCGCCTCGATCGTCTCGCCGTCGGTGAGCCGGACACCGACGGCCCGGCCGGAGCGGACGAGTACGCGCTCGACGTCGCGGTCGGTCTCGCAGACGCCGCCGTGGTCTCGGATCAGCTGCACGAGCGCCTCGGCGAGCTTCGCCCCACCGCCGCGTGGCACCGGCATCCCACCCTCCTGCACCGCCACGGCGATGACCTGCGTCATGAAGCCGGACGCCGCCTGGTCGGGCCCGAGGCCGGTGTGCAGCACCCACGGCGCGAGCAGGCCGTGCGCGCGCTCGGAGGCGAACGTCGTCTCGAGCCAGTCGCGGCTCGACTGGAGCACCTCGCCGAGGAACGCCGCTGCGCCCGCGCGGCCGAGTCGCCGCACCGCCTTCGCTGCGAGTGCGAGCCCGGCCGGCGACCAGAGCTCGGTGCCGAGGACGCCGAACGCGAGGTCGGCGTTGGGAAAGAAGCGCTCGAGCACGCCCGGCCACTCGGGGCCGAGCTCCTGCGCGTTGCTCTCGGCCGTGCGGAGGAGAAAGGCTGCCGCGCCGTCGGGGAACGCCGCGCCGGTCGGCAGCTCGGTGTTGAGGTACTTGAGGCCGCGCGCCGCGAGCACGTCGCCGAGCTCGGCGTGGGCAGCGCCGCCGACCCAGAGCGGGTGCCAGGCGCTGTAGACGTCGTGCAGGAATCCCGGCTCGGTCAGCTCCTCGGTCTTGATCGCGCCGCCGAACCAGTCGTTCCGCTCGAGCACGCACACGCGCCACTCGGCCCGGGCGAGCAGCGCGGCGCAGGCGAGCGAGTTGATCCCGCTGCCGACGATGACCACGTCGTATTCAGCCACTGCAACGGATCATCGCAGTGGACGGCTGCTCGGTCACGCCTGTCAACTCGGGACATGATCGCAATCGACACGGCCGGAACCTGGTACCGGCCGTGTCCGAAGGAGACAGCTCCTCCGCGTAATCAGCGGCTTGGCAAGTCCGCAAGTCGAGCCCCTAAAGTCCAGTCCCCGTCGATCCAGAACATGGCCGCTACCGACACGGCCGGAACCTGGTACCGGCCGTGTCCCGGGGCGACAGCAGACTGCGGAGCATCGCTTGGCCCCAGGTAGCTCTCAGGACGCCAGGCCTCGGAGCTCGTCGTCCGTGACGAGCCCGCCCTTCTTCGCCCCGAGCTCCTTCACGCTCGCGAGCAGCTCCGGCCAGCGCCCCTCGGGCACGTCGAGGCCGAGCTCCTCCACCTTGATCCGGATCGAGTCGAGGCCGCTCTTCTTGCCGAGCACGATCGCCCGCTCGGCGCCGACGAGCTCGGCGGAGTACGGCTCGATCGACGGCGGGTCGTGGAACTGCGAGGCGACGGCGCCCGACTCGCGCCGGAAGAGCGTCTCGCCGGTCAGCGGCTTCCACGGCGCGAGCCCGTAGCCCGACAGCGCCTGCACGCGCGCGGCGACCTCCCGGATCCGGTCGAGGCGCAGGCCGGTCTCCACGCCGTAGAGCGCGCGCAGCGCAAGCGCGATCTCGCCGAGGTCGGCGTTTCCCGCGCGCTCGCCCATCCCGTTGATCGTGCCGTGGATCCAGGTGGCCCCGGCCCGCACCGCGGCGACCGCCGAGGCCGTCGCGACGCCGAAGTCGTCGTGGCCGTGGAAGTGGACGGGGAGCCCGTCCACGTACTGCAACGTCGCGCCGACGAGATCGGCGACCGCCTCGGGCGAGCCGATGCCGAGCGTGTCGACGACGGCCACCTCCTTCGCCCCCTCCTCGACGGCCGTCTCGTACACGTGCCGGTAGAAGTCCGGCTCCGCGCGTGTCGAGTCGACGCCGAAGAAGGCGGCGTGGATGCCGTGCTCGGCTGCGAAGCGCATGGCGCTCGCGATGCGGTCGAGCATCTCCTCCCGAGAGACGCCGATCGCCTCGAGCTTGAGGTCGGAGATCGGCGACTCGATGACGGAGTGGCTGACCCCGACCTCGACGAGCAGCTCGAGATCCGCGGGCACCGCGCGTGAAAAGCCCCAGACCTCGGCGTTCAGGCCGGCGCCGGCAATCAGCTCCACGGCCTGCCGATCGTCGTCCGAAACACGCGGGAAGCCGGCCTCGATCCGCTCGATGCCGAGCCCGTCCAGCAGCCGTGCGATCTCGAGCTTCTCCTCGGGTGAGAGGACGACGCCGACGGTCTGTTCCCCGTCGCGCAGCGTCGTGTCGTAGAGGCCGACACGGCCGCCGATCCGATGGCCGTCGTTGAGCGAGCCGGTCCAGATCAGGTCGGACACTTGATCACTCCATCCGGGAACGACGAGAGCTTCTCGACGCCGTCAGACGTGACGAGGAAGTTGTCCTCGACACGGAGCCCGCCGCCGCCGGGCCAGTAGGCGCCCGGTTCGACCGCGAGCACCATCCCCTCCTCGAAGACGCCGCCGCCGGCCTGGTGCGGGTACGGCGGCTCGTGCGCGCGTGCGCCGACGCCGTGGCAGATCGGATGCGTCGGCTGGCCGGGATAGCCCATCGCCTCGACGCCCTCGCGAACCTCGCGGTCGAGGTCGGCCATCGGCGCGCCCGGCCGGATGGACTCGAGCGCGCTCCGGTAGACGGCCATCAGCGCCGCTTCGAGCTCGGCGTAGTCCTCCCGCAGCTCACCCACGACGAGGTTCTTCGTGTGGTCGGCCCAGTAGCCGTCGGCGCAGACCCAGATCTCGAACAGGACGGGCTCGCCCTCGGCAACGGGCTTGTCCCCCGTCGCCGTGAACGTCTTGATCTCGCGCCCGGCCCAGACGAGCGAGAAGGGAAGCGCGAGGTCGACCTTGCCCTGCCAGCCCGTGCCCTCGCCGTGGACGAAGCCCTGCCACAGCGCTGCGGCCTCGGCTTCCTTCATGCCGAGGCGAAGCCGGTCGCGGATGTGCTCCATGCCCGCCGCCGCGATGTCGTTGGCAAGCCGAAGGCGTTCGAGCTCCTGCTCGGTCTTCAGCGAGCGCGCTCGCGCGAGGAGCGAGGTCGCGTCGGCGGCCTCGGGGAAGGAGTCGAACCACGAGGCGGTGAACGTCGTCGGCTCGCCGACCATCCGGTCGGCCGCCTGGGTGCCCATCGACAGCTCGAGGCCGACGCGCTCGTAGTCGCGCACCGCCGTGACCACGGCGTCGAGCGTGCGGGCGATCGGCGGCCGCGGATCCTCGGGGTCGTAACCGCGGATCAGCCGCACGTCCTCCGTCCATGCCGTGCGCGCCGCGTCATCCTCGGACGCCTCGATCGTGATCAGCACCGGCTCGCCCTCGCGCGGGAAGACGCACGCGTCGTAGCCCTTCATCCCCCAGAAGTTCGTGAGGTAGAGGACGTTGTCGGGCGCGCGCACGACAAGCGCGTCGAGGTTCTCCTCCGCCATGAGCGCGCGCACGCGGTCGAGCTTCGGGCGGTCTCGAGGCCAACTCATCCGCGCGGCCAGCTCACCGAGCTAGCTCGGCTTGATGTTCTGGTTGAGGCGGAAGAGGTTCCCGGGGTCGTAGCGGGCCTTCAACGCGACGAGACGTTCGTACTTCTCGTGACCGAAGGTCGCACGGACGCGCTCGTCGCCCGTGTCGGCGCTGAAGGTGAGCGGAACGCCGGCGCGCGCGTACGGCTCCATGAGCTCGCCCCACTGGCGGACCCAGGCCATCTCGCTTTCCGCCTCCGCCTCGGTCTGCCAGATGCCGAACACATGGAGGAACCACTTGCCGGCGCTCGGGTTGATCGCCGTGGCACCGGCCGGGATCCGGTCGAGCGCACCGCCGAGCGGCTGGAAGAAGCACGCGTCGAACGGGGAGCCGACTCCCTTCCCATGCTCGAGGACGAGGTCGATCAGCTCGTCGCTGAACTCCTGCACCGCCTCGGCCTTCCAGTAGTTCTGGAATCCCCACGGGCTACCGGGATCGAGCAGCTTCTGCACCTCGACGTACGGCATCGGGCCGACGAGGTCGGCAAACGGCGTCCCGAGCTCGCGGATCGGACGAAGCAGCTCGGGATCGCCGAAGGAGATCGGGATGACGGCGAACACGGGCTTCCCCTGCAGCTCGGCCGGGACGAATCCCTCGGGCGGCGCCGTGACGACCGCCGCGCCGCCGCTGATCTCGTCGGGCGCAGACTCGATCCAGTCGCGGTAGAAGCGCAGCACCTCGCCCGCCTGCTCGAGCGGCCAGAGCACCATCCCGCCGGTGACCGTCGGGCCGACCTCGTGGAGGCGGTACTCGAACTGGGTGACGACGCCGAAGTTCCCGCCGCCGCCGCGCAGCCCCCAGAGGAGATCCGGGTTCTCGTCCTCGCTCGCGCGAACCAGCCGGCCGTCGGCGGTGACCATCTCGGCCGCGAGCAGGTTGTGAGACGTGTAGCCGTACATGCGCTCGAGCCAGCCGCTGCCCGCGCCGAGCGTGAGACCCGCGATGCCCGTCGTCGTGATGCGGCCACCGGTCGTCGCAAGCCCGTACGCCTGCGTGGCGGCGTCGAACTCGCCCCAGGTCACGCCCGCCTGCGCGCGGGCGACCCGCGCGTCCGGGTCGACGTCGATCCGCTTCATCGGCGAGAGGTCGAGCATGACTCCGTCGTCGCAGACTGCGTGGCCGTTGACGCCATGACCGCCACCCTTGATCGCGAGCGGAAGGCCCGTCTCACGTGCGAGGAGGATGCCGGCGACGACATCGGCCGCGCCGGCGCACCGTACGATCAGCCGCGGGCGGCGATCGATCATCGCGTTGAAGACGGTGCGTGCCTCGTCGTAGCCGTCGTCGGCCGGCTCCAGAAGTTCGCCTTCGAACCGGCCGCGGATGACCGGAATCGTGGACTCGTCGAGAATCGTGCTTGCCATGGTCGCCTCCCCTGGGCTCAGCAGATCGGTAGCTGGTCGGCTAATCCTTCCATTGCGAGCATCGTGTGACTAGGCGTCGCCCCAGGGGCGGATGCGCGGCGGCGGCGGCTCGCCGTGAGCCTCCCGCCACGAGACGACCGGATTGCGGAGCACGCCGATCCGCTCGATCTCCGCCTCGATCACGTCTCCCGGCTTGAGGTAGAGGCGGCGGCGCTCCTCCTCCGACTTGAAGCCCGCGACGCCGGCGACGGTGCCCGTCGAGAGCACGTCGCCCGCGCTGTAGCCGAGCGCGGAGAAGTTGCTCAGGATCTGCGGAACCGTCACGCTCATGCGGCTCGAATGCGACTCCTGGCGCGGCTCGCCGTTGACGCGGAGCTCCATCGCGAGGTCGTGCGGATCGGGGATCTCGTCCGGCGTCACGATCCACGGCCCGAGCGGACAGAAGGTGTCGATCGCCTTGCAGAAGCTGAAGACACCCGAGCGCATCTCGCCACGTTGGATGTCGCGCGCAGTGATGTCGTTGAAGATCACGTAGCCGCCGATGTAGTCCGCGGCCTCCTCCGGCGAGAACCACTTGCCGGCCTTCCTGAGGACGACCGCGAGCTCGAGTTCGTAGTCGAGCTCCTCGGTCAGGTGCTCGGGGTAGACGATCGGCTCGTCGGGACCGACGATTGCGTCGACGTTCTGGAAGAAGTTGATCCATGGCGCGATGGCGTGCGACCACTCGACGTTCTTCGACTCCTCCTCGTGCTCCCGGAAGTTGCCCGCGGTGTGGAAGAACTTCTTCGGCACGATCGGCGCGCGGAGTTGCACGTCCGAGAGTGGGTACGTCGCTATCACGGGCGGCGCCGCATCCGCGAGGAAGACCTCGCGCATGGTCGGCACTTGCCACTCGCGGACGACTTCGTCGTCGTCGAACCAGCCGACGCGATCGCGGTCGTCGCCCACTCTGAACGTCACGAGCTTCACGCGCTCACCCGCCCCTTCGGGACATGCCCGGAACCAGGACATGCCCGGAACCAGGTTCCGGCCGTGTCCCCATCGGCCGTCCCGCCCGCTTGACGAACGGCGTCGCGCGTGGGGCGGGGTCCGTTTCGACCACTGTCCGGTACCAGGTTCCGGACGTGTCCGGACAGGGCCTGGTCACGCGACTCCGCAGACGGCCATGGCGACGCGCGCGTAGACCTCCGCCGTCTTCACGAGGGCGTCGATCTCGAGGTTCTCCCCGAGCTCGACGTCCATCAGCCCGGTGGAGGTGCCGTAGTTCACTGTCGGAACGCCGTAGCGCGTCAGCGCCGAGGCGTCGCTGAACCAGCGCGTCACGTCGCGGCCCGGGAACTCGCCCCAGACCTCGGCGTGCGCGGCGTCGATCGCAGCGACGAGCTCGTGCGCTTCCTCGATCTCGGCGCCCGGCGCGGTGACGAAGACCTCGCCCTCGACGCCGTACTCGGGGAAGCGCTCGGCGAGCCCTCGCACCATGTCGAGCACCTCGCCGCGTGCCACGGCCATCTCCTTCGTCGGCGCCACGCGGACGTCGAGGAAGAGGTCGGTGTGATGCGGCGTCCGGGAGACGCGCCAGCCGAAGCCGCCCTCGACCGCGCCCACGTTGACGATCGCCTTCGCGCCGCGATACGAGTTCGCCGGATCGTCCTCCCACGCCGGGATCCACTCGAGCACGGCGTCGAGCACCTCCCGCGCGCGCAGGATCGAGTTGCGGTCGCGCCGCCCCTCGCTGAACGCGGTGTGGATGAAGTCTCCGTGCACGCGGATGCGGAGCCAGAGCGCGCCGAAGTGGCCGAGCACGACCTTGCCCTCGGTCGGCTCGCCGAGCAGGCACATGTCCGCGACGCCGCCGTGCGAGACGAGATAGCGCGTGCCCGCCGCGTAGCCGCGGTACTGCGCGCCCTGCGCCTCTCCCTGCTGCGTCTTCTCGATCTCGCCGCAGACGGCCGCGATCAGGACGTCGCCGCGCAGCCGCACCCCGGCGTCCTGCAGCGCGCGCACGGCCTCGACGTAGCAGGCGACCGCGCCTTTCATGTTCGAGATGCCCAGGCCGTAGAGCCGGCCGTCCCGCTCGAACGCCTGCGGCTGGAAGCCCGTGACGTTGCGGAGCCACGGCTCGCGGCCCGAGTACGACGTGTCGAGGTGGCCGTTGAACATGAGCGAGGAGCCGCCGCCGGCGCCGGGCCAGATGCCGAGCGCGTTCGCGCGGCCCTCCTCCACCTGCTGCCACTGCACCTGCAGCCCGAGCGACTCGAGGAGCTCGACCATCAGCCGCGCCGCTGCCTCCTCGTCGCCGGTGAAGCTCGGCACGTTGACGAGCCGCATCGCGGTTTCGACGAGCCGGGCGCGGTCGACGCTCACCATGCCTCGTAGCCGCCGATCAGGTCGCCGGCATCGACACCGGGCTCGAGCAAGAGCGCGGCGGCGAGCGAGGACGAGTAGCCGGGCGCGCAGACGAGACAGACGCGCCGCTCCGCGAGATCGTCCGCCTGCCACGGGAGGACGGACAGGGGCACGTATCGCGAGCCGGGAATGACACCGTCGTGCTCGCGCTCGTCGGCGAAGCGAGTGTCGACGAGCAGCAGCTCGGTGTCGACCCGTGCCTCGTCGGGCGTGTACCGCCGGATCCGCGACCGCGCCTCGGCGAGCACCGTGTCTATCCGCGACGGAATTGCGGTAACACCTTCTCGCCGAAGAGACGGATCTGCTCGTGGCGATCCGCGCCCCAGAGCTCGAGCATCACGTGGCTGCAACCCGCGTCGCGGTACTCCTCGATCGCCTCGATGCAGTCGGCGGGCGTGCCCGCGATCGGCCGGCACTTGTCGAGCAGCGCGTCGGAGACCTGCGCCTTCGCCGCGAGCCGTCCTCCCTGCTCCATCGCCTCGGCGACGGGACGGATCTCGTGCTGCTCGATCCCGGCGAGCTCGAGCAGCGTGTCGGCGGCCCCCTGGATGTTCTGCACCTTGTTCGCGAGATACATGCCGGCGATCTCGCGAGCGCCGTCGCGGCCCGCGTCGCGGTCGGTCGCGTGGATCGAGGCGACGACCGTGCAGCCGACGTCGATCTCGTGGCCGACGTTGCCGCGCGTGTAGCTGACGAACCCGGGCGTCGTGATCGACGGCGTGAGACAGCCGTCGGCGATCTCGCCGGCGAGCTGCTGCATCTTCGGCGCCGTCGCAGCCACGTACAACGGCGGCACCTCCCGCGGCGAGTGCGCGTCGGGCGCCAGCGCGGGCACGTCGGCGCTCCACGTGTCGCCGTCGTAGTCGAAGCGCTCGCCGGAGAGGACGCCGCGCGCGATCGTCACCGCGTCGCGCATCGGCCCGAGCGTCTTGGACGTCTGCGTCTTGGTGTTGTTGAGGAAGATCTTCGAGGTGCCGAACCCGAGGATGAACCGGCCCGGGCCGGCGGCCTCCTGCACGACGCGCGCATCCATCGCGGCCTGCACGGGATGACGAGTCGAGGCGGCGATGATCCCCCAGCCGATGGTCAACCGCTTCGTCTCGCGGCCCATCAGCGCGGCGACACCGGTGGAGGAGCGCGCCTCCATCCCGTGCTTCCGCCACCAGGGATACGCCTCGGCGAGCCAGATCGTGTCCATTCCGGCCTCGTCCATCGCGCGCGCCGACGCGAGCATCTCGTCGAGCGGCTCCATCGTGAGCTGCATCACGCCGAAGCGGAGCGGCGGCGCCATCAGGCGGTCTTCCCCATCGCCTCCTGCACCTGGCCGTCCAGCGCCGTGAGGACGTGCTGTACCTGCTGGTTCACGATCGGCTGCAGGACGCGCTGCCCCATCGAGCCGACAGGCCCGAGGATCTTCACCTCCGCGGCCCACGCCATCGACGTGGCGCCCCCGGCCGCGTCGGCGAGCGTGAACGACGTCATCATGTTCATGATCGCGCCGACGCCGTTGCCCTTGACCGCGAGCTTCGCGAACTCGGGCTCGCGCTCCTCGACCTTCTCCATGTCGACCTTCATCTTCAGGCCCCCGAGGCCGAGCGGGATCTTGACGTTCGCCGTCCAGCGCTTGTCGTCGTGGATGTCGAAGCTCTCGACACCGGGCATCGTCTTCGCCATCGACGCCGGGTCGTTCAGCACGTGCCACACGGTGTCGCGAGGCGCCGCGAAGGTGCGTTCTCCCGAGACGTTCATCGCTGCATCAACTCCCAGACGCGCTGGAACGGGTTGTGGCTGTCGGTCACGACCTGCCCCGTCGCATCCTGGATCGCGGCGCAGATCGCGTGGATTCCGGCGCCGCCGCCCTCGCCCATCCCCTTCGTGCCGAGCGGCGTGAACGGCGAAGGGCTCTCGATCGCGCCGGTCGCGAGCGGCGGCATGTCGAGCGCGTGAGGCACGTGGTAGTCGTAGAAGTTGGGCGTGAGGAGGTTGCCGTCCTCGTCGTATTCGAAGGTCTCGTGGACGGCCGCGCCGAGCGCCTGCGCCGTCGCTCCCATCACCTGGCCCTCGACGATCTGCGGGTTGATCCGCTTGCCGCAGTCGTCGACGGCCGCGTAGTCGACGATCTCGTAGGAGCCCGTCTCGAGGTCGACCTCGACGACTGCGACGTGGATCTGCGCCGCGTAGGTGAGCGTGAGGTTGCCGAACTTCTTCTCGACGTCCGGCACCTCGAACGGCGGCCGGTAGACGTAACGGCAGTTGAGAGTCACGTCGAGATCCTCGGGCAGGCCCGCGTTGTTCGCGTTGATGATCGCGCCGCAGGCCATGAAGGGGAGGAACGCGTCGGGGTTGTCCTTGATCCGGACGCCGCCGTCGGCGAGCTCGAGTGCCTCCTCCGGCACGCCGCCGAACACGGCGCCCGCGAGCTTCTTGATCTCGGCCGCCAGCATCTCGGTCGCACCCTTGACCGCGCTCAGCCCGGTGACCGCGAACTGGCTCGCGTACGTGCCGGAGAACCCCGCGTGCGAGTTCCAGTAGCTGTCGTGCCCGGCGCGTACGTGGACGTCGTCGGGCGAGCAGCCGAGGATGTCGGCGACCACCTGCGCCGCCGTCGTCTCGTGTCCCTGCCCCTGCGGCGTCGTGCCGAGCGTGACGACGATCTCGCCGAAGATGTCGAGCTTGACCGTGGCGACCTCGTTGTTCCCCGAGAACTGGAGCTCCGGGTTGATCAGCCGCGACTGGCCGAAGTTGTTCGTGCCCGAGTCGAGCGTCGAGCCGATCCCGACGCCGAGCCGCTTGCCCCGCGCCTCCGCGTCGGCGCGCCTCCCCGCCATCGAGTCGTAGCCGACGAGCTCGAGCGCGAGGTCGAGCATCGCGGCGTAGTCGCCGGAGTCGTAGACGCAGCCGTTCGGCGTCTCGTACGGCATGTCCTCGGCACGGATGTAATTCCGCTTCCGAACCTCGACCGGGTCGAGCCCGAGCTCGTGCGCAACGATGTCCATCACGCGCTCGGTGAACCAGAGGTGCTGCATCCGCGAATAGCCGCGGTTCGGCGAGACGGGCGCCTTGTTCGTGGCGACCTGCGTGAACTCCAGCTCGATGTGGCGCCAGCGGTACATGCCGGGTGTCACCTGCGCCCAGATCACGCCGCCGAGCGGCTCGTAGCGCAGCCAGGCGCCGGCGTCGTCGAGGGCCTTCGTCCGGAAGCCGAGCAGCGTTCCGTCCTCCTTGACGGCGACCTCCGTGTCGTGGAACCAGCGCTCGTTGCCGTGCGACATCGAGAGATGGAAGTCGGTGCGCCACTCCGTCCACTGCACCGGGCGGTTGAGCTTGCGCGCGAGCAGGCAGCAGACGACGAGCTGCGGATGCGACGTGATCTTGTTGCCGAAGCCGCCGCCGATGTCCTGGGTCACGAAGCGGAGCTTGTCGAGCCCCACCTTCATCGCCGGCCCCATCATGATCGCGGCGAAGCCGGGGAACTGGTTGTTCGTATGGATCGTCCACTGCCCGACGCCGCGGTTGAACTCGACGAGCGCGCCGTCGCACTCGAGCGGCGTCGAGTTGAAGCGGTGGAAGTGGAGCTCGGGGATCTTCACGACGCGGTCCGCCTCGGCGAACGCGGATTCGAGGTCGCCCCACGAGTAGAGGCCCTTCCACATCAGGTTCCCGCCGGCGTCGTCGTGGAGGACCGGTGCGCCGGGATCCTGCGCTCTCCGCGCGTCGACGAGCGCGTCGAGCGGCTCGTAGTCGACCTCGACGAGCTCGGATGCGTCGCGGGCGAGCTCGCGCGTCTCGGCGACGACGGCGACGACGGGCTCGCCGACGTAGCGCACCTTGCCGACCGCGAGCGAGTAGTCCTTGATGTTCGCGCCCGGCGCGCTCGAGATCTGGAAGAACGGATCGGTGAGCGCCGCCACTTCCTCGCCGGTCAGCGTCCCGTAGACGCCGTCGATCGCCTCGGCCGCCGAGACGTCGATGCGCGTGATGTGCGCGTGCGCGTACGGGCTGCGGACGAAATGGAGGTAGCCCATGCCGTGGCGCTTCACGTCGTCGACGAAGACGCCCTCGCCCTGGAGAAGCCGCTTGTCTTCCTTGCGCTTGACGCTCTGGCCGCCCCAGCCCTTCTGCACCTCCACCGGTGCCGGCGCGAGTGTCGTCTCGCTCATGATGCTGCTGGCTCCGGCGTCGGCCAAGCCGACACCTTCGCCTTGAGATGCTCCGTCGTGCCTACGCATCTGCCACCGACTTCACGGCCTCGACGATGTTCCAGTAGCCGGTGCAGCGGCAGATGTTGCCCTGCAGCGCCTTCTTGATCTCGTCCTCCGACGGGCTCGGGTTCTCGCGCAGGAGCGCGGTCGCGCTCATCAGCATTCCCGGCGTGCAGTAGCCGCACTGCAGCGCGTGGTGCTCGTTGAAGGCCCGCTGCAGCCGGGTCAGCTCGCCGTCCTCTCCGAGGCCCTCGACCGTCTCGATGCTCGAGCCGTCGGCCTGGACGGCAAGGAGCATGCAGCTCTTCAGGAGTGTGCCGTCGACGATCACCGAGCAGGCGCCGCAGTTGCCGGTGTCGCAGCCGATGTGGCTGCCGGTCAGGTCGAGGTCGTCGCGCAGGAAGTGGATGAGGAGCTTGCGCGGCTCGACCTCGCGCTCGTACGTCTCCCCGTTGACGGTGACCGTGACGTCCATCAGCGAGCCGTCGCCTCCTCGGCGGCGCGGGTCGCGAGCACCGCGGCGAGGTGCGTGCGGTACGCGCTCGAGGCGTGCACGTCGGACGGCGGCATGAGGTTCGCCGCGCGAACCGCGTCGGCGACTCCGCCGGCCGAATCGGCCGTGACGAGCACGGGCACGGCATCGACGCAGCCGAGCGCGACGCGAACGCTGCCGTTCACCGTCGCGGCCGCGTTGCAGATGCACGTGCCCTCGGCCCCGAGCGTGACCGCCGCGAAGCCGTCCTTCTTGCCCGCGGGAACCGAAATCCGTGTCAGCAGCTCGCCCGGCCCGACCGCCGTGAGATAGACGCCGAGGAAGAACTCCTCGGCCGGAACCTCGCGCTCGCCGTCCGCGCCCACGATCGTCATGCGCGCGCCGACCGCGACCATCAGCGGCGGCAGGTGATTCGTCGGGTCGTTCGAGCAGACATTGCCGCCGATCGTGCCGCGATTGCGCACCTGGACGTCCGCGATCGTCGCGCAGACCTCGCCGAGGATCGGCCGCGCCTTCGCCTCCGCCGAGCGCATCAGCTCGGTGTAGGTGGTCATCGCGCCGATCGTGAGCGTCCCGTCGCCGGCGAGCTCGACCCCGCGGAGCTCCTCGAGCCCGTTCAGGTCGACGAGCATGTCCGGCGACGCGGCGCGCGCCTTCATGACGTTGACGAGCGTCTGCCCGCCCGCCAAGGCACGGGCCCCTTCGTTCGCCGCGAGAAGCTGCAGCGCCTCCGCCACAGACCCCGGTTTCGCGTACTCGACCTCGCGCAAGAGCACGAGGGCGATCCTACAGAGGCGAGTGAATCCGAGTTTGCGCGTCCTTCAGCCGCCCGCCGGAGCGATTCGCGCGGACGGCGATCATCTCGGCGAGCATCGAGAGCGCGGTCTCGCCCGGCGTGTCGGCGCCGATGTCGAGCCCCGCCGGTCCCGAGATCCGGCTGAGCTCCTCGTCGGTCATCCCTTCCTCGCGCAGGATGCCACGCCGACGCTCCTGGTTCCGGCGCGAGCCGATCCAGCCGACGTAGAAGGCGCCGCTCGCAAGCGCGCCGCGGATCATGGGCAGGTCGAACTTGTCGTCGTGTGTGAGCACGATCACGGCGGTGCCGAGATCGGGCTGCACCTCGGCGAGCGCCTCGTCGGGCCACAGCAGGAGGAGGTCGTCGGCGCTCGGAATCCGCTCGGGCGTCGCGAAGCTCGCGCGCGCGTCGGCGACGACGGTTTGCCAGCCGAGCAGCTTCGCGGCGCGGCAGAGCGCCTCCGCGGTGTCGACGGCGCCGTAGACGAAGAGCCGTGTGGGAGGGGCGAGGACGTCCGCGAGGACGGTCCGATCCCCGAGCTCGAGCACGTGGCTGCGGCCGCGAAGGCGCGCGGCCTGTACGAGCTCCGGATCGTGGAGCCGCTCGCCAACGCCTTCTCCGGCCACAACCGTGAGCGTGACGTCGGGCCGCTCGGCGTCGGTCAGCTCCTCGACGAAGACGTCGATCTCGCCGCCGCAGGGCAGGCCGATGCCAAACGCCATCTCGTCGGTGATCCCGTACGTGAGCAGCCGCGGCGGACCGCCGGCGAGCACCTCCTGCGCGGCGAGGACGACGTCGTTCTCGACGCAGCCGCCCGAGACCGAGCCGCTGAGCTCGCCCTGATCGCTCACCACGAGCTTCGAGCCGACCGGCCGCGGAGCCGAGCGTCGTGTGGCGACGACGGTCGCCACGGCGACCCTCCGCCCCAGCTCGCGCCACCGACCGGCCTGCGACAGCACGCTCTCCATCGCGATTCAATCTAGCCGTGCGCGAACATCCGGACCGCGAGCGGCTGCGACAGACATTCGGCTCGGTGGCCGAGCTCTACGACCGCGCGCGACCCGAGTATCCGGCCGCGGTCTTCGACGACATCGCCGAGCTCGCCGGGCTCGAGCCGGGCTCGCGCGTGCTCGAGATCGGCCCCGGAACCGGCAAGGCGACCGCCGATCTCGTGCGGCGCGGCTACGCGGTCGCCGGCATCGAGCTCTCGTCCGAGCTCGCCGAGCTCGCACGCCGCAACGTGCCGGTCGCCGAGATCGAGGTCGGAGACTTCGAGAGCTGGGAGCCGCGCGACGCGGGCTTCGACGCGATCTGCGCCTTCGCCGCCTTCCACTGGATCTCGCCCGCGCTCCGGTACGCGAAGCCCGCGCGCCTGCTGCGGCCGGGCGGAGCACTCGCGGTCGTCCACGGACCGCACGTCCTCCCGGAGGACGGTGACGCGTTCTTCGTCGAGGTGCAGGAGGACTACGACGCCGTCGTCCCACATCCCGACAACGCCGCGCCGCCGCCTCCGGAGGAGATCGCCGACGAATGGGGCGATGAGTTCCGCGCCGCCGGGGTGTTCGAACGCGTCGAGGCGCGGCGCCACCTCCAACGACTCGTCTACAAGGCGGACGAGTACGTCGACGTGCTCGGCACGTTCTCGGACAACCTCGCGCTACCTGCCGCGCAGCGCGACGAGCTCTTCGATCGGATCCACGCACGCATCTCCGCCCGTCCCGGCGGCACGGTGACGAAGCACTTGCTCCTGACGCTGACGGTCGGGCTGACCTCGGCCTAGGCGCACGCGCACGACGGCCGGTGGCAGCCACCATCACGACTTCGTAACGCGATCGCCCGCGCAACCAGGTCGCTCGCGCATCTCCAGCGACTTCTCCGTCACGCTTCCGTAACGGTGGCTGCCACCGGCCGTCAGTGACCGAGATGTGCCTTGCGCAGATCCCGGAGCGGGCCGGAAACCACGCTTTCCGGCCCGCGCAGTTCCATATCCCAGCGAGGAAACGCGCAGCATTTCCGAGCTACCTCCCGAGATATGCCTTGCGCAGATCCTCGTGCTCGCGGAGCTCGGCGGCCGGTCCTTCGAGCACGAGCCTTCCCGTCGACAGCACGTAGCCGCGGTCCGCGATCGAGAGCGAGACGTTCGCGTTCTGCTCGACGACGAGCATCGCGACGCCCGACTCGTGCACCTGCTTGATGATCTCGAAGCTCCGCTCGACGAGGATCGGCGCGAGCCCCATCGACGGCTCGTCCATCAGGAGCAGCTTCGGCTTCCCCATCAGCGCGCGCCCCATGGCCACCATCTGCTGCTCGCCGCCGGAGAGCGTCCCGGCGAGCTGGCGCCGCCGCTCGTGGAGGAGCGGGAAGAGCGTGTACACGCGGTCGAAGTCCTCCTTCGCGCCACCGCCGTGCAGGTACGCCCCCATCTCGAGGTTCTCGAGAACGGTCATCGGCCCGAACAGACGCCGGTTCTCGGGGACGATCGCGATCCCCTTGCCGATCCGGTAGCTCGTCGACCGGTCGGTGACGTCCTTCCCCTCGAACCGCACGCTGCCCTTCCGCGGCCGCACGATCCCGAGGATCGTCTTCAGCGTCGTCGACTTCCCCGACGCGTTGCCGCCGAGCAGGCAGACGAGCTCGCCGGCCCGCACCTCGAGGTTGAGGCCCTGCAGGATGTGGATCTGGCCGTAGTACGTGTCGACCGCGTCGAGCTGGAGGAGCGGCGGCGGCGCCGGGGCCTCCTCGGCGGCAGCGCCGTCGGTCTCGGTCATTTCGTCGCCGCCGCCTTCGTGCCGAGGTAGGCCTCGACCACCTTCGGGTCGGTCGCCACCCGCTCGAACGAGCCCTCCGAGATCTTGATGCCGTGATCGAGCGCGACGACGCGGTCGGAGATGCCCTCGACGACGTGCATGTCGTGCTCGATGACGAGGATCGTGTAGCCGCCGTCCTCCCGGAGCTTGGCGATCAGCTCGGTGATCTCATGGGTCTCGACCGGGTTCATGCCTGCTGCCGGCTCGTCGAGGAGGAGGATCTTCGGCTCGGTCGCCATCGCGCGGGCGATCTCGAGCCGGCGCCGGTTCGCGTAGGAGAGGGAGTATGCAGGCTGGCTCCAGCGGTAGCCCATCAGGCGCTGGCCGAAGAACGAGAGGTTCTTCTCCGCCCGCGCCCGGATCTGCCGCTCCTCCTTCCACCAGCCCGGAGTGCGGAGCATCGAGCGCACGATGTCGACCTTCGTAAGCCCGTACTGGGAGGCCATCACGTTGTCGATCACGCTCATGTTCAGGAAGAGCCGCAGCGTCTGGAACGTGCGCGCCACGCCGCGCTGCGTGATCGTGTGCGGGGCGAGGCCGACGAGGCTCTTGCCTTCGAGCAGGATCTCGCCATCGTCGGGCCGGTAGATCCCGGTGATCAGGTTGAAGAGCGTCGTCTTGCCTGCGCCGTTCGGTCCGATCACGCTGACGATCTCCCGCTCGTTGACGACGAGGTCGAGGTTGTCGATCACCTTCAGACCGCCGAACGCCATCGACAGGCTCTTGAGCTCGAGCAGGGGCTCGGGCGTCGTCTCGTCCATCAGACGATCTCCACTCGGGCCGTCCCGAGCAGACCCTGCGGCCGCGTCGCCATGAGCCCGATCAGCATGGCGCCGAAGAGGACGAAGGCGGTGATGCCGCCGTTCAGCGCAAGCACGTTCTCCCAGGCGAGCGCGGTCAGGTAGAGCGTCGGCACCAGGGCAGCGGTGCGCCACCATCCCTTCAGGCTGGCGGTGCAGACGATGGCCACCACGAGCCCGATGTAGACGTAGTTGTCGAAGTTCGCGTGAGTCCCGGTCGGGATGACGGCCCAGTGCCCGATCCATCGACCACCCGAGACGGGCACGCCCGACGTCCACGAGGCGTCGGTCGTGGCGGCGACGATCGCATGGACGACGAAGCCGAAGCCGATGGTGCCCGCAAGCACCAGCACAGGCTTGAGCCATGGCTTCATCAGCGCGATGAGCAGGACGATCGTCCCGTAGAAGAGCCAGCGCTTGACCTCGGGGTGATCGTTCTGCGGCTCGAGGAACTCGAACGTGCAGTTGATGACGATCGCGCCGACGAAGACGCCGGCGATGCTGCCGAAGCCGCCGAGGATCACGATCGCGTAGATGATGATCAGCACGCTGACGCTGAAATTGGTCGAGACGGCGGCCGTCTCGATCGCCGCGTAGATCGCTCCGCAGAGGCCGGCTACGGCGGCGCCGAAGACGAAGGCGAGGATCTTGAGCCGGTTCACCGGGATGCTCATCACCTCGGCGGCAAGCGGGTCCTCCCGCAGCGCGCGCCAGGCACGCCCGGTGCGCGACTGGTTGGCGAAGTAGAGCGCCGTCGCGAGAAGCGTCACGACGATCAGAAGGAAGAAGTACAGCTGCTTCGTCGAGGTGAGCTGGTAGCCGAAGAACGTCAGTGGATCGAGCTGCGGGATCCCGTTCGCGCCCCCGGTGAAGCCCTTGCCGGCGATGGTCGGGTTGGCCACGTTCGTGAAGAAGACGAACGCCTGACCGAGGAAGAGGGTGACGATCGCGAGGTAGTCGCCGAGCAGCCGGCGCGACGCGAAACCAAGCACGACGCCGACGAGCGCGGCCGCGGCCATGGCGATCGGAATCGTCGCCTCGGCCGGCCAGTGGATCCCGTACTGGCTCGACGAGAGCTCGGCGTAGGCGTAGGCGCCGATGCCGTAGAAGGCGACGTAGCCGAGGTCGAGGAGGCCGGCGAAGCCGACGACGACGTTGAGCCCGAGCCCGAGGGCCGCGTATAGGAGCGTGAACAGGCCGAAGATGAAGAGATCGCCCTCGTTCATCCAGAACGGGACGCTGGAGGCGATCGCGACGAACGCGAGCAGCTTGAGCGCGTCGGGGGAGGACTCCCAGCCGCGTGCGAGCAGCGCCGCCGGGGTCCGCGAGCGGCGCCCTTCCGACTCGGCGACCCAGCTGTCGACGCCGATGCGGCTGGCCTGCTCGGTCGGCGGCTCCTCGGGCGGCGCGGGAATGCCCGGCGTCTCGCTCATACCTTCTGGATCGCCTTGCCCCCCAGCAGCCCCGTGGGACGAACGAGGAGAAAGAGGATCAGGATTCCGAAGACCACGATGTCCTTCCACTGCCCGCCCGCGTAGCCTCCCGCGTAGGACTCCACGACCCCGACGAGGACGCCGCCGAGCATGGCGCCCGGGATGCTGCCGATCCCGCCCACCACGGCGGCGGTGAAGGCCTTGAGGCCGTAGAGGAAGCCGACGAAGAAGTACGTGTCGCTGAGATAGAGGCCGTACATCACCCCGGCGGCGCCGGCGAGGACCGAGCCGATGAAGAACGTCGCCGAGATGACCCGATCGGTGTCAATGCCCATCATCGAGGCGGCTTCGCGGTCGAATGACGTGGCGCGCATCGCCTTTCCGAGCTTGGTCCGATAGACGAGGAACATCAGCGCCACCATCAGCCCGATCGCCGTCAGGACGACGAGCACCTGGACGACGGTGACCGGATTCCCCGCGACGCTGAACATCGGCGTGAAGAGCGGCCCGAAGACCGGGAAGTTGCTGTACTCGGAGTGGGTGGAGTTCGTGATCAGCTGGACGCTGCTCTCGAGGAAGAACACGACGCCGAGAGCGCTGATCAGCGGCGCGATCCTCGGCGCGTCGCGCAGCGGCCGGTACGCGAACCGCTCGATCACGACGCCGAGGACGCCGGAGCCGAGCATCGCCACGGCGAACATCACAAGGAGAAGCGGAGCGAGCCCGAGCGCAGGGGCAAGCGGACCGCCCAACTGAGCCAGGACGCCGTAGCCGATGAACGCACCGACCATGAAGACGTCGCCGTGCGCGAAGTTCAGGAGCTTCAGGATCCCGTAGACCATCGTGTAGCCCAGGGCGACGAGCGAGTAGAGGCTCCCGAGCACGACTCCGTCGCGCAGCAGGTTGAACGCCCCGTTCCAGCCGAGGGATCGGATCTGGTCGATGATGTTGAAGAGGAGGAGGTGCACGGGAAGTTGCCTACCTTCTCAAAAAGACGGGCGGCCCACCAACGTGGGCCGCCCGTTTCCGATCCGGCGGTCGGCTAGCCGACGCGCTTGTAGCTCCCGTTGGCCTGGATCTGGTAGATGCCGAAGGAGGCCGTGCCGCCCATATCGCCGGGCCCCTGCCACTTGCCGAAGTTCTTGGCGAGGAACTGCACCGGGAAGCCGAGCAGCGACTGAGCCGTCGTGAGCTTGACCTTCGGGATCATCTTCCGAACGGAAGCCCGCGTGATCTTGCCGTGACCGGCAGCGCACGCCTTCTTGATGGCGGTGGCGTTGACGATCACCGACGTGTAGCTCGGGATGCCGAACGTCTCCGGATTGCCGCCGTGCGCCTTCGCGAAGCTCTTCACGACCTTGCTCGTGAAGTCGACCGGGAAGCCGGACACGTAGCTGCCCTTGCCGGTGAAGGTGCCGGGCACGTCCGTGCCGTCAGAGCCCATCAGGATCTGCGTCCCGCCGTGCGCGTGCAGCTGGGTATAGAACTGCTGCGCCTGGGTGGCGTTCTGCCACGGGATGTAGATGAGCTGCGTCCCGCTCGGGATCGAGTCGATGACCGAGGAGAAGTCGGTGTCTTGCTGGCTCACGTGGTTCGTGGTCACGGTGACCCCGACCTTCGTCAGGTCGGCCTGCACCTGAGCCGACAGACCCGTGCTGTACGCCTCCTCGTCGTCGATGATCTCGACCTTGGTCTTCTTCAGCACCTTGTGGATGTACGTCGCGACGTTGTCACCCTGCTGACCGTCGTTCGGCACCGTCCGGAAGAAGTACCCCTTGGTCGTCTCACGCGGGGTACCCGGCGTGGCGCGCGTGAGAGCGACACGGGTCTCGGAGCCCGAGATCGGCGCGAGGCCCGCGCTCTTCCACACCGAAGCCGTGTCCTGCATCTCCTGGCTTCCGGCCGGGCCGCTGACTGCGACGATCTTTCCGTTGCTCTTGAAGGCATGAGCCACCTGAAGAGCCTGCGGGGTCGTGCCGGCGAGCTGGGTGTCGCCCTGTAGGAGAGCGATCTTCGGCTTGTTGACCTTGTTCCACGCCTTCTTGGCCGTCACCGCCCAGTTCCACTGATTGGCACCGAGCGTCGCGACCGGACCGGTCTGCGGGTACGCAAACCCGATCGTGACCGTCTTCTTGCAACTGATCGTCGACGCTGCAGCCGAGACGGCGTCGCTGCGGGCCGACGCGGTACCGCCGAGCGTCGCCGCGACGACCACGGCGACCAGCGCCGCAATCGCCGCGATGGCTCCAACCTTCTTCAACATCCATTCCCTCCTTGTGGGACGTCCTCACCCAGTAAGACGCGTGCCTCCGGCTGAGGTTTGCGTCGCAGCGCGAGACTTGGCTCGCGACTTTACTCCGCAGACCTGCACAGGGAAAGGGGAGGAGACGTATAGGCTCGCCCGATGCAGTACGTCATCCAGGCCGGCGCGACCGACGGCCCGGTCACGCCGCTCCTCAGCGTTCCGGAATTCCGGCAGCGCCTGTTGCGCTTCGACGAAGCCTCGGAGGAGCGTCGGGACGACGAGCGCGACGAGGTGCTCTACGTCCTCGACGGTGCTGCGACGGCGAGCGTGGGCGGGGAAACGCAGCCGCTCGAGCCGGGAACGGGCGTGTTCGTCGCGCGCGGCACGCCGTGGTACATCGAATCCGCCGACGGCCTGCTGCTCCTCTCCGTGCTCGTCGAGGAGCCGCTCCCTGCCACTGCGAGCCATGCCGTGATCGCCGGCGGCGAGCGGGGCTCGGCGACCGCCGGGCGGGAGTTCACGCTTCTTTCCCACCCGGACAGAGGTTGTGAGTCCGTGACGCAGTTCGTCGGCTACATCCCGGCCGGACGCGCGCCCGACCACTACCACCGCTACGACGAGGTCGTCTACGTCCTCGCGGGCGAGGGCGCGTTCCACGTCGACGGCGAGAGCGCGGCGCTCGGGCCCGGTTCATGCGTCCACCTGCCCGCGCGGCTCGTCCACTGCCTCGAGAACCGCGGCCCGGGAGAGATGCGCGTGCTCGGCGTCTTCCGGCCCGCCGGCTCGCCTGCCGAGGCGTACTACCCCGACCACACCCCGGCTGTCGTCCCGGCGGGGTAAGGGACTGCCCGATGCCGCACATCGAGCGCACCGCCCATGTGGGCTGGGACGGCAACCTTGCCCGCGGCGCGGGCACACTCGACGCCGAGAGCGGCTCGTTCGCACGCGTGCCCTTCTCCCTCCCGTCGCGCGTCGCCGACCCCGGCGGCAAGACGAGCCCGGAGGAGCTGCTCGCGGCTGCCCACGGCGGGTGTCTCACGATGTCCCTCGCCGGCGAGCTCAGCGGGGCCGGGACGCCGCCGAAGCGGATCGACCTCGATTGCACCATCGTGATGGACGAGATCGAGGGCCAGGGTCATCAGATCGTCGGCTCGAGGGTCGAGATCGTCGTGCGCGCGGAGGGGGTCGACGAGATCGCGTTCCAGGAAGCGATCGAGGCCGCCGACGCCGGCTGCCCGTTCTCGCAGCTGCTCAAGCGTGCGGGCGCCGATGTGAGCATCACCGCTCGGCTCGCGTGACCTTCGACGAGCTCGCCGCCGCTCGGCGGACGACGAAGACGTTCGGGCCCGAGCCGGTTCCGCGGGAGACGTTGCTCGAGCTCCTCGCCGTCGCGCGCTTCGCGCCGACGCACCACATGAACCAGTCCTGGCGATTCCGCGTCCTCGGCCCCGAGACGCTCGCCGAGCTGAAGACCGTCGCCGGCGAGAAGGAGGCGCAGAAGCTCGACCGCGCCCCGACGCTCGTCGTTGCCTCCGCGGCTCTGACCGGCGACCTCGTGATGGACGAGGAGGACGTGTGCGCGACCGCTTCCGCGATCACGCTCGTGCTCCTCGCCGCGACGGAGCGAGGCATCGCCACGTACTGGCGCACGCCGAACGTGCTGCGGAGCCGTCCGGGCCGCGAGGCCGTCGGCCTTCCGTCGGGCGAGCGCTTCCTCGGCCTCCTCCACTTCGGCACGGCTGCGCGCGAGCCCGCCGCGCGCGAGCGCGAGCCGGCCGAGTCGTACGTCGAGTTCCTGCCCTAGGAAGCGGCTGTTTCGCCCGGGCGGGGCTCGTCGAGGCCGGACTCCGGCGTCCCGACAACCGCGGGCGCGACGGGGCGGAGGTAGAGGTACTCGTACACGAGCGCCGCGAAGAGCGCACCGGCGATCGGGCCGATCCAGTAGATCCACCAGCCCGACCAGACGTTGCCCGCGAGCTCGGGGCCGAACGCGCGTGCCGGGTTCATCGCCGCGCCGGTCACGCGACCGCCGACGAAGACGTCCATCGTGATCGTCAGGCCGATCGCGAGTCCTGCGATCGACTTGAACGCGCCGCGCGGGTCGACCGCTGTCGCCCACACCGCCCAGACGAGGAAGACGGTCATCACCGCCTCGAGCACCAACGCGCGACCGTCGCTGACGTGCACGCCCGGCGCGGCGCCGTACTTCACCGAGGTCTCGTTGAAGAGGAAGCGGAGGATGAACGCCGCCGAGATCGCGCCGAGGAGCTGCGAGGCCCAGTAGGCGACGGCGAGCTGAATCGTGATCCGCTTCGTGGCGAGGAAGCCGAGCGTGATCGAGGGATTGAAGTGAGCGCCGGAGATGTGGCCGAGGTTGGAGACCATGATCCCGATCGCAAGGCCGTTCGCGAGTGCAACCGCGACGATGTCCTGGCCGCTGACGATGCCCGCGCCGCCGCCGATGAAGATGAGCGTGAAGGTGCCCACGTACTCGGCGACGCTGCGACGGAGGACGCTCTCGTCCACGGATCGGAACGCTAGGAGCGGCGTCGGACGGCAACGCGTAAGGACTCCGCCTACCGGGTAGTGAACGCGTGATGGACGGGGTCAGGCAGGAGCAGAGCTTCGAGATCGAGTGCCCGCACTGCCACAAGAGCTTCGCCGGGCAGCCGATCGAAGGCGGACGCGCGGCCCGCTACCTCGGCTTCAAGTGCCCACACTGCAGGCTCTTCGTGCCGCTCCACCGAGCGACGGACGCCGCCGCACCGCTGACCCGGGATCCGGAGGCCGCTAGCTGACGGCGTTGCGGAGCGCCTGCGCCTCCGGCAGGTGCTCGAGCTTCTTCAGCGTGTTGTTCTCGATCTGCCGGATCCGCTCGCGGGTGACGCCGAACGCGCGGCCGACCTCCTCGAGCGTGCGCGGCTCGCCGCCGAGCAGCCCGTAGCGGAGCTCGATCACCTCGCGCTCGCGCCGCGGCAGAGCGTTGAGCGCGTGCTCGACGTCCTCGCGCCGGAGCGAGAGCTGAGCGGTGTCGAACGGCGACTCCGCCTGCTCGTCCTCGACGAAGTCTCCGAGAGACGAATCCTCCTCCTCGCCGATCGGCTTCTCGAGCGAGACGGGGAGCTGGGACATGCGCAGTATCTCGCGCACTTCCTCGGTCGTCATCTCGAGCTCCTCGGCGATCTCCTCCGGGCTCGGCTCGCGGCCGAGGCGCTGCACGAGTTGCCGCTCGATGTGCACGACTTTGTTCAGCTTCTCGACCATGTGGACGGGGATCCGGATCGTGCGCGCCTTGTCGGCGATGGCGCGCGTCACAGCCTGGCGGATCCACCACGTCGCATAGGTCGAGAACTTGTAGCCCTTGCGGTAGTCGAACTTCTCGACCGCGCGGATGAGGCCGAGCGACCCTTCCTGGATGAGGTCGAGGAACGAGAGCCCGCGCCCGAGGTAGCCCTTCGCGATCGAGACGACGAGCCGGAGGTTCGCCTCGATCATCTCCGTCTTCGCGCCCATGTCGCCGCGCTCGATCCGCTTGGCGAGCGTCACCTCCTGGTCGGCGGTGAGGAGGTTCACCTTGCCGATCTCCCGGAGGTAGAGCCGGAGCGAGTCGAGCGACGGCTCGACCGTGAGGTCGAGCTTCGGGGCTGCAGCGGCCTTCTCGTCCTCGGGCGGCTGCTGCTCGTGGGGCGGCGCCTTGTGCTGCTCGCCCTCGACGAGGTCGACGCCGTGCTCGACGAGATAGGTGTAAAAGTCTTCGACCTGCTCCTTGGTGAGCTCGACGTCCTCGAGTCCGTTGACGATCTCGTCGTAGGAGAGAAAGCCCTTTTCCTTGCCTTCCGCGACGAGCTTGTGCAGCTCTTCGACGTCCGGAAGCGAGATGTCGACGGTGAGCACGTCCCGAACCTCCCCGGTCTCTTGGTTGCACGACGGCGTTCCTACCACCGACCGGTGACCCGCTCCCCCTCGCGCCCCGGCCCTCCCTCAAGCGCGCCGGGGATACTAGTCACGCTTTCGCGATTCGTAAAGAACGTGTCAACGCGTCGTCGTGACAGGAGTGAATCAGTCCGAAATCGGCTCCCCTGCTTGTGCCCACGCCTCGCGGAGCTCTCGCCGGTAGCAGACGAACAGGATCAGTGCGACGAGCGCGAGCACGGCTTCGTCGAACGGTCCCGGTATGGGGAGCAGGCCGACCGCGGCAAGCCATCGGATCGGGCGCGGGATTCCGCCGTGCTGGATGACGATCTTGACGGCGCGAGCGGTCCGGCGGAAGAAGACCTTCACGCCGACACGATCTCGCCGACGCGCTCGCCGCGGGTGTTGATCACCGGCCGCAGCGCGAGCTCGGGCAGGTCGATCCCGAGCTGCGCGAGAAAGGCAGCGAGCGCCGGCGCGTGGGCGCGGCTCGCCCCGTCGTCCGTCTTGAGCGCGACGCCGATGCCGTCGGGACCCGCGGCGCACAGGAGCCCTTCCGCGCCGCTCTTCGCGAGCCACCCCGGTGCGTCGCGCATGAGGAGGTAGTCGGCTCCGTCGGGGCCGCCGACGAGGTCCGGCCGGGCGCGCATCGCGTCGGCGACCCGCCCGCCGCCCCGCAGCGACTCGATTCGAGAGTACGCGTGCGCCACCTGTTCGAGCGTCAGCGCGAAGGTCACGATGCCGCACCCGTCCGTTCCGCGGGGGATCTCGCCGCGCTCGAGCTCCGCCGCCTCGGCGTGCACGTCGAGGCACGCCTGCTGAGCCGGGTGCTCGGGCAGGCGGTACCCCTGCATCGGCCAGCCGCGGGTGCGGCAGAGGGCGAGCATCCCGGCGTGGTTGCCGGAGCAGTTGTTGTGGATCGGCTCCGGTGGGCGCCCGGCCTGCGGGCCGAGCTCGAGATCGTCCTCGGTCGCCTCCGCCCGGGCGAGTAGCGCGCGGACTGCCGCAACCTGCTCCGGCGTGTCGTGATGGGACGCGCACGCGATGGCGATCTCATCGTCCGGCAGGTCGTCGCGGGAGCGGACGAGCGGGATCGCCTGGAGCGGCTTCGACGAGGAGCGCATGAAGTACGTCAGCGACGGATCGCCCGCCTGGGCGAAGACCTCCCCGCCGCGGACGGCGACCGCGTCGACCCGGTGCACGGCCTCCACCAGCCCGTTCCTCCGCACCTCGATGAGCAGCGGCTTCGCCACGCTCGGAGACTAGAGGCCGGTCGCAGCCACCGTTACAGAAGCTCCACGGAGTCGTGACCACGCTCTGAGGCCTCGCGCTCCACTCTTCATACGCCATGCCACATCAGCTCCGAGACACGTCGGCCGGCTTCTTTCACGTCTGGGCGCATTGCGTCTGGGCAGCAGGAGCGCACTACCGGGACGATCACGATCGTCTCGAGTTCCTGCGCCATCTCGCCAGGGTCACGGCTCTAAACGAGTGGCGGTGCATCGGGTTCTGTCTGATGGGCACGCACTACCACCTCGTGGTCGAGGTGTCCGAGGGCGTCCTCCCGGTCGCAATGCAGTCGCTGAACCACGCATACGCAATCCATTTCAACCGTCGGCATGGCTTTCGTGGCCATGTTCAGTCACGTCGGTACGGATCAAGGAAGCTGCAGGGCAGCGAAGACCTGATCGGTGCATACGTCTACGCAATGAAGAATCCGGTCGAAGCTGGCTTGTGCACGAGAGCCAGCTTCTGGCCGTGGAGTAGCTTCGGGGGAACGGTCGGATTGTCGCCGCCGAATTCGCTCGTCGATGACGGACCGATCCTGGGCTGTTTCCAACAGGACCCCGAGCCGTTGCTTGCGCTACAGCGCGCCGTCGAGAAGCCTTGATGGAGACGTAACAGTGGCTGCCACCGGCCGTTCTCCTCGATGAGCAGCGGCTTCGCCACGCGGGAAACCTATGCAGGCAGCGGTACCGTTCGACGCGATGCCGGAGCTACCGGAGATGGAGGCCTGGAGACGCCAGCTCGACGAGCCGGTGTCCGCGTTCCCGGTGACGAGAGCCGGTCCCGCGCATATCGCCACGCTCAAGACCTACGACCCCCCGGTCGCCGCGCTCGAGGGACGTCAGTTCCGCGGCGCCGAGCGGCGCGGCAAACGCCTCCTCTTCCCGACCCGCGACGGGAAGCTCGTCCTTCTCGTCCACCTGATGACGGCCGGCCGCCTGAAGTTCCTCCGGGCCGGAGAAGAGGGCCCCAAGAAGCCGGCGTTTGCTCTCGAGTTCCAGGGCGGCTCGAAGCTCGTCCTCACGGAGAATGCGAGGAAGAAGCGCGCCGGCGTCTGGCTCCTCACGCCCGACGCCACGGAGGCGGAGCTCGCGCACCTCGGTCCCGAGGCGCTCGGGATCGGCCCCGAACGCCTCGGCGAGATCGTGCGCGGCGAGTCGCGGCGGCTCCACGCGCTCCTGCGCAACCAGCACCTGATCGCGGGCATCGGCCGCGCCTGGGCCAACGAGATCCTCCACGCGGCGAAGCTCTCGCCGTATGCCCTCTCGAGCGACCTCGACGACGAGGAAGTCGCACGCCTCGCAGCCGCGATCGACTCGGAGCTCGAGCGTGGTCTCGAGCTGCGCGAGCAGGGAGTCCCGGACGCGAAGACCTATCGCGTCCACCGGAAGCTCGCGGAGCCGTGCCACGTCTGTGGGACGCCCATCGCGCAGGTCGACTTCGAGGAGCACACCATCTTCTACTGCCCCGACTGCCAGACGGGCGGCCGCGTCCTCAAGGACCGGAGGCTCTCGCGCCTGCTCCGGTGATCGCGGGCGACGGCGTCGTATCCCTGTGCCAACCGGGCCCGGGCGATGCGGAGCTGCTGATCGCGGGTCGCGACGAGGAGTTCTTCAGGTGGCTCGGCCCGGGATCCGACGCTCCGGCTCCGGTTGCCTGCATCTGGGCCGGCGAGCGGCTCGTGGGTTGGGTGGACTACGACCTCGGTCACGCCTGGCTCGAGCCCGGACAGGTGAACGTCGGGTACTGCCTCTTCACGGCCGCGCGCGGGCAGGGCTACGCCTCCCGTGCCGTCGAGCTTCTCCTCGCGCATCTGCGGCGCGACACCGAGCACACGGAGGCAACCCTGCTGATCCACCCGGAGAACACGAGGTCACTCGCGCTGGCCCATCGACTCGGATTCGTGCAGAAGGGCGAGATCAACGGGCAGCCGTTCTTCACGCGCTCCGTCTGATCGTTAGGCTCCGGTCATGGCCACGGTCGCTGAAGTCATGAACAGCGACGTTCTCGCTGTCGACCCGACGGCCTCGATCGGCGAGGCCGCGGAGAAGATGATGGACGCGGGCGTCGGCGCCGTCGTCGTGATGGAGGACATGGTGCGGCTCGTGGGCATCGTCACCGAGCGGGACATCCTCCGCGCGGTCGCGCAGCGGGCCCGCGCGGCCGAGGCGCGCGTGCGGCAGTGGATGACGGAGAGCGTGATCACGATCGACCCGGAGACGACCGTCGACGAGGCCGCGACGATGATGTTCGAGAAGAACTTCCGCCACCTCCCGGTGACGAAGGACGGGCGGCTGCTCGGCATCGTCAGCCTCCGTCGCCTCTCTCAGTACGAGTTCGAGCACTCTCACGTCTAGCTCGCGAGACCGTCGGTCTCGCGAGCTGGGGTGAACGAACTGCGCCGACGGGAGAGCGCGGTCTCCCGCTGGCGCAGTTCCGTCCGACCCCTATTCCGTCGGACCGACCCTTTAGGGTCGGGGCCGCTGTGATCCGGTTGTTTCCGAATGTCGGCGGCTGGCTCGAGGTCGTCTGCGGCCCGATGTTCAGCGGCAAGAGCGAGGAGCTCATCCGCCGGCTGCGGCGCGCCGAGATCGCAGGGCAGCGTGCGCTGATCGTGAAGCCGAGGCTCGACGACCGGTACGACATCAGCCACGTCGTCAGCCATGCGGGCGCCAAGATGCGCGCGGTCGCGATCGACGACCCGGCCGACATCCCCGGCCTCGTCGACGGCTACGACGTCGTCGGCGTCGACGAGGTGCAGTTCTTCCCGCCGGAGATCGTGCTCGTCCTCGACGGCCTCGTCGAATCCGGGATGCGGATCGTCGCGTGCGGCCTCGACCAGGACTTCCGCGGCTTCCCCTTTGGCGCGATGCCGGAGCTCCTGTGCCGCGCCGAGCTCGTCGACAAGCTGCAGGCGGTCTGCCATCGCTGCGGCGGGCCGGCGACAATGACGCAGCGGCTCGTTGACGGCGCACCCGCTCCGGCCGACGGCGCGACCATCGTCGTCGGAGCGCTCGAGCAGTACGAGGCGCGCTGCCGCACGTGCCACGAGCTCGCGGCGCCCGCGATCGCAGCCGGCTAGAGCTGTCCGAGCCGGATCTCGACCGTCTCGCCCGCGACCGAGACGGAGCCGCCGAGGCGCCTGACGAGCCGCACTGCGACGGCCGCGCCGAGGTCGCGCAGGTCGTCGCCGAGGACGACCGGCGCGGACGCCGGCGTCACGGGAGAGAGCCGAATCTCGGCCCCGTCGACCGCGACCTCGACACTGTCGAGTCCGCCGTGGCGGAGTGCCGACTGGAAGAGCGCTGCCAGCCCACGCTCGACGGCTTCACCGTCGGTCTCCAGCGCGGCGCCCGAGCCGGTGACGAGGACGCGATCCTCACCGAGCCGTGCTGCGGCCGCCTGCGCCAGCTCGAGCGTGTCCGCCTCGCACGGCGCCGGGTCGTAGCGGCCCGCCTCGATCCGCGACGCGAGCGAGAGCTCGTCGATCAGCTCCGCGAGCTGCGCCGACGCGGCGTCGATCATCTCCACGTAGCGGTCGGCAGGCGGCTCCAGGTTCCCGCCGCGGGCGAGCGTCGTCGCGAAGCCGTGCACCGTCGCGAGCGGCGTGCGCAGGTCGTGGCAAGCGAGCGAGACGAGACGGGCGAATTCGCTGTCGTCGGTCACGAGGGGTCTAACCTAGCGCCTATGGCCCGCACGACCCGCACGCCCACCCCCGATCTCCAGGCGGCCGCGCCCGAGGTCGCGCTCGGCCTCTCGAGCGTCGGCGTGACCGGCGTGCAGAAGGCGGTGCGCATCGGACGCGGCCGGAGCGAGAAGCTGATCGCTGCCACGATCGACTGCACGGTCGACCTCGGCCCGAGCCGCAAGGGCGTCCACATGTCGCGCTTCCCCGAGCTCTTCGAGGAGGCGATCGAGGGAGTCGTCGGCGACAACGCGTTCCTCGTCGAGGACCTCGCCGAGCACGTCGCACGGCGTGTCGTCTACCGGCAGGAGGCGCTGCTTGCCGAGGTGCGGATCGTCGCGCGCTACCCGTACGAGCGGCGAACGCCCGTCACACGGCTCGCGACGCAGGAGATGGTCTCCCTCATCGGGATCGCCGCCGCCTCCCGGGAGCGCGTCCGGCGCGTCGTCGGCGTCGAGGCGACGGGGATCAACGCCTGCCCTTGCGCGCAGGGTCTCGTGCGCGGAGCGGCGGCAGACCGGCTGCTCGAAGCGGGCTTCGGCGACGGCGACGTCGAGCGGATCCTCGAGCTCGTTCCACTGGCGACGCACAACCAGCGCGGCCGCGGCACGCTTCTCGTCGGCACCTGTGAGCGGCTCAACGCGGAGCGGCTCGTCGAGATCGTCGAGGGCTCGATGAGCTCGCCGATCTACGAATTGCTGAAGCGGCCCGACGAGCTGTTCGTCGTCGAGCACGCCCACCTCCAGCCGCGCTTCGTCGAGGACTCGGTGCGCGTCGCGCTCAAGAGCGTGCTGGACGAGTTCCCGCAGCTCGGCGACGGCGACTTCGTCCTTTCGCGGCAGGTCAACTTCGAGACGATCCACGCCCACGAGGTGGTCGCCGAGCGTCATGGGACGATCGGCACGCTGCGCGCCGAGCTCGACGGCGCCGGCCACGGCCCGGCCGCGCACACGGGGCTCGAGGACTGGCTGCGAGCCTAGAAGTCCGCCGCTCCGCGGACTAGGGTGCAAGAGGGGCGAATGAAGAAGGCCTGGGGCACAAAGCGGCTGGCAGCGCTTGGGATCGCGTTGACGGCGAGCACCGTGCTGTGGGGCTCGGCGGCGGGCGCGGCGCCGAACGGCTCCGCGAGGCCGCTCGCCCGAAGCGTCGCCGTCTCGAAGCTCAGGATTCCGCTGTCCCTCGCGAGGGGCGTCACGAAGCCGGGAACCCTCGGCGTTCCGCGCAGAGGCGGCTACGGCTTCCTCATCAAGCTGAACATCGAGCCGACGGCCCGCGCGTACGCAACGAACCTCTTTCGCGGCCGGATGGCCGCCGGCGCAGCGGCGACGAGCCAGCTCGCGAACGTCCGCGCAGCGGAGAGCCGTGTGATCGCCGCGTTGCCGAGCGGCTCGCACGTCCTCTACCAGATGCATGCCGTGCTCGCGGGCGTCGGCGTCTACACGAACGTCGCGAACCTGCCGGCGCTCCAGCGCATCGGCGGAGTCGCGGCGGTGTATCCGATCGCGCCGAAGAAGCCGTCACTGACCTACTCGGTGCTTCACGTTCGAGGCCCTCAGGCGTGGGCGACCTACAGCGACACCGGGGCGAACAGCACGATCGCGATCATCGACACCGGCGTCGACTACACGCACGCCGACCTCGGCGGCCCGGGAACGACGGCGGCGTATCAGGCCGCGAAGGCCAATGACACCCTCCCTCCGGTCGGGGTGGATACGAACAAGATCGCCGGCGGCTACGACTTCGCCGGGGACGCGTACGACGCAGGCACGCCCGCCGACGCCACGCCGCACCCCGACCCGAACTATCTCGACTGCGACGGCCACGGCACGCACGTCGCCGGCATCGCCGCCGGGTACGGCGAGAACCCCAACGGCTCGACTTACACGAACCCGTACACCTCGCTCCCGACCGACTTCGCGTCGTACAACACGATGTTCCGGATCGGTCCCGGAATGGCTCCCGACGCGAAGATCTACGCGTACAAGGTCTTCGGCTGCGGCGGGAGCACGAGCAGCGACCTCATCGCCGCCGCGATCGACCGGGCCGCCGACCCGAACAACGACGGCAACACCTCCGATCACGTGAACGTGATCAACATGTCGCTCGGCTCGGACTTCAGCTCACCCGAGGACGCCGACGCGGTCGCCGCCAACGCCGCGGCGCAGCTCGGGATCAGCGTGGTCGCAGCCGCCGGAAACAGCGGCGATCTCTACGACGCCGCGGGCTCTCCCGGCACCGCGTCGCGCGTGATCGCGGTGGCGAACAGCGTGGACGCGTACTCGATCACCGACTCGCTGCAGGTGGGCGCTCCGGCAACCGCAGCCGGCACGTACGCCGCCGAGCGCTCGGACGCGTACGACTGGACGACGAAGCCCGACCTCAGCGGACCCGTCGTCGCGCTGACCCAGCCGACGAACACGGACGGTTGCGATCCCCTCAACGCGACCGACGCTGCCGCCGTCAAAGGGAAGATCGCGTTCCTCGAATGGACGGACAACGACGCGAACCGCCGCTGCGGCTCGGCGACGCGGAGCCTGAACGTCGCCAACGCCGGCGCGACGGGCGCGATTCTGGCGGACGACGAGGAGACCTTCGCCGCGGGAATCGTGGGCAGCGCCACGATCCCGGTCGTGATCGTGGCGAAGTCCGGCGGCGACGCGATCCGGTCCGCGCTCGGAAGCGGGGTCACGATTTCCGGCACCACGGCGAACACCTTCGAGCAGAACATCCCCGCCCTCGACGACACGGTCAGCTCCAGCTCGTCGCGTGGAATCGGAGATGCGGGCGACCTCAAGCCCGACGTCACGGGAGTGGGGACGACGATCTTCTCCGCGGCGATGGGCACCGGAAACGAGGGAATCTCGTACACGGGCACCTCGATGGCATCGCCGGAGGTCGCGGGCCTCGCTGCGCTCGTGCACTCCCAGCACGCCGGCTGGACGCCAGAGCAGGTGAAGGCGGACATCATGAACACCGCCGACCAGGATCTCTACACGGGCACGGGCCACACGGGCACCGTCTACGGGCCAGGACGGGTCGGTGCGGGGCTCATCGATGCAAAATCCGCGCTCGACAACCAGGTGCTCGCGTACGTCGCGAACGATCCCGGAGCGGTCAGCGCCTCGTTCGGGACGGTCGCCGTGTCCGCGCCCACGACGCTCACCAAGACGATCGACGTCGTGAACACGAGCGGAAGCTCGGCGACCTACGACGTCGCCTACCAGGCGCTGACCTCGGTGCCCGGGGCGACCTACTCGGTGACGCCGTCGTCCGTCACGGTCGGCGCGGGCGCGACGGGCACGGTCACGCTGACGCTCACGGTCACGCCCTCCCTGCTCACGAAGCCCATCGATCCGACCGTGGTTCGAACCCAGACCTCGGACAACTTCCCGCGCGACTACGTCGCCGAGGCGAGCGGCCGTGTGCTCTTCACGCAGGCCGGACAGCCGACGCTGCGAGTGCCGGTCTACTCGGCGCCGCGCCCGGTGAGCAACATGACCCAGGCCTCCACGCTGCGCATGCCGAACGGAGGCATCGAGAAGACGACGATGCCGCTGAGCGGCACGCAGCTGAGCCAGGGCAGCGGCCTCACCGCCATCACCTCGCTCGTGGCGGGCTTCGAGCTCCAGGCGACGAGTGGTGTGCTGCCGAACTGCGGCGGCGCGGTGATCACGGGCTGCATCCACGCGAGCGACGAGCTCGCGGCCGACCTGAAATACGTCGGCACGACCTCCGACGCGCCGCAACTGAAGGCGATCGGGGCCAATCCGCTCACCGACGGGCTCGCCTACTTCGCCATCACGACGCAGGGCCCGTGGCGGACGCCCGCGTCGTCGAACCTGTACGTGATCTACCTCAGCGCGGCGCCGAACACGGCCCCCACCGAGGCGCTGTACAACGACCGCCTCCCGAGCACCGACGTCTTCGTCTCGGTGCTGGTCGACCTCGCGACCGGCAACGTCCTCGACGTCGAGCCGATCGACGACCGCCTCGGCAACACCGACGCCGCCGTCTTCGACAGCGACACGCTCGTCCTGCCCGTCGCGATCTCCAAGCTGCCGGGCGTGACAGCGGCCCACTCGCGGATCGACTACGGCGTCGCCACGTTCTCGTCCTTCTCGGCCGACCCCACGGACACGATCGGTCTCTCGAGCGGCACGAATCTCGACGGGACGCTCAGCACCGACCCGTTGCACCCCGGGCTGGCCGTCTACGGCTCGTTCACCGGAGCAGGCAGTCCGCTCGTCTATCAGGACATGTCCGGCACGGCCCTCCAGGTTCGGCGCGACGCGGCTGCATACGCGGCCGACCACGGGAAAGGCGCCCTGATCGTCCACTTCCAGAACGCCGTCGGGAACAAGGCACAGGTCGTCGACCTCGGACACACGCTCACCGTCGCAAGGCAAGGACTCGGCGGCGGCTCGGTCAAGAGCTCACCGGCCGGAATCAAGTGCGGCAACACCTGCGTGGGCTCGTTCGCCACCGGCACATCCGTGAAGCTCACCGCCAAGCCGGGGATCACCTCGACCTTCGCCCACTGGTCGGGCGGAGGCTGCTCCGGCAAGGGCGCGTGCCGCGTGACGCTCAACTCCGACATCACGGTCACCGCCGACTACAAGCGCGACAGGACGCGGCCGAGGATGACGAGCGTCCGGGTCAAGGCGAGCCATGCCAGGAGGACGGCGAAGGTCAGGTTCCGCGGCACCGATCCGGGTCACGGCTCGAAGGGGCTCCGCTTCAAGTGCAGGCTCGACCGCGGCCGCTTCACGAGTTGCCGCTCACCGAAGCTCTTCAAGCGCCTGCGCCGCGGCAGGCACACGATTCAGGTGAAGGCGATCGACAGGGCCGGGAACGTCTCCAGGCCCCTCAAGCGGAGATTCCGGATCTAGTGGTTGCTCCGGTTGGGTGCTGCTACTTGCCGGAGTGACCACTGGCCACCTTTCGCCGCCGCCACTCGAAGCGGTTCTCCTCCCCACGCGCGAGTCGCGCGACGTTCGCGCGGTGGAGGAAGGCGACACCCGCGCCCGCCGCGGCGCCGAACACGATCACCGGCCACGGATAGCCGAACACCCACGCCCACAGCCCCAGCGACGCGGCCGCGCTGATCGAGGCGACGGAGGCATAGCGTGTAAGGCCGAACGCGACGAGCCAGACGCCGGCGGCCGTAACCCCCACGAGCGGCGCCACGCCGAGGAAAGCCCCGCCGGCGGTCGCGACCATCTTCCCGCCGCGCCGGAAGCCGAGAAAGAGCGGCCGCCAGTGGCCGAGCATCGCCGCGGCGCCGGCAAGGACTCCGCTCCCGTGACCGACGACCAGGGTCGCGACGAGCGCGGGCGCGAAGCCCTTCGCCGTGTCGAGGATGACGGCGGGCGCCCCGAGCTTCGGCCCGTAGACGCGCAAGACGTTCGTCGCGCCGATGTTCCCGCTTCCCTTCGTCCGGATGTCCTCGCCCCGGAAGACCCGCACGAGCCAGTAGCCCCACGCCAGCGAGCCGGACAGGTAGCCGGCGGCGACGAGCGCGGCGGTGACCAACGACGTCGCCTAGGTGGGGATGCCGTACTGCTCGACCCAGCCGTTCACGACGTCCCAGTCGAGGTTGGCGAAGAACGCGTCGATATACCCGGCGCGGTCGGTCTGGTAGTCGAGGAAGTACGCATGCTCGTAGACGTCGAGCGCCACGAGCGGCGTCGCGTTCCAGACCGGGAACGTGTTCTGCGCGTCGCCGATGTAGTTGAAGAGGCGGCCCTCGTCCCAGTCGTACGCCGTCCAGGCCCAGCCACGGCCCGCCATGCCCGTCGCCTCGAGGTCGGCGCGCCAGGCGTCGACCGAGCCGAAGTTGCGCGCGACGAGGCTGCCGAACGCGCCGTCGGGGTCTCCACCGGCTCCGCCCAGATGACCGAAGTAGAGCTCGTGGTTCTTGATGCCGCCGATCGCGAAGGTCAGGTCGACCTTGAGCGCGCGGAGCTCGGAGAAGGTCTGGTTCGCTGCGGCGAGATCGACGTCGGCGAGCCGGCCGAGGATCTCGTTCCGCTTCGCGACGTACCCCTTGTAGAGCGTGTAGTGCGCCTCGACCGCGGCGCGTGAGATTCCGTCGAGCTCGAGCGTCTCCGGCCGCAACGGGCGCGGGGCGATCTCCTCGAACCTGTAGGCGAGCGTGGACACGAGCGCGGAGCATATCCTCCGTCGCAGGAGAGCAGCAGCCGAAAGGAGCCCACGAGATGGCCTTAGCAGTCCCGGATCTGCCGTACGCGTACGACGCGCTCGAGCCGCACATCGACGCGGAGACGATGCGCATCCACCACGACCTCCACCACGGGGCGTACGTGACGAACGCGAACGCCGCGCTCGAGGGGACGGAGTGGGCCGACGCCTCCGTCGAGAGCATCCTCACGAACCTCGAGGCGATTCCCGCAGACAAGCAGGCGGCCGTCCGCAACAACGTCGGCGGCCACGCGAACCACTCGCTGTTCTGGCAGATCATGGGCCCGGACGGGGGCGGCGAGCCCGGCGGCGCGCTCCGGACGGCGATCGACGACTCGTTCGGCTCCTTCGCGGAGCTGAAGACAGCCGTGAACGACGGCGGCGTGAAGCGGTTCGGCAGCGGCTGGTCCTGGCTCGTCTGGGACGGAACGGGCCTCGCGGTCTACTCCACGGCCAACCAGGACTCGCCGATCTCGCAGAGCGACGTCCCGCTGCTCGGGATCGACGTCTGGGAGCACGCCTACTACCTCAAGTACCAGAACAAGCGGCCCGCCTACCTCGAGGCCTGGTGGAACGTGGTCGACTGGCCCGAGGTCGAGCGGCGCTTCGCGGAGGCCCAGACCTCGTAACGGAAAATCCGCCGGAGTCCGGCATGCGTAAGAACAGCGGAGACATGGAGATTGCGCTCGACGTTCCCCAGCCCCGCTTGCGTGCCGTTTCCGCGGAGACAGCGCCCGCGCCGGCCGGTGCGTTGCCCGATCCCTCCGACGCGGAGCTCCTCGCGCGCGTCGGCGAGCACGACAGCGCGGCCTTCGAAGTCCTCTACGGCCGCTACGTCAGGCCCGTCTTCAGCCTGGCCTTGCGGAGACTCGGCGACCGCGGCCATGCCGAGGACGCCGCCCAGGAGGCGTTCGCCGCGATCTGGCGCTCTGCTTCGACGTACCGGCCGGAGCGCGGCGCGGCCGGCGGTTGGCTCTACACGGTCGCTCGGAACGCCATCGTCGACCGGCTGCGCCGCAACGGGCCCGCCGCCGACAGCGAGCTCCCCGAGCTGGTGTCCGGCGAACCAGGGCCACCCGAGCAGGCGGAGGAGGCAGATGTCTCCTGGCGCGTCCATCGCGCCCTCGAGGAGCTCCAGCCGCGGGAGCGCGAGGTGATCGAGCTCGCGTACTGGAGCGGACTGTCGCAGAGCGAGGTGGCCGAGTTCCTCGGGCTCCCGCTCGGAACGGTGAAGACGCGGACGCGCAGCGGTCTTGCGAATCTCGCGACGGTGTTGGAAGGAGAGCTGGTTTGACGCGCGAGCCGGACTTCGACGAGCTGATCGGCGCCGAGGCGACCGGTGCGGAGCGCGACCGGCTGCGGCACGCACACGAACTGCTCCTCCAGGCCGGCCCTCCGCCGGAGCTGCCGCCGAGCCTGCACGAGGCGCCGAGCTTCGGCGCGCTCCCGCTGCGCGGGCGGCGGGTCGCGAAGCGGCGGGCGCTCGTGCTTCTCGCGGCCGCGCTGTCGGTTGTCGCGGTCTTCTTCGCCGGGTACGCCGCTCGCGGCGGCGGCACCGCGGCCAAGGCTCCCGCCCCCGTGATCTCTCTCGCCCTCGAAGGAACGTCGGCACTGCCGCACGCGCGCGCCACACTCGCGATCTGGCGCTCGAGGCACGGCAACTGGCCCATGACGCTCAGCGTCGTCGGGCTGCCGAAGCTGGCGAACCACGGCTACTACGAGGTCTACCTCGTCCGCAACGGCCGCCCCTGGGGTCTCTGCGGGACGTTCCGCGGCGCGGGCTCCTCGAAGGGGTTGACGGTGACGCTCAACGCGCCATACTCGCTGCGCACGGGCGACTCGTGGGTGGTCACGCGACCGCCCGGCGGCGGCGCCGAGCCCGGCCAGACGGTGCTCGAGCCGATCGCCGCCTAGCGCTCGACGTACCATCCGGCTCGGGCCGTAGCGTCCCCACCCCATGGCAGCAGTGACCGAATCGCCGGCCACCCCGGACTACCGCCCCGTCCTCGACCACGGGTTCGTCCGGCTGGACGCAGTCATGGCCGACGACCTCTCGGTCGTCAACGCGGCTCGGGTCTCGTTCGCGCGGCACAAGGACGCGATGGATGCGTCCGACGAAGGCCTCATCCGGTTCCTGATGCGCGAGCGGCACGGCACGCCGTTCGAGCACAACAGCTTCCGCTTCCACGTCCGCTGCCCGATCTTCGTCGCGCGCGAGTGGTTCCGGCACCGCATCGGCTCCTTCAACGAGTTCTCGATGCGGTACGCGAAGGCGACCGACGAGTTCTACGTCCCGGCTCCCGAGGACGTGCGCACGCAGGTCGGCAAGCCCGGCGCCTATACATTCGAGACGGTCGAGCCGGAGCTGGCGGAATCGACGCGTGAGACGCTCGAATCGGTGTACCGGACGGCGTACGCCGCGTACGAGGAGCTCGTCGAGGCCGGCGTCGCGCGCGAGGTCGCCCGCTGCGTCCTGCCGGTCGGCGCCTACACCGAGTTCTTCTGGACGGTGAACGCGCGGGCGCTCATGAACTTCGTGTCGCTGCGGGCCTCCGAGACCGCGCAGCGCGAGATCCGGCGCTACGCCGACGCGGTCGAGTCGTTCCTCTCCGAGAAGATGCCCGTTACGTACGAGGCTTTCGTCGCGAACGACCGCACCGCGCCGTAGACGTCCACGTCGGCACCTCGGGCTGGTCGTATCCGAGTTGGCGGCCGGGCTTCTATCCCGCCGGCCTCGATCCGTCCGGCTTCCTCGCGTTCTACGCCGACCGCTTCTCGACGGTGGAGCTGAACACGACCGGCTACCGGCTGCCCGCCGAGGATCAGTTCCGCCGCTGGGCCGAGCAGGTGCCCGACGGGTTCGAGTTCGCGCCGAAGCTGCCCGGCGACCGGCTCGGGATGCTCGACACGTTCTCCTCTCGAGTCCGGCACCTCGGCGACCGGCTCGGGCCGATCCGCATCTCGCTCGAGAAGGCGCGCGACGAGGGAGCGCTCGAGCTCCTCCTCGGCTCGCTCGACCCGTCGCTCCGCCTCGCGTTCGACCTCGAGCACGCCTCGTGGGATGGGATCGAGCCGCGGTTGGCGGAAGCCGGCGCGGTGCGGGTCGGCGACCTCGACCACCCGGCGCCGTTCCGCTACCTCCGGCGCCGCGAGGCGCCCGACGCGGAGTTCGCGGCTGCTGTCGCTGCCGCGAAGGAGCCGGTCTACGTCTACTTCCGCCACGACGACGAGCCCGCTGCGCCGAAGCACGCGACTCGGCTGACCGAGTTGCTCGCCTCGACCTAGGAAGCCGCCGCGAGCGCCACGGCGAGCATGTTCAAGACGTCAGAACCGCGCCGCTGCGCCGAGGTGCCGCTCGTACGCGCCGCTCGCCACGATCTCCGCGAGCTCGGAGATCGCATGCCGCACCTCGTTCTCGGTGTTGAAGAAGTGCGGGCCCAGGCGGATCCCTCCGTCGTCCCCGGGACGGAAGTCGCAGATGACGCCCCGCTCTCCCAGCTCGCGGTGACAGGCGGCGTGATCCGGCGTCGAGACCGTCACGGTGCCGCCGCGACGCGCTGGCTCCCGCGGCGAGACGATCTCGAGCCCCGCCGCGTCGCAGAGGTCGACGAGGAGCTGCGTGAGCGCGAGCGAGCGCTCGCGGATCCGCTCGACTCCGACCTCCTCGATCACGTCGTAGCCGGCGGTCGCCGCGTAGAGCGCGGGGACGTTCGGAGTGCCCGTGAGGAAGCGCCGTGCGCCGGACGCGTACTCGAGCTCCGGCTCGAAGGCGAACGGCCGAGCGTGTCCCTGCCAGCCGACGAGCGTGGGCTCGAGCCGGCCGGCGACGTCCGGCCGCACGTAGAGCCACCCGGCGCCCGGGCCGCCGCAGAGCCACTTCACGCTGCCGCCGACCGCGAAGTCCACGCCGAGCGCGGTCAGGTCGAAGGGGACGACGCCGGCCGACTGGTAGCAGTCGAGCACCACGTGCGCGCCCGCCTCGTGCGCGCGGCGGATGATCGGCTCGAGGTCCTGGATCTCGGCGTTCTTGAACAGGACGTGGCTGATCGGGACGAGCAGCGTCCGCTCGTCGATCGCATCGACGATGGCCGCGCCATCCGCGACCGCGAGGACCTCGATGTCGGGCTGCGCCTGGTAGAGGTAGCGAACCGACGGGAAGTTCGCCTCCTCGTAGACGATCCGGTTCCGCTCGCCCGACCGCGCGAAGCACGAGAGGACGACCGCCTCGGCAACCGTCACGTTCTGGTGCATCACGATCGAGCCGGGCGGCGCGCCGAGGATCCGCCCCAGCTGGTCACCGACAGTCACGGGCATGTCCCACCAGCCTTCGCCCCAGGCGCGGATGCCCCGCTCGCGCCACATGCGCGCGTACTCGCTCAGGTTGTCCTCGGCCGCCGCGGGCATCGCCGCGAGCGAGTGGTTGATGAGGTACGTGCAGGTCTCGAGGATCGGGAACCGGTCGCGGTATGCGGTCGGGTCGATCATTGCGAGGCGAGGACGGCGTCCTCGGCGTCGTAGTCGAGCATGCCCTCGAGGTAGGTGCCGGCCCAGTTGCGGCCGCGTGCGAGCTCGTCGGCGAGCCAGGCGCACGTCTCTCGCACGGCCTCCGAATACGTCGTGACGGGCCGGTATCCGAGGGCCCGCTCCGCCGTCGTCATGGAGACGACGAATGGCCGGTCGGACGGTGCGCCCCACGGGTTGTCGTACGCGTCGCCGGGGAGGAGCGCGGGCTCGAACTCGTGCCCGAGCGCGTCACCGATCGCGCGGCAGATCTCGAGGGTCGTCGGCGGATCGGGGTCACCGGCGTTGAGAGCGCGATCTCCCGGCTTCGCCGCTGCGAGCCGGACCAGCTCCGCGAGATTCGGTACGGACGTCGTGTGAAACCGGCTCTCGCCGTTCCAGGCAATCGCGACGCGGCCTCGCCCGTCGACTGCGCGCTTGGCGAAGTAGACCTCGCGCGGCAGTTTCGCTCCGGGCCCGTGGATCGCGCACGCGCGCAGGAGCGTCGCCGGGAGCGGCCCCGCGAGGAGCGTCTGCTCGAGCTCGGCCTTGCGCGTCGAGTACGTGGCGTCGCCGGGCTCCGCGGTCCGCTGCGTCTCGAGTATCGGCACGGGCATGGCCGGAGGATCGCCCTCCCCGTCGAGCGCCCGGCCGTCGTCGTCGGTGTAGACCGACGCGCTGGAGACGACGACGAGCGAGCCGACCAGTCCCTCGAGCCCGTTGAGCTGCTCGCCGTGCTCACGCGTGTAGGCAACGGTGTCGAGAAGGACGTCCGCGCCGGATCCGATCACGGCTCGCAGTTGCGCGTCGTGGTCGCGATCGGCCACGGCCGCGACGACCCCGAGCTCCGCCAGACCGTCGGGCAGCGTGCCCGTGCGCGACACCGCGACGACGTCCCAGCCGTCGGCGGCCAGCGCTTGCGCAGCGGCGCGTCCGATCATGCCGGTGCCCCCGACGAGAACCGCGCGTGGGATTACGCCTCGACCTCCTCCACGCGCCCAACCCTATGCCGCGCTGCGAACGCTGCTATGACGGCAGCGGCGAGGACGATCCCCCCGGCGATCTGGAGCGCAAGATGGACGCCGTGGCCCGCCGAGTTCTCGGCGGCCACGAGCACCTTGGCGACGATCTTGAGGTGCCCCCTCGCCGCAGGGCTGTTCTCGGCGTTGGTGATGTTGCCGCCCGTCGTCACGAACTGGATCACGATCTGGCGGAACTGGATCGGGATCCCGAGCTTGACGAGCTTCTCGGTGAGCCCGCTCGTGAGCTGGGCGTTGACGACCGCGCCGAGCACCGCGACACCGAAGACGCCGCCGAGCTCGCGGCTCGTGTTCACCGTCGAAGCGGCCATCCCGGACTGCTCCGGCGGGACGAGCGTGAGCACGGCCGCCGTCATCGTGACGAGGGCGATCCCGAAGCCGAGCCCGGCGATCGCGAGCGGCCACGCAAGCGCAGCGACGCTCGTCGTCGCCGTGAGCTGCTGGTCGACGAGAAGGAGCCCGACCCCCGCGAGGGCGCAGCCGAGCACCATCGGCACCCGCGGCCCGACCCGCGCGGTCCAGCGGCCCGCGATCGGCCCGGCGACGATCATCGCACCGGCGAGCGACGTGAAGACGAGAGCGATCTGGTAGCCGGAGAAGTTCGAGATCAGCTGCAGGTAGAGCGCCGTGAAGAAGAAGACCGAGAAGACGGACAGGTTCGTGGCGAACGCGACGACGTTCGCCGCGGTAAACGTGGGGTTGCGCAGGAAGTCGATCTTCAGCACCGGATCCGGGACGCGCTGCTCGATCAGGACGAACGCGACGATGAGCGCCGCCGAGGCGGCGAAGAGCGCGCCGATCCACCACGTCCCGTAGCCGCGGTTCTCGCCCTCGATCACGGCGAACGTGGCGGCCAGGATCGACCCGGCCCCCGCGGCGAGCCCCGGGACGTCGAGCTTCCGCCGCTGTAGGGCTGGAAGCGCCGCGGGCGAAGTCGACGACGCCCGGCCGGAGGACCGATCGCCTGTGGCTATCCAGGGGTCGCTGCTCTCGGTGAGCGTCACCGCCGCCACCGCGAACGCGACGGCCCCGAAGGCGACGCCGAACCAGAAGATCCAGCGCCACCCGGCGCCCGAGATGAGCACGCCGCCGATCACCGGCCCGAGCGAGAGTGCGAGTCCCGACACGGCCGCCCACACGCCGAGCGCCACAGCGCGCTCCTCGCGCTCCGGATAGATGTGGCGGATGAGCGAGAGGGTGCCCGGCTCGGAGGCAGCGGCGCCGAGGCCCATCACGATCCGCCCGGCGATCAGGGTGCTCGAGCCGTGCGCGAGGGCGGCGACGATCGAGCCCGCGCAGAAGATCGCGACTCCCACGAGCATGACCTTCTTTCTCCCGAGCAGGTCGCCGAGCGTCCCGCCGGTGAGCATCAGCGCGGCGAACGCCAGCATGTAGCCGTCGACGATCCACTGGAGCCCGGTGACGCTGACGCTGAGCGACGACTGGATGTCGGCCAGCGCGACGCTGACGATCGTGTTGTCGAGGAAGGTGAGGAAGAGGATCGCGCAGACGGCCGCGAGGGCAGCTTCGCGGGCGTGCCGCTGCCGGAACAGCGCGAGAGCGCTCACCGGGAGGACGTTACGACTTGCAGACGGACGGAGTCGTCCCGCCGAGCGCGATCAGCTTGCAGAGGCTCGCGTCTCCGACCTTCCAGCTGCCGTTCTCGCGCACGGCGATGCCGGTTTGCTTCGGGAGGGACGCGCCGCCGAAGGTAACGACGTAGACGACCTTCGCCTTGTTCGCGCCCTGAATCGTCACGGACGAGACCGCCGCGCTGACGTTGCTCGCCAGCGGATTGCTTGCGAAGCTCTGGATGACCGACTTGAAGTGCTCTCCGTTCTGCATGAGCCGAACCTTCCCGGCGACGTTCGTCTTGCTCGAGAAGAACTGCTCCCAGTTGTTCGTGATCGTCCGCTTCGTGGACGCCGGTGACGGCCCCGTCTCGGGCGGGGTCTTCGACTTGCTCGACCCGCCGCAGGCGGTGAGTGCGAGCACCACGACGATGAGGAACACGAGTCTCTTCACGACTAGACCTCCTGCAGCGAGCGGGCACCAGGCCCGGTGTAGCGCGCGGATGGACGAATGAGCACGCCGAGCCGCTTCTGCTCGAGGGCGTGCGCGGACCAGCCGGCCGTCCGCGAGCAGGCGAACATCGCCGGCGCGAGCTGCGGCGGCACCTCGGCCACGTCGAGGACGACGGCCGACCAGTACTCGACGTTCGTCCACGAATGGCTCGGGTGCTTTCTGGCGATGGCCTCGTGCGCGACCTGCTCGAGCTCCTCGGCCACCTCGACGAGCGGCGATCCGAGCTCCTTCGCAACGCGCTTGAGAACGCGGGATCGTGGATCCTCGGCGCGATACACGCGATGGCCGAAGCCCATGATCCGCTCGCCTCGGCCGAGCGCCTCGGCGACCCACTTCTCGGCGTCACCCGACTCCGCCACGGCGTCGAGCATCGGCAGCACGCGCGCGGGAGCGCCGCCGTGCAACGGGCCCGAGAGCGCGCCGACCGCCGACGCGAGCGCGGCGCCGGCGTCGGCTCCGGTCGAGGCGACGATCCGGGCCGTGAACGTGGACGCGTTGAGACCGTGCTCGGCGGTGCAGATCCAGTACGTGTCGATCGCCTTCGCCGAGCGCTCGTTCGGCTCGCCGCGCCACTCGAGGACGAACCGCTCCGCGGCCGTCTGCCCTTGCTGCACCGTTTCCGGAGGCACCGGCGGCGCGTCGGCGCCGCGGGCCGACTGCGCCACGACCGACAGGGTCGCGGCCGAGAGCCGGCGGAGATCCTCCTTCGCCTGCTCGTCGTCGATGTCGATGAACTGGCCGAGATTCCACTCGCCGCTCAGCGCCGCGAGGCGCGACTGCAGGTCGGACATGTAGCCGCCCGTGCGGAGCCCGAGCTCGACGTGCTCGTACGGCAGGCCCGGCTCGAAGGACTCGTCCACGAGCAGGCCCCAGACGTGCTCGAACGGAACCTTGCCGACCAGATCCTCGATGTTGACCCCGCGGTAGCGAAGCTCGCCGCCATCCTTGTCCGGCTCGGCGATCTCCGTCTCGAATGCGACGACCCCGGCGAGCCCTGGGCTGAACTCGTTGCTGCTCATACGCGAATGTCCTCCAGCTCGACCTCCTGGCCGACACCGCGTTCCTGCGCCGCCGCGAGCGCGAGCGTCGCGGCTGCGAGGTCCTGGACGGCGACGCCGACCGACTTGTAGAGCGTGATCTGCTCGCCGGAGCTGCGACCGGCCGCCGTGCCGGCGACGATCTCGCCGAGCTCGACGACCCCGTCGCGGCCGCGCGGATTGAGCTCCGGCGCGCCCGCGGGCAGCGGCGCGAAGGCAGAGTCGCGCTGCTCGACGACGACGAGGTCCGCATGCTCGACGATCGCAGGGTCGAGCTCGGAGCCGCCGGCTCCGTACCCGACCGAGCTGACGTGCGCACCGGGTTTCAGCCAGTCCCAGCGGACGACGGGGTCGGCCGAAGCCGTGGTCGCATGGACGACGTCCGCGCCGCGCACGGCTTCCTCGAACTCGCCGCGCCCGGCGACCCGCACCTCCTCGAACTCCTGCGCGCGTGGGAACATCTCCTGCGCCGAGCGTGACTGCACGCCGGTGCCGAGGATCGCGAGCACGCGCGCGTCGGGCCGCGCGAGGAGGCGTGCGGCGAGCGCGGCCGTCGCAGCGGTGCGCATCGCGGTGATGTACGTCCCGTCCATGAGCGCCGTCGGGGTTCCCGTCTCGGGGTCGAAGAGCGCGATCAGCGCCTGA
>DATGEB010000036.1:0-3453 GCA_035310545.1 Gaiellaceae bacterium
TCGGGGCGGCGAGATTCGAACTCGCGACCTTTGGTCCCCCAGACCAACGCGCTAACCAGGCTGCGCCACGCCCCGCGGCGAGCACAACCGTAGCTCACCCGGGACCGCTCGGCCCGCGCGGGGCGTATGCCAGGCATGCGCACATTCATCGCCGTCTCGGCTTGCGTCGCCGCTCTTCTCGTGCCCTCTTCCGTCGCCGCGACGTCGGGTGGCCGGCCGGTCGCTCTCGTCGTCGCCGAGACCTCGAACGAGGTCTTCGCGGTCTCGCTCGGACCGCACGGCGGCCACGTGCTGAAGCGCGTCCGCCTCGATGACCCGCTGATGGTCGCCACGACGCTTCGCGGCCCCGCCGTCGTGGTCGATCCCCACGGCCGGGTGACGCTTCTCGCCTGGCACTCGCTCCGACCGATCAAGGTCTTCCGCGGGTTTCGCGTGCCGGAGGTGGCCGCCATCGCGCCCGGCGGCCGCTACGCCTACGTCTCCGACGGCGGAAGCGGGCGGCTCGTCGTGCTCGACCTGCGGCGGCGGCGGATCGTCGGCCGGGTGTTCGTCGGCTACGGCGCCCACCATCTCGACTTCAGCCCGGACGGACGGCGCCTCTGGGTCGCGCTGAGCGAGACCGCGACGACGATCGTCCGTCTCGACACCGCGAACCTCCGCCGACCGCGTGTCGTCGGACGGATTCATCCTCGCGTCACCGGCCACGGCATCGAGTTCGCGCCCGATGGACGAACCGTTTGGGTCAGCTCATCCGCGGCGCCGTTCGTGACGGTGTTCAGCGCAGCGAGCGGCAGGCCGCTGCGTGAGGTCGCCGCGGGGAAAGGCCCGCAGGAGATCGCGTTCTCCGGCACTCGCGCTCTGATCACGAGCGGCTACGGCTCCTCGCTGGAAAGCGTGTCGTGGCGGACGTACGTGCGGCACCGCTCGGTCGCGATGCCGTACGGGTCGTTCAACCTCGCGACGCTCGGCGGCGACGTCGTCACGAGCTCTGTCCTGAACGGCGACGTCACCGAGCTTCGCGCCGGAACGCTGACGCGGATGTGGACGACGAAGCTCGCGCCCGTCACGCGTTACGTCGCGATCTCGCTCTGGCCGGGCTAACCGACCTGCAGATCGCGAACCGAGGCTCGGCGGGGAACGCTCAGGAGCGTCGTGCGTCCCGTGACCAGGCTCTGCGCCGTTCGCACGACGACGAGCTTCGGCGTGACCGCGAGGGCGACTCCGCGCACCGCGCTCGAACCGCGTGGGAAGCCTGCGGCTGTGAACAGCCGCAGCAGGGCGGAGGCCTCGCCCGGAACCACGACGGCAAGCCGGTTGTCGAGCCAGCCGAATGCCTCCACGGCTCCCGTGGTCACGGTCTGGGTGCCGTCGGCCCGCGCGAGCCAGACGCCGTTGCCGGTCTCCACGGCGAGCGCGTCTCCCTGCGGCGCGAACGCGACGCCGGTCACGGGAGCGTTGACCGGGACGAGATGCCGTCTCTGGTGGAACCGGTCGTAGACGATCGCTCCCCCACCCGCGCCGACGTAGGCGAGCGCCAGGGAGTCTGCACGCCACGATGGTCGGATCGCTCTCACAGAGCGGTCGATCGTCCGGTCACTCCCGGGCTTGTCGTTCCCATAGATCACGTGCAGCGCGACGCGGCTGCCGCGCCGGACGAGATACGCGATCTGAAGCCCGTCCGGCCTCCAGGCGATGGCGACCACCCGCCCACGAACGGGATGCGTCCAGGCGACCCTTCCGTTCGGGGCCATGGCCACGAGGGAGTGGCCGATCCCGGCGGCGATGTAGAGCGCGTGCGGGGAGAGCGCCGCCGCCGTGGCCGCTGTCTGGAGCCGAAAGCCGCCCTTGATCGCGACCGACAACCGGCCGTCGACGATCGCCGCGATGCCGCTCGCCCCCTTCGGCAGCACGAGTTGTCTGACTGCAGGAAGCGGCTTCTCCTTCGAGCCGAAGCTGACATGAAGCGCTCCCGCGGCACTGAGCGAGCCCGCTGCGATCGCGAGCAACACGGCAGTGCCGGCGAAGACGAGCACCGCGGTGCGGATCCCACGCCGCGCCGAAGCGGCGGGCTGGAGCGCTCGCAGGGCTCGATGCAGCGCCTCCTCCCCCGCTCCGGGGTCGGGCTCGGGCGCTTCGGCGAGCAGACGTTCGAGACGCCGCTCGAGCTCACTCGACATGCTCGACCTCCAGGGACTCGCGCAGCTGCTCCAGCCCGCGTGCGAGCCGCGAGTTGACGGTGCCCACCGGCAGGTCGAGCACGTCGGCGATCTGCGCGGGCGTCATGCCGACCCCGTAACGCAGCACGACGACGACGCGCCTCTCCAGCGAGAGCTCGGCCACCGCCGCGAGAAGGCTTCGGTCGCCGGAGGCGTGGACCGGCGCGAGGTCGGGCAGGTCGGGAAGCTCCTCGTCCGACAGACGGCGCTCGGCGCGCAGCACGTCGAGCGCCCGGTTGGCGACGATGCGGTGCAGCCACGGTCCGAACGGACGACGCTCGTCGAAGCGGCCGAGCGCGGCGAACGCGCGCTCGAACCCGTCGGCGGCGATGTCGTCCGCGAGCGCTCGGCGACCGGTGATCGCGAACGCCGCGCGCCACGCATCGCGCCAGTAGCGGCGAAAGAGCACAGCCGCGGAATCGCGGTCGCCGCGACGCGCCCGCCGTACGAGATCCCGGTCACTTGGTTCACGCACTCCTCCGCAGTCTTGTACGTCTGAGCGGCGTTTGCGCGTCCCGGACGGGGAATACTCTCCGGATGACCGACTGGCAGGAGCGGGACGACGCACTCGTCCACGAGTTCGAGCTTCCATCGTTCTCCGCTGCGATCCGCTTCGTCGACATGCTCGCCGAGCTCGCCGAGAGTGAGAACCACCATCCTGACATCGACATTCGATACCGCCGCGTGACCGTCCGCTGGACGACCCACTCCAAGGGCGGGATCACCGAGAAAGACCGGGAAATGGCGGAGCGCACGTCGGCTCTTGCTGCCGCGTAGCCGGACCTCGCGCGGGTACAAGGTAAGACCTTGTCCGTAGCCGACACCAATCCTGATGTGAGCGCGCTGGCGGCCCCGGGCATCCGTCGCGACGAGGCCGTCGCGGACCTGCACGGGCTCTTGCTTCGGGCGGCTCGCTTCGAGGTGTTCCGGCGGCGCGAGTTTCTCCCTCAGCTCTCGGCGGTCGAGCTCGACGAGCTCGCTCAGGAAGCCGCCGACGACGCCGCGGTCTCCGTGCTGCGGCGGCTCGACGACTTCCGCGGCGAGAGCGCCTTTCGCACGTGGGCGTACAAGTTCGCGCTGCTCGAAGCGTCGGTGAAGGTGCGGCGCCGCGTGTGGCGCGACCGCGAGGTGACACTCGATCCGGAGCGTTGGGAGAGCCTCGCCCACGCCGGCCCGGGCCCCGACGACGATGCCGAGAACGCGGCGCTGCTCGAGGCCGTACGAGACGGGATCAAGA
>DATGEB010000037.1:0-77563 GCA_035310545.1 Gaiellaceae bacterium
TCGCGCGGCCTGACCGAGGCCGAGGCGAGCGCGATGATCGTGAGCGGCTTCGTCGAGCCGATCACCAAAGAACTCCCCCTCGAATACGCGGTCGAGATGAACCGGCTAATCCAGCTCCAAATGGAAGGCTCGGTCGGCTAGTGGAAGTCGAGCACGTCGACTTCATCTCAGTGCCTGTGACCGATCTGCAGCGCTCGACCGCGTGGTACCGCGACACGCTCGGCCTGCCGCAGACCGGCGAGGGCGGCTTCCCCGAGTTCAGGCTCGGCGACAACGTCTTCCTGTACCTGATCGATCCCACTTCGATCGGGGGGACGTTCACCAAGGGCCACGGTTCGCCGATCGCGTTGCGTGTGGCCGACGTCGCCGAGACGCGCTCCGAGCTCGAGGGCCGCGGCATCGAGTTCAGCGACGAGCCGTACGACACTGGCGTCTGTCACATGGCCCCGTTCGACGATCCCGACGGCAACCGCTTCATGCTTCACCGGAGGTACGCACCGCATGAGTCGTAGCGACGCGCTCGCCGCCTACGAGAAGCTCCCGATCCCGGACACGACCGAGGAGCACTGGCGCTTCACGAACCTGCGCGACTTCGATCCCGACGCGTTCGCGGGCGCGGCGTCGGCGGAGATCGAGACGATGCTGGACCTCGACGTCGCCGGCTACGCGACCGTCACGGCCGACGGGATCGAGATCGAGAAGGCACCCGAGGGCGTGACGTTCGAGCCGCTCCCCGAGGAGCACGAGCGCCTCTACTCGCTCGTCGGCTGGGACGAGAAGTTCGCGGCCCACAACGCCGCGATGTGGAAGCACGGCCTGCTCGTCGTCGTCCCGAAGGGCGTCGAGCTCGGGCAGCCGCTCTACGTCCGCATCTCCGCGACCGGCCAGACGTTCTGGCGGCTCGTCGTCGTGGTGGAGGAGGGCGCGCGCGCCTCGCTGATCGAGGAGTACGCGTCGCCGAGCGCCGACACCGAGGCTTATTCCAATGCGGTCACGGAGCTCTTCGTCGAGCCGGCCGCGAAGCTCGAGTACGTCTCCCTGCAGAACCTCTCGCGCGAGACGTGGCACTTCGCGTCGCATCACGCGCGCGTCGAGCGCGACGCCGAGCTCGACTGGGTCGCCGGCGGGTTCGGCTCGAAGAAGGGCAAGACGCGGATCCAGAACGACCTCTCGGGGCGCGGCGCCACGTCACGCGTGACGGGCGCGTACTTCGCCGACGGCACGCAACACCTCGACTACGACACGTTCCAGGAGCACATCGCGCCCGACTGCGAGTCGGACTTCGCCTTCAAGGGCGCGCTGCGGGACGAGGCGACGGCGGTGTGGCGCGGCATGATCCGCGTCGAGAAGGACGCGCAGAAGACGAACGCGTACCAGGAGTGCCGCAACCTGATGCTCTCGCCGACGACGCACGCGGTCCCGATCCCGGGCCTCGAGATCCTGGCGAACGACGTCCGCTGCACGCACGCGGCAACGGTCGGGAGGGTGAACCGCGAGGACATGTTCTATTTGATGTCGCGCGGGCTCACGCGGCAGGAAGCCGAACGCCTGATCGTGCGCGGCTTCTTCCAGGAAGTACTCGACCGGATCGAGCTCGAGCCGGTACGCGAGGCCGTTACGGCTGCGCTCGAAGCCCGGATTCCCCAGGCCTAGACGCCCTAAGGAGCCTGTTCGGCGAGCACGTTCGCAGCGGCCGGCGCTGCGAGGACCAAACCTCCGTGAGGCCGCGGAGCTGCTGCTTTGCGTCTCCGATCACCGGATCGCCGTGAGCGAGCAGCAGGTGGTCGAACTCGAGCTCGTCGAGTAGCCGCCGATCGGCAGCGCGCAGCCCTGCTCGACGACCCATGCCGCGCAGCCGAACTTCCACGAGTCGCGGCGGTGGTGCCGGCAGGTGAGGATCGCGGGCTCGGGCTGGAACGACGCCGGCCGCTCCGACGGCATCATCGGGTCGATCACGACCCGCGCTCGGCAGGGTAGTAGGAGCTGACGTGCTTGCCGATCGTCTCGCGGGACGCGCCGCCCAGTGCCGCAGGACGGGGGCAATCCCCTGCGCGACCGACGCCGAGATCAGCGGATTCCCTGATGGGGGTGCACGTCGCCGCTCGTAGCCTCGGGACGAAGGGAGGTGAAACCGTGTTCACGTATGCGCACTTCTTCACCCTCACGCCCGAGGGTCATGAGACCCTCGACAAGACGCCCGAGTACCTCGACAAGTTCAAGATCCTGATCGAGGAGGAAGGCGGCAAGCTCGAGGAGACCTTCGCCGTCATGGGGCCGTGGGACTTCTTCGCCCTCGTGAAGTATCCCGACAACGCCGCCGCGTTCCGCGCGCTGGCGAAGATCGGCAAGCTCGAAGTGATCAAGACCGAGACCTTCCCGCTCGAGAAGGTCGACGTCTTCGTCGAGACGCTCGTCTAGAGCGACGAAACCGGAGGGCCGACTGCAGCGGCCCGCCGGCTCTCAACTGCGGACGAGCGGCTTGTACTTGATCCGGTGCGGCTCGAGCGCTTCGGGGCCGCGCGTCTCCTTCATCCAATCCACGTACTCGGCCCACGAGCCCTCGAACCAGATCGTCTCGCTCAATCCCTCGAACGCGAGGATGTGGGTCGCGACGCGGTCGAGGAACCAGCGGTCGTGGGTGATCACGACGGCGCAGCCGGCGAACTCGAGCAGCGCCTCCTCGAGCGCGCGCAGCGTGTCGACGTCGAGGTCGTTCGTCGGCTCGTCCAGGAGCAACACGTTGCCGCCGGCGCGCAGGAGCTTCGCGAGGTGGACGCGGTTCCGCTCGCCGCCCGAGAGGTCCGAGACGCGCTTCTGCTGGTCTGAACCCTTGAAGTTGAACCACGACACGTATTGGCGCGAGTTGACTTCGCGCTTGCCCAGCTCGATCGTGTCGTGCCCGCCCGAGATCTCCTTCCAGACGCTGTTCGCCGGATCGAGGTCGCCGCGCGTCTGGTCGACGTAGGCGAGCTCGACGGTGTCGCCGATCCGGAGCGTCCCGTCGTCTGGAGCCTCTTCACCCGCGATCATCCGGAACAGCGTCGTCTTGCCTGCGCCGTTCGGGCCGACGACGCCGACGATGCCGGCGGGCGGCAGCGAGAACGTCAGGTCGTCGACGAGCAGGAGATCGCCGAAGCCCTTGCGCACGCCGTCGGCGTCGATCACGACGTCGCCGAGGCGCGGGCCGGCCGGGATGTGGATCTCGACTTTGTCGAGCTTCACGTTCTGCTCCTCGGCGAGCAGGCGCTCGTACGCGCCGAGCCGGGCTTTCGCTTTGGCATGTCGCGCCTTGGGGCTCTGGCGCACCCACTCGAGCTCGCGAGCGAGCGTGCGGCGGCGCGCCGACTCCGTCTTCTCCTCGTGCGCGAGACGCTCCTGCTTCTGCTCGAGCCACGAGGAGTAGTTGCCCTGGAACGGGATCCCGCGGCCGCGGTCTAGCTCGAGGATCCAGCCGGCCACGTTGTCGAGGAAGTAGCGGTCGTGCGTGACGGCGACGACTGTGCCTTTGTAGTCCGCGAGGAAGCGCTCGAGCCAGAGCACGGACTCGGCGTCGAGGTGGTTCGTCGGCTCGTCGAGGAGGAGCAGGTCGGGCGACGAGAGGAGCAGCCGGCAGAGCGCGACGCGGCGGCGCTCGCCGCCCGAGAGCGTCGTGACGTCGCGTTCTGGATCCGGCAGGCGCAGCGCGTCCATCGCGTGGTCGAGCTTGTCGTCGAGCTGCCAGAGGCCGGCGCGGTCGATCGCGTCCTGCACCTTCGCCTGCTCGGCGAGCAGCGTGTCGTAGTCGGCGTCGGGCTCGGCGAACGCGGCGCTGATCTCGTTGAAGCGGTCGAGCAGGTCGCGCAGCGGGCGGACGCCGTCCTCGACGTTGCCGCGCACGTCCTTCGCCGGGTCGAGCTCCGGCTCCTGCTCGAGCATCCCGACGGTTGCTCCGGGAGCGAGCTCGGCCACGCCGGAGGAGGGCTCGTCCTTGCCGGCCATGATTCGGAGCAGCGTCGACTTGCCGGCGCCGTTCGGGCCGAGCACGCCGATCTTCGCTCCCGGCAGGAACGAGAGCGAGATGTTCGCCAGCACCTGCCGGTCGGGGCCGTAGAACTTGTCGGCCCGGTACATCGTGTAGACGTAGTCAGACATTCCGCTCCAGCGCCGGCCAAGCCGGCAGCTCGCTCCTTTCCGGCTCCGTCGAGCCTACGCCGGTGCTCACCGGCAGGCGACGATAGCGGCGGCTACTGCGTCAGCGCCCAGACACCGTTCGTGCCGCCGCCCGTCACGACGATGCGGTTGCCGACCGTCGTCGCGGTGGGGTCGGAGAGCGACGCCGGGAGCCGGGCGGCGACCGAGACCCTGCCGGAGCGTGGGTCGATCGCGAGCACCTTCCGGCCGCCGACGTAGTAGAGCGTCCCGCCGAGCGCCGCCATCGCGGCGTGATCCTCCGGTGCGGGCAGCGTCGCGAGCCGGCGCACGCGGCCGCCGAGCGAGACCGAGTACACCGAGCGTGTCGCGCCCGCGGGAGTCAGGCCGCCCGCGACGTAGATCGTCCGGCCGATCGCCGTCACCCCCGCGTAGCGCGTGCCCTGCGGCAGGCGCGCGACGAGGGTTTCCCCGCCGGGCCGGAGGTAGCGGATGATCCCGGATGCGAACTCGGTGTCGGTGAAGCCGCCGCTTATGTACGCCTGGCCGCCGATGGCGACGGCACCGAGGTCGGAGAGAGGCTCGCCGAGCGCCGGTACCTCGTTCGCCGACCCCGAGCGCGGATCGATCCGCACGACGCTCGGCGTCGAGATCGTGTTGCCGCCGCCGAAGAGATAGACGAAGCCGCCGAGCACAGTCGCGGCGGCGTCATGCGTCGGCTGCGGCAGATGGCCGATCGCCCGCAGGCGGTTCGGTAGGCCCGCGAGGATCGCGTCGAGCGACCGGCCACCCGCGTACCCGCCGATCACCATGAGCCGGCCGTGCGGGAGCGCGACTGCCGCAGCTTTGGCCAACGACTCCGGCAGCGACCCGACCCTCGTCAGGTGCAGCCGTGTCTTTCCTTGTAACAGACTGTTACTTGACTTCGGTGTGCCGGTAGTTGCGGGCGTGCTCTTCGCGCCGCTACCGCCACAGCCGGCGAGGAGGGCCGCGCACGCGAGCGCGACGAACGCCGGCTTAGGCACTCAGGGTGATTTGGCCGATGACTCCGGTTCCCTGAGCGTTCGGAACCCAGCTGGCTTGAATCGTGCGGGGCGCGCCGTCCGTTAGGTGGCAGCTGCCGCTGAAGCTCGTTCCCCCCACGTTGGTCACCTTTCCGCGGCAGACGTCTCCGCTCGGAAGGTACTCGAGCTGGAGGGACGTCTTTTCGAGCCTGCCGGGGGCGACGAGCAGGTCCGCGCGCACGAAAAGCTTCTCCCGTCCGCTCGCCTGCCCCACGAAGGAGACGATCTGCTGCAGGTTCGTTCCGTTGCGGATCACGGTTCCGGTGAGGCTCTCGTTCATGTTCGCAGCATTCCAGGCCGGCGGCGAGCGGCGGAGTGGACCGATGATCAAGAGCGGCAACGCCACGACCGTGATGGCTCCTGCGCCGGCCACCCGGGGCGAGCGGAACACGTACCCGCCGAAGCGCCAGACGAGCAGCATGACGACACCCGCGACCGAGACGCCGTAGAGGATGGCCAGCCAGCCCGCGCCACGGTCGGTTCCCGACATCAGCCCGTGCAGGGACGCGAGGCCCCACACGGCGAAGTTGAGGTAGTGCGCCTTCCGCCAGAAGCTGTAGGCCATGCGCTTCCGATAGTGGTTCGTGATCGCGAGGGCCAGCAGGATCTCGGCGGCCGCGACGCCCAGGCCCGTCCAGAGCGGCCTGTATTTCGAGGTGAAGGGCACGAGCAGCTGGACGAGCGAGAACGGAAGGAACGAGTCGGCCGCGATCGTCAGGACGTGGATGCCGATCAGCGAGCCCACGAGGAGGCCGCCGAAGCGGTGGATGTCCTCCACGGAGAAGCGCGGCCAGCGTTTGGTCTGCGCCTTGCCGCCGAGCGTGAGCCCGAACATGACGACGAGGCTGAGGACGACGTACGCCGCGACGCCCGACGCCCGCGCCGCGTACCAGATCGCGGGATTCGAGGTCACGTGCATGCGGCCGCCGTTCTCGCTGCTCCGCGCCACGCATCGTTCTCGACGACGTCGCCGCCGACGCCGACGAAGCGCCCGGGGATGCCGCGCGCGTCGAGCCACTCGGGCCCGCGCTCGCCGAGGAGGAAGCCCGTCTTGGCGGCGACGTCGGCGTAGAGGCACGTCGCGCCGGAGGCTGTCACCTGCTCCCAGCAGGACTCGCTCGGGCGGCCGGTTGCCGGATCCACGAGATGCTGGCCGCGCGAGGCCGTCCCGCTCGTCGCAAGGCCGCCCGCGACGACGCGGATCGCGTCGCTGCCGGGAAGCGCGACGTCCACCGGGCCGCGCACGGCGAGGTCGCCGCCGACGGAGACGAATCCTGGCCCGTCGAGGGTCGCCGAAGCGTGGTCGACGGCCAGCGACTTCACCACGCCGTTCAGGTCGAGCGGCAGCCCCTGCGGACGGGAGAGCAGCGAGCCGGAGAGGACGACCTCGCGCCAGCGGCCGCACAGCGTCGGATCGACGAGACCGTCGGTTTCCGCGGCCATGTCGAGTGCCACTTCGAGCGCGCGCGAGAAGAGCGGCGAGACGGCGAGCACGCGCGCCCGCGAGCGGTTCACGCGCGAGAGCTCGGACTCCGGCCGGAAGAGGCTGAACGCGGACTCCCAGCGTTCGAGCACCGCCGCCACCTCTTCCGGGTTGCCACCGGCGACCGCGACGTCGCAGCCCATGGCGCGAAAGCGGTGAACGGCCGCGGGGCTCACGACGTCGCGCTCGATACCGGAGGCGGCTGCGCCGGCGGTGCGATCTGCCCGCCCTGGAGGACGCTCTTCTTGACGGCGCGCTCGAAGGAGGCCGGAGCGCCGAGCGGCGTCGCCTTCCCCTTCGCGTGCCCGGGGGCGTGGGTCTTGGCGCCGACGAACGCGACGCCGAAGACGAGCGCGGTCAGCGCGCCGAGACCGACCTTCGCCGCGCGCGCCCGCTGCCGCGCCTTCTCGATCCGCGAGTTGTTGGCCATCGCCTGCCGCAGTGTGCAAACACCCGATTAGAAGTCGATGTGAAGCCGCCGGTTACCATCTGAGTCGTGGCTGTGACGGCCGGAACGAAGCTGGATGCGCGGACGCTGCGCCGCGACTTCCCGATCTTCGAGCAGGAGATCCACGGGAAGCCGCTCGCGTTCCTCGATTCGGCGGCGAGCTCGCAGAAGCCGCGCCAGATGCTCGAGGCGATGGATCACTTCTACGAGACGTCGTACGCGAACGTCCACCGCGGTGTCTACGAGCTCGCGGAGCGCGCGACCGAGGCCCTCGAGCACGCTCGCGAGCGGATGCGCGCCTTCCTCAACGCGACGTCGACGCGCGAGGTGATCTTCGTCCGCAACGCGACCGAGGCGATCAACCTCGTCGCGTACGCCTGGGGGCTCTGGAATCTCGGCCCGGGGGACATCGTCGTCGTGACCGAGCTCGAGCATCACTCGAACTTCGTCCCGTGGCAGTTCGTCGCGGGCAAGCGCGGCGCCGAGCTGCGGATGCTCCCGCTCGACGGCCACGGCGAGCTCGACCTCTCCGGCCTCGACGCGATCGCACGCGAGGGGAACGTGAAGGTCGTCGCGACGAACCTCGTCTCGAACTCGCTCGGCACGATCAACCCGGTCGACCGGCTCGTCGCGTGGGCGCACGAGCAGGGCGCGATCTTCGTCTGCGACGCCGCGCAGGCGGCGCCTCACATGAAGCTCGACGTGCAGGCGCTCGGCGTCGACTTCCTCGCCGTCTCGGGCCACAAGATGTGCGGGCCGAGCGGCGCCGGCGCGCTCTGGGGAAAGGCCGAGCTTCTGCAGAGGATGGAGCCGTTCCTCACCGGCGGCCACATGATCAGCTCCGTCCACGCCGACCAGACGACGTGGGGCGAGCTGCCTCACAAGTTCGAGGCCGGCACGGCGCCGATGGCCGAGGCCGTCGGGCTCGGAGCCGCGATCGACTATCTGGAGGCGATCGGGCTCGACGCGATCGAGGCGCACGAGCACGAGCTCGCCGCCTACGCGCTCGGACGGCTCAACGAGGTGCCGGGGATAACGCTCTACGGGCCGCCGGCCGACCGACGCGCAGGAATCGTCTCGTTCAACCTCGAGGGCATTCACCCGCACGACGTTGCCCAGATCCTCGACCTGCAGGGCGTCGCGATCCGGGCGGGCCACCACTGCTGCCAGCCGCTGATGCACAAGCTCGGCGTCGCGGCGACGAACCGGGCGAGCTTCTACCTCTACACGATCCCCGAGGAGATCGACCAGCTCGTCGAGGGCCTCCACGCCGTCCGTGCGGTGTTCGCATGAGCGACGCCGCCATGGAGAGCCTGTACCGCGAGGTCATCCTCGACCACTACAAGAACCCGCGCGGGCACGGCGTGATCGAGGACGCCGACGCGGAGGCCGAGGGCCAGAATCCGCTCTGCGGCGACGAGGTCTCGATCTACGTCGCCTTCGGCGAGGACGGCGAGACGATCGCCGACGTGAAGTTCTCGGGTCGCGGCTGCGCGATCTCGCAGGCGGCGACGTCGATGCTGATGGAGATGACGAAGGGCCGCACCGCCTCAGAGGTCGCCGTGCTCGACAAGGACGAGCTACTCGCGGAGATCGGCGTCCCGCTCACGCCGGTGCGCCTCAAGTGCGCGATGCTCGGGCTCACGACGCTGAAGGTGGCGCTGCACAAGGCCAAGGGGACGCCGCTTCCCGAGGGTCTCGCCGGCTTCGACGATCTGGAACTGAGTTAGCGTAGTGCCGGACGTCGAAGTGGCCGCGGCGGATTCGTTCCCGCCCGGCTCGGCGAAGATCATCCGCGAGGGGAGCCTCTTCGTCGGCGTCTACAACTGCGCCGGCGAGCTGTACGCGATCGAGGATCGCTGCTCGCACGACGACGGCCCTCTCTGCGAGGGCGACTGGGACGAGGATCGCTGCCGCGTCGTCTGCCCGCGCCACGGCTCGATGTTCGAGCTGTCCACCGGCCGGCCGATATCCCTGCCCGCGACGGAGCCGGTCGCGACGTACCCGGTCCGCGTCGTCGACGGCGCGATCGTCGTCGAGCTTCCCTAGCTCTACCCGCCAGCGGGCCGCTCGCTCGGGACGGCGATCTCGGCTCCGGGCAGGACGACGACGAACTCCTCGCGTCGCAGGCGTGGCGACGGCCGGCGTCGAGGTGCCGGACGCGGGTTTCGGCGAAGCCGCCGTCTTCACGGGTCTTGCGGAGGCGGAGCCGAGGCTCGACACTTCACCCATGACCCCGGGAATCCGGTACGCCCGCTCCGGCGAGGTCTCAATCGCCTATCAGGTGGTTGGCGACGGGCCGTTCGACCTCGTCTGGACGCCCGGCGCGCTCTCCAATCTCGGGTTCACGTGGGAGGACGAGGCCGGGGCGCGCTTTCTTCGGGCGCTCGCATCCTTTTCGCGGCTGATCATCTTCGACAAGCGCGGGACCGGCCTCTCGGATCGGGTGGCCGGTGTCGCAGATCTCGAGACTCGCATGGACGACATCCGCGCCGTGATGGATGCGGCGGGGAGCGAGACAGCCGCTGTCTGCGGCGTCTCGGAAGGCGGCCCGATGGCGTCGCTCTTCGCCGCGACCTACACGGAACGCGTGCGGACGCTCGTGATCTACGGGTCGCTGCCCCGCTTCGTCCGAGGGCCGAACTTTCCCTGGGCGAAGCCGAGGCACGAGTATCTGGCCGAGTGCGAGGCTGAGGCCGCGGCGTGGGGGACCGAAGAGAACGCGCGTGAATGGCTGGAGGCTCAGGGGTTGGAGACCACGCCAGAGGCCGTACGGGAGCGGGCGCGCCGCGACCAGATGGCGATCAGCCCGGGGGCGCTTCTGCAGCTCGGCCGTATGAATGCCGAGATCGACGTCCGGCCGATCCTCTCGACGATCCGCGTGCCGACGCTCGTCCTGCACCGCGCGGAGGACCCGATCCCGATCGAAGGAGCCCGGTGGACGGCGGAGCAGATTCCCGGAGCCCGCTTCGTCGAGCTGCCGGGTGGGTCGCACGTGCCCTACTACGGCGACTGGGAGAGCGTGGTCGTTGCGATCCGCGAGTTCGTGGAGCCGATCTGTCTCGAGTCGGCGCGTCCGTACGACGGCGTCCTCGCGACCGTTCTCTTCACCGATCTCGTCGGATCGACCGCGAAGGCCGTGGAGCTCGGGGATCGCGCGTGGCGCGAGCTGCTCGAGCAGCACCACGCGCGCACCCGCGCCGAGCTCTCGCGCTTTCGAGGCGTCGAGCTCGACACGGCCGGCGACGGCTTCTTCGCGCGATTCGACGGACCCGCGCGCGCGATCCGCTGCGCGTGCGCTGTGCGGGATTCCGTGAGCGACCTGGGACTCGAGGTGCGCGCCGGCCTCCACACGGGCGAATGCGAGGTCATGGACGGGAAGGTCGCCGGGATCGCGGTCTCGATCGGAGCCCGCGTCGCCGCGCGGGCAGGCCCCGGCGAAGTGTTCGTCTCGCAGACCGTGAAGGACCTCGTCGCGGGCTCGGGGATCGAGTTCGAGGATCGTGGCGGAGCCGAGCTGAAAGGCGTTCCGGGCGAGTGGCGCCTGTACTCCGTCGCCGCCGCGTGAACCGTCTGCTTACGCTCCATCTGTGAGCACCGAGCCGATCCGCTGCTGGACGACGAGCGACCCCGCGTACAACGCGTACCACGACGAGGAGTGGGGGCGGCCGGTGCGAGACGAGCACGGCCTCTACGAGCGCCTCTGTCTCGAGGGCTTTCAGTCGGGGCTCGCGTGGATCACGATCCTGCGCAAGCGCGAGGCGTTTCGGAAGGCGTTCGCCGGGTTCGACCCGGAGCGCGTCGCGCGCTTCGGCGGGCGTGACGTCGAGCGGCTGCTCGGCGACGCCGGGATCGTCCGTCACCGCGGCAAGATCGAGGCCGCGATCGCGAACGCAAAGGCGACGCTCGGTCTCCGCGCCGCCGGCACGCCGCTCGACCGGCTGCTCTGGGAGTACCGCGACCACGCCGACGGAAAGGCGCTCTCGAAGCGCCTGAAGGCCGCGGGCTTCCGGTTCGTCGGCCCGACGACGGTCTACTCGTCGATGGAGGCGTGCGGCATCGTCAACGGCCACGTCGCCGACTGCTGGGTGCGCGATGCGGTCGAGACCGAGCGGCGCGCCCTCCTCTAGCTCTCGAGGATCTCCTTCAACCGCTCGAAGTCCCGACGGAACTGTTTCTCGGCGCGGCGCGCGAAGAGACCGGCGGCGACGCCGGGTATGTCGCCCTCGGCCGCGACTGTCAGTCGCGTGCCGCCTCCCGCAGCCTCGAGCTCGTGGCGGACGGTGAAGAGGAACGGGCTGTCGAGCGCGCGCAGCGTGAAGACGTGCGGCGCCTCGCGCGCGACGATCTCGAGCGTCGTGTGCATCTCCCGCCCGAAGACGGAACGCGACTCCTCGATCCGGCCGGCGGTCTCCGTCGCGCTCTTCACACCCGCCTGCCAGGCGGGCAGGTTCGACACGTCGGTGAGGTAGGCGAAGACCTCCTCGGGCGCCCGCGCGATCTCGATCGTCAGCTCGGCGTGCACCGCCGCAGGATATGACGCCCGCCCTTGCGGCGGCCGCGTCTTTGGCTATGGTGCGTGTACCGCGGAAAGGAGGTGGTCCGGCAGTGATTTCAGACAGTACGGGCAGTGGAGGTACCAGCGGGTAGGGGTGCCGTCCCCGGGACCCACGGGGAACCGCCTAGCCAGCGTGGGGGACGTCGCGTTCCGCGCCGCCCGGCCCAACTACCGAGGCCAGGGCAGGAAAGCGCCTCTACCACTACGCGCTGGTTACTGTGATCGAGGGGCCGCGAAAGCGGCCCCTCGTCTTTCTCAGGCCGCGACTCGTTCGGGAGCGGGCACTGCTTCCGACGCCAGCGTGGTCAGATGCAGCCGGAGCTGGTCGAAGATCTCTCCGTCGAGGAGCCTGCCCTCCGGGTCGAAGCGCTCCTCCGCGCGGCCGACCGGAATCTCGGTGCCGACAACGCGCGCGCCGGCGATGCCGAGGATCCGCTTCAGATCCTGCTGCGCCCAGAGGGCGCCGAACTGGCCCGTGCTGGCGCCGATCACCGCGACCGTCTTGTTGCGAAGCACCGCGTCCTGCCCCGGCCGCGAAGCCCAGTCGATCGCGTTCTTGAGGCCGCCGGGGACCGAGCCGTTGTACTCGGGCGTCGAGAAGAGAATCGCGTCGGCGGCGCCCCACTCGTCGCGCAGGCGCCGCACCGACTCGGGGGTGTCGCTCTCGAGGTCGTCGTCGTACAGCGGGAGCTCGCCGAGTCCCTCCCAGAGCTCGAGCTCGATCCCGTCGGGCGCGGCCTCGATCGCAGCCCGCAGGAGGCTCGTGTTGAACGAGCTCTCCCGCAGGCTGCCGGAAACGGCGAGCACACGCACCGTCAGCTCTCCTGCCCGTCTGCTGCCTTGACCAGCGCGAGGTCCGCCTTGATGGTGACGTCGTCGCCGAGGTAGTTGCCGCCGCCCTGGTTTGGCGCGTTCCAGTTGATGCCGTACTCGGTGCGGTCGACCTTCGCCTCGAGGGTGATGCCGACGCGCTCGCGGCCGAACGGATCGACGTTCGGCTCCGAGACCGACGCCGTGATCGCGACCGGGCGGGTCACGCCCTTGATCGTCAGCTCGCCGTGCTCGAGGTCGCTCGTCCGGAAGGTGATCTCCGGGAAGCGCTCTGCGTCGAAGAAGTCCGGCGTCTGAAGGTGGCCGTTGAGCTGCTCGTCCTTGACGTCGACGCTGGCGACCCTGGCGGAGCCTTCGAGGACGCCGTCACGCAGGCCGGCAGCGTACTCGCGGAAGCCGCCGCGGAACGTGCTCGTGCCCGCGTAGGCGATCTCGAACGCGACGTTCGAGTGAACCGGGTCGGCGCTCCAGCTGCCGGCCGGTGCAATCTTCGAGGAGGTGATGGTGGACATTGGGTATCTCCTGACGTATACTTGAGGACGCAATCAACTATAGCGAGAGAAGATTGCTTAGTCAAGTATTGAGCGCACAAGAAGTTCTCGACGATCCCACAGTCATCGCCTGGGTGCGGTTTCTCCGTGCTCACGCGGCGACGACCAGGGAGCTCGGTGCGCGCCTCGAGGCCGACCACGGCCTGACCATGAGCGACTACGACGTCCTGATCCAGCTCTACTTCGCGGAGGGCCACGCGATGCGGCGGGTCGACATCGCGCGCCAGGTGCTTCTCACGGCATCGGGGATTACGCGGCTCCTCGACGGGCTCGAGCGCTGCGGCCTCGTCGCGAAGAAGGCGTGCGCGAGCGACGCGCGCGTGAGCTACGCCGTGCTCACCGAGGAGGGCGTGAGGAAGGTCGAGGCCGCGCGAGACACGCACCTCGCCGACGTCGAGGAGCTCTTCGGCTCGCAGTTCTCGCCCGAGGAGCGAGTGCAGCTCGGTGAGCTGCTCGGCCGGCTCCCGCTCGCGCACACCGCCGAGCAGTGCGAGACGTGAGCTATGCCTTCGGCTCGCTCGGCGAGCTCGGCGAGGGGCCGGGGTTCCGCAAGATCCGCTCGGCGCTCGGCGTGACCGCATTCGGAATCAACGGGATCGTGATGGCAGCCGGCCACGACGGGTTTCTCCACTTCCACGACATCCAGGACGAGCTCTACTTCGTCCACCGAGGCCGCGTCGAGGTCGAGGTGGAGGGCGAGAAGCGCGTCCTCGGCGAAGGCGGCATCTTCCACGTCGAGTCCACGACGCCACGCAAGGTGTCGAACCCGTTCGACGAAGAGGCGGTCGTGCTCGCGATCGGTGGCAAGGAGGGCTACGTCGAGCGCGACGGCCACATGGTCGACGACGCCGACATCGCCCGGCGCGCGGCGTTCGGGAAGCCGGCCTAGCGCGCTCTGCGCGGGTCGACGAAGTTCCCCGCGTAGCCCGCCTCGCGCGTGAATCGAAAGACCCAGCGAGGCTCGAGCCGCACCGCCCACCGTCCGTTGCTCGCGCCGAGCTGGGTGCAGCCGTCGAGGTGCGCGGTCACGAAGACCGGTGCTCGCATCGCGTACTCGAACCGCGCGACGATGAAGGATCCGCGCCAGCTGGAGCCGCAGATCGAGGGGAGGTACGAGCCTCGGGGCGCGCGCGAGAATCCGTACCGCGCCGCGTCGAACGCCCGCCTCAGGCGCGCGGCCGCGCCGGGGCCGATGCGCTTCGACATGTCGAGCCAGCCCCCGTGGTAGGAGCAGCCGACCATGCGCAGGGCGCCCTTCGGCAGGAACGGCTGCGACGCGCGCGGCCGTGACCCGAGCCGGTACGACGGCGTCGGGCGTGTCGGGCAGCCCGTCTCGTTCACCTTGACCACTCGCACCGAGGCGAGGATGCGCCGCAGCAACGCGCGCCGCGGGCTGAGGACGCTCACCGAGATGCCGCGCCGCGGGAAGACGAGCTGCACCTCTCGGCTCCCGAACACCGTGCCCACGGGCCAGCGGAATGCATGGGCGCCGTCGATCGTGACCGGCGTCGCGTGCCGCGCGTACCAGCCCCGCGGCTTTCGGAGGATCCCGTTGAACTCGACCACGCTCAATCCGCGCGGCTGGGGAACCAGGCAGTCGAGTATCCCGTCCTCGTTCCACAGGACAGTGTTCGCCAGCGGCGTCCCGCACGTTCCGCGGCCGAGACGCCAGCGGGCAGGGACCGCGACCTCGACTCCGTGCGTGTCCACCCGGCGCCACGCCTGACGCGCCGGCGCGCTCCGCACGGCGGAATGGGCGGCAGCGCACGCCGTCAGCGCGAGCGTCAGGACGAGCGCGCCGAGGCACTTCGTCATGCCGCTCATACGGCGCCGCGGCGCCTGAGCGTCACATCACCGCGACGGTACGGATCTCGCCGGCCTCGCCGATGCGCGGCAGGCGCTCGGGCACCTCGTCGAGCGAGATCGTGCTCGTCACGAAGCGGGCGAGGTCGAGCCGACCGTCGAGCGCGGCTCTCGCGAGGAACGGAAAGTCCTCCCGCGGGATCGTGTCGCCGCCGTGCGTGACGGCGATCGTCGGCCTGGGCCCGAAGACGTCTGCGTAGAGATCGATGTCGAGCTTCGCACCCGGCGGCGGCATCCCGACGAGCGTTGCCGTCCCCGCGTAGGCGCACATCCGGATTGCCTGCGCCAGGCCGATGTCCGCGCCGATCGCCGAGAACGCGAACTCCACTCCCCGCCCGCCCGTCAGCTCGCGGACTGCTTCGACCGGATCGGCGGTTGCAGTGTCGACCACGTCGGTCGCGCCGAGCGCTTGCGCGTGATCGAGCTTGTCCTTCGCAACGTCGACGGCAAGGATCCGCTCCGCTCCAGCGAGGCGCGCGCCCTGCACGACGCCGAGCCCGACGCCGCCGCAGCCGATCACGGCAACCGACGAGCCTTCGCGCACGGGCGTCGCCCAGAGCGCCGCTCCGACGCCGGTCGAGACGCCGCAGGCCAGCAACGCCGCCTGCTCGGCCGGCAGTTCCTCCGGCACCTTCACCGCACATGCCTCGTGGACGACAGCGTGGTCGGCGAGCGTCCCGCAGCGGAGAACCGGCGTCAGCAGGGCGCCGTCGGTCGCGCGGTGCACGCGCCGCTTCGCGCGGAGCTGGGACGAACAGCGGCGGGGATCGCCGCGCCTGCACTGCGGGCACTCTCCGCACGGCGCGCGCCAGGCGACGACGACGCGATCGCCGGGCTCGACCGATGTCACGTCCCTTCCGATCTCCTCGACGACGCCCGCGCCCTCGTGGCCCAGCAGGATCGGAAACCCCATGCCCCAGCCCTTCGTCTCGACGACGTACAGATCCGAATGGCACAGCCCACACGCCAGAACGCGGACACGAACGTCGCACGGCCCCGGCGGGTCGACCGTCAGTTCCTCGACGGCGGGCTCGGCTTCGGGCGAGGCGTAGACGACGCCGCGCGTCACGAGGCGCGGCGCAGCTGCTCGTCGAGCGGCACGAGCGGCAGCTGGAACGTGTCGACCGCGGCGCTCTCGTCGGTCACGACGTTGTCGCCGAGCTCGAGCATCGTCAGCTGGTCACGCGTGACCGGTGAGCCCGGTAGCCGCTCGGTGAGCGTCGCCTGGATCCGCATCGCCCCGAACGGGACGTGCACCGAAGGGCGCCGCACGCCGAGCGCGCGCTTCAGCCGCTCCCAGAACTCGTTCCAGCTCACCGCCTCCGGGCCGCCGAGGTCGAAGGTGCGGTTCGCAGCGGCCGGCTCGGTGAGCGCCCGCGCGTAGTACTCGGCGAGATCCTCGACCCAGATCGGCTGCAGCCGCTGCGTCCCGGGACCGACGATCGGGGTCACGGGAGCGAAGCGCGCAAGCCGGACGAAGGTCGGCAAGACGCCGCCGTCGCGCCCGAAGACGAAGCTGGGCCGGAAGATCACGTGCTCGAGGCCGGACTCCTTCACCGTGCGCTCCATCTCCCACTTCGCCGCGAAGTACGGCACGGCGTCCTTCGAGCGCTCGTCGAGGCCGAGCGCGCTCGCGAGGACGAGGCGTCGCACCCCCGCCTCCTGCGCCGCCGCGACGAGGTTCCGCGTCCCCTCGGACATGACGCGCTCGAAATCGGTGGAGCGGCCCTTGATGATCGCGACGAGGTGAATGACGGTGTCCACGCCCTCGCACGCAGCGCGCAGGGAGGCCGGATCCGTCACGTCTCCGGTGGCCGGCTCGACGCTCCAGGCGGTGAGGCGCGAGGCGCGCGCCGGATCGCGCACGAGCGCGCGCACCGGGGTGTCGCTCGCCCGCAGCGCGTGCACGACGTGGGGGCCGATGAAGCCGGTCGCTCCGGTGACCAGGACGGTCATCGGCCCTCCTCGAAGTTCTGCCAGTAGCGGCTCGCCGTGGGGCCGCGCTGGCCCTTGTACTTCGAGCCGATCGAGCTCGAGCCGTAGGGCGTCGCGGCGGGCTCCGTCATCTGCATGAAGGAGATCTGCCCGATCTTCATGCCGGGATAGATCGTGATCGGCAGGTTGGCGACGTTCGAGAGCTCGAGCGTCACATGCCCGTCCCAGCCCGGATCGATGAAGCCCGCTGTCGAATGGATGAGGAGGCCGAGCCGCCCGAGGCTCGACTTGCCCTCCAGGCGTGCGACGAGGTCGTCGGGCAGCCGAATGCGCTCGAGCGTCGAACCGAGCACGAACTCCCCCGGGTGCAGCACGAACGGGTGCGAGTCGTCGACCTCCACGAGCTCGGTCAGCTCCGCCTGCTCGACCTTGACGTCGATGAACGGGTAGCGGTTGTTGTGGAAGACGCGGAAGAGCCGGTCGACGCGGACATCGACGCTCGACGGCTGCAGGAGCGCGTCGTCATACGGGTCGATCTCGATCCTCCCCTCGGCGAGCAGGCGGGCGATCGTCGCGTCGGAGAGGACCATCCTGCCGATTCTTACCCTGATTCCCCGTCGGGCGCAGCGGATATCGTGATCCCGTGGCCGTGACGCGCGCAATCGAGCTTCGGACCGAGATCCCGGGTCCGCGTTCCCGCGAGATCACCGAGCGGAAGGAGCGCGTCGTCGCCGATCCGCTCGGCCTCTACCTCCCGATCGTGATCGCGGAGGGCAGCGGCGCGGTCGTCACCGACGTCGACGGCAACAGCTTTGTCGACTTCACGGGCGGCGTGGGGTGCCTCAACGTCGGGCATGCCCACCCGCGCGTCGTGTCGGCAGTGCAGGAGCAGGCTGCGCGTTTCTTCCACACCGACTTCACGATCGTCCCGTATGAGGTCTACGTCGAGTACGCCGAGCGGCTGACCGCGATCGCCCCGTTCTCGGGGCCGTCGAAGGCCGCGTTCTTCAACGCCGGCACCGAGGCCGTCGAGAATGCCGTCAAGTTCGCGCGCGGCTACACGCGCCGGCCGGCGGTGATCGGATTCGAGGGCGGGTTCCACGGCCGCACGCTCCTCTCGCTCACGCTGACGTCCAAGACGCACCCGTACAAGGCGGGGCTCGGGCCGTTCGCGCCCGAGGTCTACCGTGTCCCGTTCCCGTACGAATATCGGGGAATCACGTCACGCGACGCGCTCGATGCGCTCGAGCGCGCGCTCTCGACCCAGGTCGCAGCCGAGACCGTGGCCGCGATCGTCATCGAGCCGGTGCAGGGCGAGGGAGGCTTCGTTCCGGCGCCGCCGGAGTACATGGAGGGGCTCCGAGCGATCTGCGACCGCGAGGGAATCCTCCTCGTCGTCGACGAGGTGCAGACCGGCTTCGAGCGCACCGGGCGCATGTTCGCCATCGAGCACTACGACGTCGAGCCCGACCTCATCACGGTGGCGAAGTCGATGGCAGCCGGCCTGCCGCTGTCGGGCGTCGTCGGCAAGTCGGAGATCATGGACTCGCTCTGGGACAACGCCGTCGGCGGCACCTACGTCGGCAACCCCGTCGCGCTGGCGGCGGCCGTCGCCGTCCTCGACGCGTTCGTCGAGGAGGGGCTCGTCGAGCGTGCGCAGCGGATCGGCGAGATTGCCCGGGCTCGCATGCTCGGCTGGCAGGAGCGCTTCGCGGCGATCGGCGACGTCCGCGGCGTCGGCGCGATGCTCGCCGTCGAGTACGTCGAAGACCGCGCGACCAAGGAGCCTGCGCCGGGAATCGCATCGCGAGTCGCCGAGGAGGCTGCACTCCGCGGTCTCTTGCTCCTCAAGGCGGGCGTTCACTCGAACTGCAACCGGGTCCTCTGCCCGCTCGTGATCACGGACGCCGAGCTCGACGAGGGGCTCGCGGCGTGGGAGGAGGCGCTGGACGCGGTTCTTGCGTAGCCGCGGCCGTCCCTCGCGCGTTGTAGCGATGTGCCGGGAGCCAGTTCGACCAGCCGTCCCGTGTCGCGACCTCCACAGCCCGGCGATCTGATCGCCGACAGATACGAGCTCGAGGAGCTCGTGGGGAGCGGCGGGATGTCGGACGTCTTTCGCGCGCGCGACACGCAGCTCGACCGGCGGATCGCGATCAAGATCCTCCACCGCCGGCTCGCCGGCGACCCGGAGTACCTCGAGCGGTTTCGCCGCGAGGCCCGCGCCGTTGCCCGGCTCTCGCACCCCAACATCGTCACGGTCATCGACCGCGGGGAGGACGACGGACAGCAGTTCATCGTCTTCGAGCACGTCGACGGCGAGAACCTGAAGGAGTTCGTCCAGCGTTCGGGCCGGTTGCCGGTGCGGCGGGCCCTCGAGCTCACGCTCGCGGTCGCGGATGGGCTCGCGTTCGCGCATCGGCAGGGCCTCGTCCACCGCGACGTGAAACCGCAGAACGTCCTCCTCAGCCGCGAGGGCGAGGTGAAGGTGACCGACTTCGGGATTGCGCGGTCGCTCGAGGTCGAGCACGGAGTCACGCAGACCGGGACCGTTCTCGGCACCGGCGAGTACCTGGCCCCGGAGCAGGCGAGCGGCAAGCCGGTCTCACCGGCGACCGACGTCTACTCCCTCGGCGTCGTGCTCTGGGAGATGCTCGCGGGCGAGGTTCCGTTCGACGGAGAGAACTTCGTCGCGGTCGCGCTGCGGCATGTGAACGAGCCGCTGCCGGACCTGCGCGAGGTTCGGCCCGACGTGTCGCCGCGACTCGCGGCCGTCGTCGACCGCGCGCTGGCGAAGGATCCGGCGCATCGCTTCCCGTCGATGGTCGCGCTGGCTCAGGAGTTGCGTGCCTGCCTCGCCGAAGCGGAGGGCGAAGCGGTCCCGCCGCCGTTCGAGGACGATGCTGCGCGGACGCTCGTCACCCGGCCTGCTCCGGCTCCCGTCCCGCACGTCAGGCGCCGACGACGCTCCCGTCGCCAACCCCTGGCCTGGGCGCTCATCGCGCTCGCGGTCGCCGGCGCGGCGTTCGCGTCGGTCGTCCTGCTCGGCGGCGCGAGCCACCGCAGGGGCGGTCCGGGCGGTGGTGGCGGCGGCGGCGGTTCGGCGGTGCAGCTTCGCGGCATCACCGACTACGACCCCCAGGGCGACGGAGGCGAGCTGTCCTCCACCGCGCCGCGCGCCACCGACGGCTCTCAGTCGACGTACTGGGCGACCGAGACCTACAACACACAGGATTGGGGGAGGCTCAAGAACGGCCTGGGGCTCGTTCTCGATGCCGGCCGTTCCGTCAAGCTCTCGCAGCTGACGGTGACGACACCCACCTTCGGATCCGGGTTCACGGCGCGGGTCGAGGTCGGCGCCTCGCAGGCCGGCCCCTTCACGGTCGACTCCGCCACGACGACGGTGGGAGCAAAGACCACGTTCTCGCTGCAGGGAAAGAGTGGCCGGTACTGGGTCGTCTGGCTGACACTCCTCGGCCCGGACAGGACGGCTCGGATCTCCGAGGTCACCGCGACGAGCAACCACTCTTAGTACTCGAGCTTCGAGCGGCGCTCGTGCCGCTCGAGCGCGAGCTCGATCAGGCGGTCGAGCGCGTCTGCGTAGCTCAGGCCGGACGCCTCGAACAGCCGAGCCCAGACGCTCGTGGCGGTGAAGCCGGGCATCGTGTTGAGCTCGTTGAGGACGACCTCGCCGTCGGTCGCCCGCACGAAGAAGTCGACGCGCGCGAGGCCTTCGCACTCGCCCGCGACGAACGACTCGACCGCACGTCGCTGCAGCAGCTCGATCGTCTCCTGCGACAGGCCGGGCGGCGGCACGACGAGCTCCATCCCGCCCTCGTCGTACTTCGACGCGTAGTCGTACCACTCGTGCTCGAGCGTGTCGATCTGGCCGGGAAGGGAGGCGACGGGCGGCGGCACGCGGTTGCCGAGCACGCCGACCTCGACCTCCGTCCCCTCGACGAACTCCTCGACCAGCACCTTCTCGTCGTGGCGGAAGGCGAGCTCGACGGCCGCCGTGAGCTCGTCCTCGCCGTGTACCTTCGAGATGCCGACCGACGAGCCGAGCCGTGCGGGCTTGACGAACACGGGATAGCCGAACGGGTTCTCGACCGCGTCGCCGAGGCGGATCGCATGGTGCGGCGCGACCGGAATCCCGCTGTCGCGCATCACCTTCTTGAACAGATCCTTGTCCATCGCGAGCGCGGAGGCGGCGACGCCGGCGCCGACGTAGGGGACGTCGGCGAGCTCGAGCAGCCCTTGCACGGTGCCGTCCTCGCCGAACGGGCCGTGCAGGATCGGCAGGACGACGTCGACCGCGCCGAGCGCCTCGAGCGTTCCGGACTTGGCCGGAACCGGCAACGTCTCCGCCGGGCCGCGACCCAGCTCGCGCGGCGCCTCCCCGGCCTCCAGAGCCCAGCGCCCGTCCCGGCCGATCGCGACCTCGACCACGTCGAACCGCTCCGGATCGAGGGCTCCGACGACCGACCGCCCGGACGCGAGAGAGATGTCGTGCTCGCTCGACCGGCCGCCCGCGAGGACGGCCACGCGGAGACGGCGAGGCCGGTTCACCCCGTGGTCGTGGGGGGCGGCGGCCCGGCCGAGTACTGGCCGACCGTGATCGTCACCGTCGAGCCCTTCGGCGCCTGCGCGTTGCCGGCCGGGTTCTGCGCCAGGACGACGCCGTCCTCGCTCTGGTCGCTCACGCTCTGATACTGCTGGACGACCTTGAAGCCCTCTCCCTGAAGGGTTTGCACCGCCTGCGTGGCGGAGTAGCCGACGACGTCGGTGATGGTCACCTGCGGCGGCCCGTTCGAGACCTGGAGGTCGACGGTCGAGCCCTTCGGCACGGACGAGCCCGGCGCGGGATTCTGGTGGATGACCTGGCCCTGCGGCGCGTCGCTGTTGACGTAGGTCGGGTTGCCGTTGAATCCGTCCGCGTGGAGGTTCGCCAGAGCCGTGCTGATGTTCTCCCCGACGACGTTCGGGACGCTCACCTGCTGCGGACCGCTCATGACGTTGACGCGAATCGTCGTCCCCTTGGGGACGGACTTGCCCGCCGGCGGATTCGTCGCGGTGACCAGCCCCTTCGTGTTCCCGGGGACGATGTGCTCCACCGGCTTCAGGCCGGCGGTTGTGAGCGCCTGTTGCGCATCGGGCCACTGCTTGCCCTTGACGTCCGGCACGCTCACGGGTGGCGGGCCGGTCGAGACGTAGATCGTGACCGTGCCGCCCTTGTCGACCTTCGAGCCCGGGTCGGGGCTCTGGTTGTAGACGAAGCCCTTCTTGTACTTCTCGTTCGACCCGTGCTTCACGTCGGCCACGAGGTGCGCCGCCTTGATCTGCTGCACGGCTTGCGCAACGCGCTCGCCCTGGTAGAGGGCGACCGGCTCCTTCACGGTCGAGCTCGAGAGCTCGTGGTAGACGAAGAAGCCTGCGATTGCGGCTGCGATGACGAACGCTGCGGCGAGGAGCCACGGCCAGAACGACCGCTCCGGGCCGCCCGGCTCGGCGTACTCCTCCTCCAGCACGACCGGCAGCGGAACGTCGCGGGTGCGCGACGTTGCCGGCGTCAGCGGGGCGATCATCGTGGCGGACGTCGGATCCGCCGCCGGAGCTCCGGCCGGCGGAACGCGCATAACCTGCGTCGCCGCGGTGGCCGCCGAGACCGGCGCGCCGCGCGCGACGCGCTCGAGGTCGGCCTCCATCTCGTCGGCGCTCTGGTAGCGATCGTTCGGATCCTTGGCGAGCGCGCGCAGCACGACCTTGTCGAGCGCCGGAGGAACGTCGGGCCGCAGCTTCGAGGGCGGCTCGGGCGCGGTCGAGAGGTGCTTCATCGCGATCTCGACCGGCGTCTCGCCGTCGAACGGCGTCTTGCCGGTCAGGAGCTCGTAGAGGACGACGCCGAGCGAGTAGAGATCCGAGCGCGGATCGACCTCGCCGCCGCGCGCCTGCTCCGGCGAGAGGTACTGCGCGGTTCCCACGATCGAGCCCGTCTCGGTCATCTGGCTCGTGCCGGCGCGCGCGATCCCGAAGTCCGTCACCTTCACGCGCCCCTCGCCGTCGACGAGGACGTTGTGCGGCTTGATGTCGCGGTGCACGATCCCGTGCCGGTGCGCGAACCGGAGCGCGGAGAGGATCTGGCGCGCGTACTCGATCGCGACGTTCACCGGCGCGGCGCCGCGGCTGACGATCAGCTCCTTCAGCGTGCGGCCGTCGAGGTACTCCATCGCGATGTAGTAGGTGTCCTCGGCCTCGCCGCGGTCGTAGATCGAGACGATGTTCGGGTGGTTCAGCGCGGCCGCGTTCTTCGCCTCGCGGCGGAAGCGCTCGATGAACTGGTCGTCGTTCGCGTGGCGGCCGTTGAGGATCTTGATCGCGACCCGGCGGCCGAGCTCCTGGTCTTCCGCGAGGTAGACGTCGGCCATTCCGCCCGCGCCGAGCTTGCGCTGGATGCGGTAGCGCCCGTCGAAGAGGGTGTCGATGAGGGAGTCGCTTACCGCCACGGCCGGCTAAAGGGTAGAGACAAGCTCACGGAACCAGTGATTTCGGCGGCTTCGGGGGAAATCATCGTCAGCCTCCCATGAGCTTCTCGAGGATCGCTTTCGCGATCGGAGCCGACACGGAGGCGCCGAAGCCGTTCGGCTGCTTCTCGACGACCACGGAGACCACGAAGCGCGGGTTGTCCGCCGGAGCGAAGCAGACGAACCAGGCGTCGTACACGTTGCCGAGCCCGATCTCGGCCGTTCCGGTCTTGCCGGCAACGTGGAGGCTCGGGGGGAACCCGACAGCCGCAGCCGTGCCGCCCTCGACGACGAGCTGCATCATCTGGTTCAGCTCGGCCGCGGTCGTGGGCTTGATCACGCGGCCGAGCATCTGCGGGGTCGTCTTCGCGACGGTGGAGCCGTCCGGGGCGACGATCTTCTGCACGAGGTACGGCTTCGGCTCCACTCCCCTGTCGGCGATCGTCGCTGCGACGAGCGCCATCTGAAGCGGGGTGGCGAGCATGTTGAACTGCCCGAACGCGAGGCGGCCAGGGTCGATCTGGTAGCTGTTCTTCGGAGTCCAGAGCCTCCCGTTCTTGTAGAGGCCGGACGGGGACAGCACGCTCGGCGGGAGATCGAGCGGCGGCTGTGAGTAGAAGCCGAACCGCTTCGCGTACTTGAGGATCTCCTCGCCTCCGATGTGCTTCCCGACCTTGCAGAAGACCGAGTTGATGGAGTGCTCGAAGCCCTGGGCGAGCGTGACGTTGCCGTACGCTTCCGGCCCGCTCTGATCCGGGTTTCCGGCGTTCGAGATGCGCCGGCCGTACTCGATGCAGTAACCGGGATCGTGGAACGGCGAGCTCGGCGTATAGGCGCCCGAGTCGAGCGCGGCGGAGGCGGTCACCATCTTGAAGGTCGAGCCCGGTGGGTAGAGGCCCTGGGTTGCGTTGTTGTACAGAGCCGAGGCGTCGCCGCAGGCGCCCTTGATCTTGCTGATCTTCGCGTAGCCCTTGGGCTGCTCGATCAGGTTCGCGTTGTACGTGGGCGACGAGGCCATGGCGAGCACTGCGCCGGTCTTCGCGTCGAGGGCGACGACCGCGCCGCAGCGTCCCGCGAGCTGCTGGAGAGCGAGCCTTTGCACGGCCGGCCGCAGCGTGAGGATGACGTTGTCGCCGTGCACCGTCTGTCCGCCGAGCGTGCGGAGCTCCGCGTTGAACGTGTTCGTGAGGTTCGTGTTGGCGCCGGTCAGGTAGTCGTCGAGCGACTGCTCGAGCCCGGTCGTCGTGCCGGCCTCCGTCGCGTAGCCGATCACCTGCGGCGCGAGGTCGTTGGTCGGGTAGCGCCGCGTGAAGATCGTCAGGCCGTGCCTCCGGTACCTGCGGCTCGTCGCAAGTACCTGGCCGCCGGCGAGGATCTCGCCGCGGTCGACCGTGAGCAGCGTGATGAGCTGGATCGAGTTGTCCTGCCGGTCCGCGAGGTCGCCGACCGCCCACGTCTGCCAGTACGTCGTCGAGACGATCAGCGTCGCGAGCAGGACGAGCGCGGCGACGGAGACGTGCAGGAGCTGCTTGTTCACCTGCCGGCCTCCTGCCTGTTCGCGCGGTGCGAGATGAGCATCAGGCCCGCAACGAGCAGGAAGTTCGCGACGACGCTCGACCCGCCGTACGAGACGAAGGGGAGCGTGATCCCCGTCAGCGGAATGACCCGCGTGATGCCGCCCACGATGACGAACGTCTGGAACGCGAAGCTGAAGCTGAGGCCGGCGGCGAGCAGTTTCGAGAAGCCGTCGCTCGCCGCCAGCGCGATCCGGAACCCGCGCAGCACGAACGCCATGTAGACGAGCAGCAGGGCCGCCGCGCCGATCAGGCCGAGCTCCTGTGCGAGCGCCGAGTAGATGAAGTCGGTGTTCAGGTCGGGGATCACCTGGCTTCCGGTCGTCCCCGTGAAGATGCCGTGCCCGAGCCCGGTGCCGCCGAAGCCGCCGTGCCCGATCGAGTAGAGCGACTGCACCTCCTGGTAGCTCTCGCAGTTCTGGCGCAGCATCATCTGCCCGTTGAACGGGCAGTAGACCGCGTGCGCCGACCAGGGTGAGAGCCAGTTCTCGACGCGCACCCGCACCTGCGGCGCAAACCAGTGCTCGACGACGAACGAGCCGACGAGGAAGAGCCCGAGCGCGCCGGCGACGAAGGAGATCCGCGCCGTCGCGATGTAGAGCATCGCGAGGAAGATCCCGTAGTAGAGGAGCGCGCTGCCGAGGTCGTCGGTGACGAAGAGGAGCAGCATCGCGCCGCCCCAGATCACGAGCAACGGCCCCCAGTCCTTCAGCCGGCCCTGCGCGAGCACCTCCCGCCTCTCGCGCAGGTACGCGGCGAGGAAGACGATGAGCGCGATCTTGCCCAGCTCGCCGGGCTGGAACTGGAGCGAGCCGACGTGGATCCAGAGCCTCGCGCCGTTGATCGACTCTCCGATCACGGGCAGGCGTGGCAGGAAGAGGAGGAAGAGCGCCGTCACCCCGAAGAGGTACTTGTACCGCTCGAGCACGCGGTAGTCCCTCCGCAGCCAGATCAGCGTCGCGGCGAACACGGCGACCCCGATCACGACCCAGAGCCCCTGCCGGAAGGCGCTGCCCGGACCAAGCCGGTAGATCTCCGTCACGCCGACCGCGCTCAGCAGGGCGGCGATCGGCAGCAGGTAGGGGTCGGCGAGGGGAACCGTGCGGCGGGCGACGACGTGCGCGACGAGGTAGAGGCCGAAGAAGAAGGCGGCGTAGCCGAGCGAGCCGCCCGAGATCTGCGACTTGAGCGCGATGTAGACGGTGGCGAAGCCGATCGCCGTCAGGACGCCGACCGTGAGGAGTGCGGCGAGCTCACGGTTGCGAAGAGTCAGCGCGAAAGCCCCCAGATGAGAAGTCCGGCAACGATCGCGAACAGGACGAGGCCGAGCAGCACGAGCCGGACGCGACGCGTGTCGGCCGCCGGAGGAGCAGTCGGAGTGGGCGCTTCAGGCTCCTGCACCTGCTCTTTCGTCGGCTCGTCGGGCTCGTCGCCATCCGCGGTGATCGCCGCCAGAGCGACGGTGTCGTCGAGGCTCGCCGACGGGTCGGCCGCGATCCGGAAGGCGACAGCGGTGATGTTGTCCTCGCCGCCGCCGCGGTTCGCGGCTGCCACGAGTGACTTCACCGCCTTGTCGAGGTCGTCGCGGTGCGCGTGGACGAGCTCGAGGATCTCCTCGTCGGAGACCATGTCGGTGAGCCCGTCGGAGCAGAGCAGGAACACGTCGCCCTCCTCGGCCTCGATCGTGAAGCCGTCGACGTCGACGTCGGGATCTGTTCCCACCGCGCGCGTGATCACACTCCGCTGCGGATGCACCTGCGCCTCCTCCTCGGAGAGCCGGCCGCTCTTCAGCAGCTCGTTCACGAGCGAGTGGTCCTCGGTCAACTGCTCCATCTGGTCGCCGCGGACGAGGTAGCCGCGCGAGTCGCCGACGTGGCCGATCGCGACGGTCATCCCTTCGACGAGCGCGACCGTCATCGTTGTTCCCATGCCCGAGGCCGTGGGATCGGTCGACGCGCGGTCGAAGATGCGGCGGTTCGCTTCCTGGATCAGCGCGTCGATCCGCTCGGGCCCCTGGAGCCCGTCGGAGTCGCCGCCTTCGAGCGCCGAGGCGGCGAGCTTCGACGCGACCTCGCCGGCCTGCGCGCCGCCCATCCCGTCGGCGACGGCGAAGAGCGGGGGCGCGACGACGTAGTTGTCCTCGTTGCGGCGTCGCCTGCGCCCGGTGTCGCTCGCGACCGCGTACGCGCCGACGGGCACCTCTTAGTCCTCCTCGATCAGAAGGTCGGTCTCGCCGACGCGCAGGATGTCACCCTCGACGAGAAGCTTCGCGCCGATCACGCGCGAGCCGTTGACGTAGGTGCCGTTCGTCGAGTCGAGGTCCTGCACCCACACGCCGTCCGGCCGCGCCTCGATCCGCGCGTGCCGGGCGGAGGCGAACTCGTCGCCGGTGAGGACGAGGTCGTTCTGGCCGCCGCGCCCGACGGTCACCGGAGCGGAGTTGAGCGGGAACTCGTCGCCCTCGTCGAGGCTCGGGCTGCGCTGGACGACGAGCCGTGCGGTCTTGCGGGGCCTCGCTCCCCGGCCGAGTCCGGCGGCCGCCGCCGCCGCGGGCGTGAGGATCATGCTGTCCTGGCTCGCCGCCGGCCGCTCGCGCCCTGCCGAGCGGATGACCCGGATCACGAACAGGTAGAGGAGGACGAGGAAGGCGATCTTGAGTGCGAGGAGCGCCTCCGCGACCGTCGTTGCGGCGACCAGGGTCACGGCGCAGTCCTATTCCCGCTCGGTCGAGAACGTGACCGTCGTCTCGCCGATGGTGAACCGCGAGCCGTCGTCGAGCCGCATGCGCCGGACGCGGCGGCCGTCCACCTCCGTCCCGTTCGTCGAGCCGAGATCGATGAGCCAGTAGGCGGAGCCCTCCTGCACGATCTCCGCGTGGCGGCGCGAGACGTTCGGATCCTCGATCTGGACGTCGACGTCGCGTGAGCGCCCGAGGACGGAGCGCTGGTTCTCGAGGACACGGCGCCGGCCGTTCCACTGGAGCACTGCAACCTCGCGCTCGACGCCGAGCTCCTCGAGTGACGCGGCCTCGGTCGGCTGCGTGCGCGGCTTGTAGATCATCGTCGCGCCCGGTGCGGTCGACTCGCCCCCTTCTTCGTCGCCGCGGCGCCCGTGCTGCGCCATGCGGGTCGCGATGCCGAACTCGCCGACACCGAGATCCTCGTCGGTCTCGAAAACGATGCGCGGCGGCGTCAGCAGCGCGTAGTTCTCGCGCGACGCATGCTCGGAGAGGTACTCCTCGAGCTCGGAGACGAGGGAGTTCTCGTAGCCTTCGAACTGCTCGCGGTCGCCCGCGGAGAGATAGATGGTGTACTCGTTCGGGACGTAGACGTTCCGCACCGACGTCGAGCGGTGCTCGTCCATCTCCTTCGCGAGCTTCCGCGCAAGCTCGACCGGCTGGACGTTCGTGCGGAAAGCGCGGCCGAAGACGCCCTCGAAGACCCGCTCCAGCCTTTGTTCGATTCCGCGCAGCACTAGCTCGCGGCTGAGGGTACCCCCAGCACAGGCGCGCGAAGCGCCGTGACCGCCGCGATCGCCCATGACGCGACGAGCAGCGGCACGGCGGCGGCGCTCGGGACGGCAGCCACGGTGAGGACGATCATCCCTGCGCCGAGCCCGGCAGCCGCCCAGCGGCCCCGGGCGCGAGCGTGCGGGAGGGCGACCGCGACGAGCGCGAGCGCGCACGCTTCCAGCAGGAGCGCCGGGTGGTCGACGGCTGCCCGCGCGAGCGAGCCGGCGACGTCGAAGGGATCGCGGGCCTGCGCGATGCCGAGCCCGAGCGGCGCCGGACCGCCGACGAGGGGCAGCGAGGCGTGGCGGATTCCGGCCGCGAGCGCCGCCGTCAGCACGCCGAGCAGCACGACGATCGCGCGGAGCGGCGCCGCGCGAACCTTCGCCGTGGCGAGGGGGAGGAGGCCGAGCGCGGCGATCGGCGCGAGCAGCGGGCCGAGGACGAAGAGCAGCGCGGCGCGCGGCTCTCGCCGGGTGACGAGCATCCACCCCGCGGCGAGAGCGGTATAGAGAAGCGCGAGCCCGAGCGAGATGTTCCCGAGCGGGAGCACGGGCACGGCGAGTGCGAGCGCGATCCCGGAGCGACCGCGGAGGTAGGTCAGTCCGCCCGCGATGGCGGCCAGAGCGAACGCCCAGCCGTGCGGATAGAACGGAAGCGCCGCGGCGGTCCAGCCGGCGAGAAGTGCAGCCAGGACCGCGGTGATCGCGCGTCCGGCCTCGAACCGCGTCGGCAGCGAGAACGCCGGCCGCGGAGTCGCCGTGAGCGAGGCAGCCCCGCGCAGCGCATCGGCGAGATCCCTCGCCGTCGGACGCCGGGCCGGGTTCGTTGCGAGCGAGCTGTCGACGACGCGCAGGACCCGCTTCGGGAGGTCGGGGCGAGTCTCGCCCAGCGGCCGCGCGCCCGCTTCGATCGCGCGTGCCGTCTCGAGCATCGAGCCACGCCAGAACGGATGCCGTCCCGCGAGCGCCTCCCACAGCATCACGCCGACCGCCCACACGTCGGCCGCGGGCGTCGCCTCGTCCCCGGTCAGCCGCTCGGGTGAGATGTAGGCGAGCGTTCCGGGGACGTCGCCGGCCTCGGTCAGCGTCTCGGCCTCGGCCATCTGCGCGAGGCCGAAGTCGAGCACGCGCGCCGCGACGCGGTCGCCGTCAGTGAGGAGGACGTTCGACGGCTTGATGTCCCGGTGGAGGATCCCGGCGGCGTGAGCGTGGGCGAGGCCGTCGCACACCTGCGCGCACGCCTCGATCGCCGAGTCCTCGTCGAGGCCGCCCTCGCGCAGCGCCTCGCGGAAGGTGCGCCCGGGGACGTATTCGTACGCGATGTAGACGTGCCGCGAGTCGCGCCCGAATCCGTAGGCCCGCAGGCAGGTGGGATGGCGGAGATGCGCGGCGGTTTTCGCCTCTCGTTCGGCGCGCGCGGCCGACTTGCCCTCCCGGGCGACGATCTTGAGCGCGACGTCCAGGCCCGTCTTCTCGTCACGGGAGAGCCATACCGAGCCGGAGCCGCCGCTGCCCAGCGGGCGCAGCGGTCGGTAGCGGTTGAGAACGAGCTCGGGTGTGCCGAGCGCTGGGGCGGCCTCTCCCATGCCTAGCGGAGATTGGCGACCGCGCCGGACTGTCCTCCCCGACGCGGTTAGGCTTGCCACCCAGTGAGTACCTTCGACGACGGATCGGAGCTCGAGTTCTTCGAGGAGCCGGAGACGCTCGAGGCCCCCGGCCGGCCGCGCCGCCGGCTCAGGCCGCCCCGCCCGGGCGGGCCTCGGCGCCCGTCCCCGCCGCCTCCCGGAGCCGTGGCACTCGCGAGGCTTGCCGGGTTCGTTGCGATCGCGATCGCGATCGTGATCGGCTTCGTGTTCTGGGTCGGCTCGTGCGGGGGGCCGAGCAAGCACGACGAGTACTCCTCGTACATGAAAGACCTCGCGCCGCTCGCGCAGAGCTCGGCCGCGACCGGCACCTCGTTCGCGAACGTGCTCAGCTCCAGGAAGCTGACCCTCACGGGCCTCGAGTCCAAGCTCCAGCAGTGGTCGCGGCAGCAGCAGCAGGACTACGACGACGCGCTCCAGCTCCGGCCCCCCGGCCCGCTCCAGGCGGTTCACCAGGCGGCGCTCGCGACCTTCCAGCTGCGCGCGATCGGGATGACCGGCCTGGCCGACGCCCTGGCCCGGTCGGGCACGAAGCCGGCGTCCGACGTTGCCGCCTCGCTCGCCACGCAGGCGCAGATCCTCAGCGCGAGCGACGTCGTCTGGAGCAACCTCTTCCACCTGCAGGCGACCGAGACGCTGACGCGGCTCGGCATCCGCGGAGTGATCCCGCCTCCGTCGCAGATCATCGCGAACCCCGAGGTGATCACCTCCAACTCGCTCGCGCTCGTGCTCGGGCGCCTGAGATCCACGAGCACCGGCGGGAGGGTGACCGGGCTGCACGGAAGCGCGCTCGTGAGCACCGAGGCGGTCTCCGGCACGAGCACGAAACAGCTCTCGACGACCGGCTCGACGACCGTCAACGAGTCGGCCAACCTCGCCTTCAAGGTCACGTTCACCGACGCGGGGGACTATCAGGAGACGAAGATCCCCGTGACGCTCACGGTGACCGTCTTCGGCAAGCCGGTGCTGACGAAGACCCAGACCGTCAATTCCATTGCGCCGAAGCAGACGACCTCGGTCTCTTTCGGGAACCTCCAGCTGCCCAACTCGGCGTTCGGTGCGCAGGCCCAAATCAAGGTGCAGATCGGCAAGGTGCCCGGCGAGCAGAACCTCGCCAACAACGGTGCCTCGTACCCCGTCTTCTTCAGCCTTTCCCGCGGGTAGCCGTTGAGCTCGTCGGTCGCAGGAGTGATCGCGATCGCAGCTGCGGCTATCGCGATCGTCGGCATCGCGGTCGCGGCGGCGCTCCACGTGCGTCTGCGCAGGGTCCGCAACGCGCAGGCCACGCTACTCGGGAACGGCGGCAGCGATCTCGTCGACTTCGCCGTCTCTCTCCAGGGCCGGATCGACGGGCTTCACGGCACCGTCGACGAGGTTGCGGCCGCGCTTTCGCGACTCGAGCGCCGGGTCGACTCGACGGTCTCGCGCATCGCGGTCGTCCGCTACGACGCGTACGAGAACACGGGCGGCCATCAGTCCGCGTCGGTCGCGCTGCTCGACAACTCCCGCAGCGGCGTCGTCCTGAGCGCCATCCAGGGGCGGGACTACGCGCGGATCTACGTCAAGGAACTGGACGACGGGCGGGCCGCGGTCGCCCTCTCGCCGGAGGAGCAGGAGGCCGTCGATCGCGCGATGAAGCCGGCGCAGTAGCCGCTTCGGGCACTGCTACTTTTCGCGCAGGTTGCAGCACGTTCTTGTTTTGAATGCAAGCTACGAGCCGCTCAACGTCTGCACGGTGCGGCGTGCCCACGTGCTCGTGTTCAAGGGGAAGGCCGAGGTCGTCGAGCGGCTCGACAAGCCGCTGCGCTCGTCGACCGGCAGCTTCATCTGGCCGCATGTGATCCGGCTGCTCCACTACGTGCGCGTGCCGCGCGCGATCCAACGCAAGATCTCCCGCCGGGCACTCTTCGCGCGCGACGGCTGGCGCTGCGCGTACTGCGGGACGACGAACGGTCGGCTCACGCTCGACCACATCGTCCCGCGGTCGAAGGGCGGCGAGTCGATCTGGGAGAACGTCGTCACCGCCTGCGCGCCGTGCAACCTGCGCAAGGGCGACCGGACGGTCGAGCAGGCCGGGATGGTGCTGCACGCCTCGCCGCGCGCCCCGACGCCGACGCTGTTCATCAAGCTCGCAGCGCCGCGGATCCCGTCCGGCTGGACGCCGTACCTGCCCGCTACTGCTTAGCGGTACCTCGCCGGCACCGGGCAGCCCTTGGGGAAAACGATCCCGAGATGTTCGGGGAGCGGGATCATGGCCGTTGATCTTCTCCAGAGGAAGCTGAACCGGACGGGGACGTCGAATAGTGTGAGCGCCGAACCCTTCCCCATGCCGGAATGGCATGCGAAGACGCCCCTGAACACGAGGTAGACACGCTCACCGGGCTTCAAGTGGAAGGGATGGAAGCGCCCGGCCGCTCTGTAAACGCCCGTGTAGTTCAGCCGGGACATCAGTACGTGAGCCGTCCACGGGAGATAGGACTCGTACGGAACGCCGAGCACTCGCACGGTGAACCGCCCGGCGTTTCTGATCTCCATGCCGTATACGAACGGGCGGCCTTGGTGAAAGTCGACCGACTGACCGTCGATCCCCGGCGCTCCCTTTGCGCCTGCCGGGAACTGGTAGCCGTTGCCGAACGCGATCGGCTGGTAGCTGTCGATCCACACGACGGCGCCGATCGCGAGACCGGTCACCGTGAGAACGAGTACCAAGAGGATCAGGTTGCGAGGGCGCCGGGCTCGGAGGAAGGCGATCGGCCCGCGGCGGCGCTCGAGGTGTGCCGCCGCACGCAGATCGGCGGCGTACCGCGGCGGCGTTCCCAGCCGCTCATCGAACCTCGTGTCGGCGGGAAGCTCGGCGAGATGAGCGTGGAGCTCAGCGGTGAGGTCGCGGCGCTGGCGCCAGGGCAGGTCGCGTAGCGCGGAGTCGACCTCGCGGACGTACTCGTCGGCGTTCATTGCTTCACCAAACCTCCGAGTGCGCCGCTGATTCGCGTCCAGGTCTCGGTGCCGGCGCTCAACTGCTCGAGACCGGCGGGCGTTACGGCGTAGTACTTCCGCGCCGGCCCGCTGTCGGAGGGCTCGAGCCGGGAGCTGAGGTGCTCTGCTTGCTCGAGTCGGCGCAGCGTGCCGTACACCGACGCGTCGCCGACGCCGTCGAGGCCTGCGCCTTCGAGCGTCGACAGGATCTCGTAGCCGTACGTCTCGCCTTTGGAGATCACTGCCAGCACTGCCAGCTCGAGCACGCCTTTGAGGAGTTGAGCCTGATCCACACTAGTCTGCTATGCAGAGTACAACGGATTGAAGTGTGACACGAGAGAGGGTCGCGCCGTATCTCGGGCATGAACAGACTCCGCACGATCCTCCTCATTGCCGGCGTGCTCCTCGCCGCGGCCGCTATCGCCGGCGTCGCACAACCTCGCCTCGGCCGCGGCGCAACGCCTTCGCCCGGCACCGAGATCACCGTGACCGGTAACGGCACGGTCGACGCGACACCCGACCAGGCCTCCTTCGACTTCGGCGTGACGACTCGGGGCGCCACGGCCGCCGAGGCGCTGAGCCGGAACAACTCGGAGTCCCAGCGCATCATCGACTCGCTGAAGAGCGCCGGCATCGACTCCCCGAAGATCCAGACCACCCAGGTCTCGCTCTGGCCGCAGACCTCGAGCAACGGGAACACGATCGTCGGCTACCAGGCGTCGAACTCGGTGAACGTCACGGCGGCGCTCGACCGCTCGGGCGTACTCGTGGACGCCGCGGTCGGTGCGGGCGCGAACAACGTCGACGGGCCGAACCTCGACACGGCGGACAAGTCCTCCCTCTACGGCGACGCGCTGCAGAAGGCCATCGCGGATGCGAAGCAGAAGGCGCAGGCGATCGCGGCCGGCGCGGGCCTGACTCTCGGAAATCTCGAGAAGGTCAGCGAGGGCGGCAACTCGACGCCGCCGGTGCCGATGTTCGCGGCGGACAAAGCCGCAGCCGGTTCCGTCCCGATCGAGGCCGGCACCCAGCAGATCCAGGCGTCGGTGACGGTGACGTACGCGGCGAGCTGAAGCTAGAGCTGACCCGGGCCGTGCCGGGAGGCCATGCACTCGAGCGCCCAGCCGTTTGCTGCCAGGACGATCGTTTCCGCGAGCACGTCGGCTCCGGCGCCGGCGTGCTCACGCGGCACCTCGACGACCACCTGGTGCACGGACGCCTCGGCGTCGCCGCCGAACTCGTGCCGCTCCTCGGCCACGATCGCGAACTCCGGCGCGAGCTTTCGGAGCGCGAGGGCGAGCTCGTCGATCTCGGCCGGTGTCGCGTGCCGTCCGGCGAAGACGCCGAAGTTGACCCGCACCTCGATGCCGGGCTCCTCGTGCTCGCGCACCAGGAGCGAAATGGCGGGTTCGTCCACGAGCGGATTCATGCCCTGCCCCTTTCCGGCGGGGCGAACTCCTTAACTTCCGTGCGGCTCCCAGCGGAACTTGAACGCCGTGAAGGCCAGGCCGGCGACGCCCCAGGCGCCGAGGACGGCGAGTGCTCCGGGCTGCGTCCAGAACCCCTGCCCGTGCAGGTAAACGGCGTTCACCAGCTCGATGAAGTACTTGAGCGGCAACACGTCCCCGATCGCGCGGAGGAAGGCGGGGTAGTGGCGCGTGGGGCCGAACGAGCCCGTCAGGAACGCCATCGGCAGAAGGATGAAGTTGACGACCGCCGACGATCCCTCCGCAGAGCGGATCACCGAGGCCGTCGCCGTGCCGAGCGCTGCGAAGGCGGCGGCGCCGATCACGATCGTGGCGACGAGCGAGCCGATGTCCGAGGGGAACGGCGTGCTGTAGAAGGCGCGCCCGATCCCGAACAGCACGATCGTCTGCAGCGCGAAGACGATCAACGTCGAGATGAGGAGCGCGCCGACATAGGTCGCGGGCGGGAGCGGAGTCGAACGGAGCCGCTTGAGGATCCCGTTCTCCCGCCTGATGACGAGCTGGATCGCAAGTCCCGCGAACGCGGTGTTCGCGCAGCCGTAGCCGACCAGTCCGGCGAGGAGCGCCTCCGCCGGCGGCACGCCGTAGATCTTCCCGGAGTAGACCGAGGCGAGCAGGACGTACAGCAGCAGCGGGAAGAGGAAGATGAAGAACGCCGCCTCGCGGCTCCGCCAGAAGACGAGCTGCTCGGAGCGGAGCTGGTGCACGAAGAGCCGCCGGGTCGGGCGGCGCCCCGCTATGCGGATCGCCTCGGCGCTCACGGCTCGACCTCTGCCGCGTCCGCCTCGGCGGTCAGCGCGAGGTAGACCTCCTCGAGAGACGGCCGGCGCACCTGCAGGCCCTCGAGCTCCTCGCCGCGCGCGACCGCCGCCGACGTGAGCTCCGCGAGAACCCGCGTCGGCTCGTCGGTTCGCACGAGCACCTCCTCACCGTCCTGCCGGTAGCGGATCTCGGTCTGCAGATCCGTCGTCGTGAGCTCGGCAGGCGTGCCGACGCGCACGATCTGGCCCTCGCGTAGGACGGCGACGCGGTCGGAGAGCTGCTCGGCCTCGTCCAGGTAGTGCGTCGTGAGGAGGACGGTCTTGCCGAGCGCGCGAAGCGAGCGGATCATGTCCCACGCCGCGCGCCTCGCCTGCGGGTCGAAGCCGGTCGTCGGCTCGTCGAGGAAGACGAGATCGGGATCGCCGACGAGCGCGATGCCGAGGTCGAGCCGCCGCTTCTGGCCGCCCGACAACGTCTTCACGCGCGCGTTCGCCTTGTCCTGGAGGCCGACGAGCGCGATCGCTTCCTCCACGTTCCGCGGCGCGCGGTAGTAGCCGGCGAAGATCGCGTGGGTCTCTCGCACCGTCAGGTTCGGCCAGAGCTGCGACTGCTGCAGCACGACGCCGATTCGCTCGCGGAAGTCGGGCTCCGGGCGCTCGGGATCGCTCCCGAGGACGCGCACCTCGCCCGCGTCACGCCGGCGATAGCCCTCGAGGATCTCGACGGTCGTCGTCTTCCCTGCGCCGTTCGGCCCGAGCAGCCCGAAGACCTCGCCCTCCTCGATCGTGAAGTCGACTCCCCGGACCGCCTCGAGGTTCCCATAGGCCTTGCGCAGGCCGCTGACCTCGATCGCATGCATCCGCGGAGAAGGGTAGACGGGACGCGGCGATACAGTCGCGGTGTGGGCGCCTGCCGCTACGTCGTCGCCGACGTCTTCACCGACGTCCCGCTCGCCGGCAATCCCGTCGCGGTCTTCACCGACGCGCGCGGGATTCCCGAAGATCGACTGCAGCGGCTCGCGCGCGAGCTGAACCTCTCGGAGACCGTCTTCGTCTACACGCCGGACGGGGACGGCCACGTCCGGATCCGGATCTTCACCCCAACCGCCGAGCTGCCGTTCGCCGGCCACCCGATTCTGGGCACGGCGTTCGTCCTCGCCGGGCCGCTCCAACTCGACGAGCTTCGACTCGAAACCGGCGCCGGAGTCGTGCCCGTGCGCCTCGAGCGCGACGCCTCGCGCATCGCCTTCGGCTGGATGGCGCAGCCCGTACCGACCTGGGAGCCGTTCGAGCGCGCGCGCGAGTTGGTGACCATCCTCGGCTGCGCGACCGCCGACATGCCGGTCGAGCTCTACCGGCAGGGCCCGGGTCACGTGTTCGTGGAGCTCGAGTCGGCGCAGGCGGTCGCTGCGCTTCGGCCCGACCTCGGCGCCCTCGCCCGGTTCATGGCCGAGGGGGCGGCGTGCTTCGCCCGCGACGGTGACACCTGGAAAGCCCGTGTCTTCGTTCCGGGCGTCGGCGTCCCGGAGGATCCCGCGACCGGCTCGGCTGCCGGGCCGCTCGCACTCCACCTGGCGCGACACGGGCGGATCGCGTTCGGCGACGAGATCGTGATCCGCCAAGGGGCGGAGCTCGGCCGGCCGTCGACGCTGCACGCCGTTGCGCGCTCGCCGGAGGAGATCGAGGTCGGCGGTTCGGCGGTCGTCGTCGCGCGAGGCGAATTCCGGCTGTGAGACGCGCGGCCGGCGTCCTCGCGGGCGCGGTCCTCCTCCTGTGCGGGTGCGGCTCCTCGCACCGCGGCGCCGCTCCCGACACCACGGTTCGCTACGGCATCTACCCGGGCGCCACGGCCACGGTTCCGACGACGAACCCCGGGTCCGGCTCGTGCCACCAGGATGCGGCTGCGTTCGCCCGCGGCTCCGTCGAGTACCTCACCCACTACGGTGCGCTCGCGGCGTCTCCGGCGGATCCGTACTACATGCTGCTCCGCCAACAGCTCGCCGACTTCCAGGCTCGGCGGTGCGATCCGCAACTGCTTGGCAGCGCGATCGAACGCCGTCTCTCCCGGTCGCAGCGACGGGCGCTGCTCGCGCATGCGTCGCGGCCGATGGCCGCTGCGCTACGCCAGGCGCTTGCTGCCGCGAACGGCTAGTGACCGCTAGTCGATCCAGGCGACCGAGCCGATGTCCGGCAGCTCGAACGGGAGCGAGCGCCAGAACACGCCGCCGTTGGCGGAGACATAGAGCCGGTTGCGCGCGGCGTAGAGCATCCGGTCGGGCTCGTTCTCGGCGATCGCCACCGCGAATCCCGGAGGTAGCCCGCCGCCGGCCTCGCGCCACGTCGCTCCGCCGTCGTTCGAGAGCATGAGCGGCGGGCGGTGCTCGACCACCGCGACGACGGTGGCCCCGGCGCGTGCGGCGGCGACGACGCGCGGCAGTGAGACGTCGGGCCGCTCGGCCGCGGGCACCTCGGTCCCCTCGCCGAGCAGCGTCTCGTCCTCCACATCGACGAGGAAGACGCCCGCCACGGTGCCGACGGCGGCGATCACAGACGTGTCTTTCCTTGGAACAGACTGTTACCAAGGAGGGCTGAGACGAGCGCGCTTGCGCGGCGCGCGGCAGAGATCGGCCTGTGGCCGCCGGCTCGCGCGCCCAGGTAGGCGATCGAGAACGCGTCGCCCGCGCCGGTCGGATCTCCGCGGGTCGGCCTCGTCGTCACCCGCACTGCCGCGTCACGCGTCAGGACCAGCGAGCCGCCCGCACCGAAGGTGACGACGATCTCCGGAACGGCGAGCCCGCGCAGCTCCTCGAGCTCGTCGTCGCCGAGAATCGCCCGCGCCTCCTCCTCGGCGAGCTTGAGGATCGAGACGTGGCGGAGCTGTCCGCGGTCGAAGTCGTCGTCGAGCGTGAGCGGGCCGAGCCGGCGGGCGCGGACGAGACCGTGGCCGTCGAGCAGCACGCGGCGCCGACAAGCGATCCGCTCGAGCGTCTCCGGCGGGAAGTCGTCGCGCAGCAGCGGCGCGACGTGCACCCACTCGACCCGTCGCAGCAGGCGCTCGGGCTCGTCGGCTTCGCTCCACGGCTCCCCGATCGCGTCGACCCGCATCTCGCGATTGCCGTCGGCGTCGTAGCGGAAGGAGAACTCCGTGGTCTTGCCTTCTGCGGCGAGCGAGAACGGGAGGCCGAGCGCGGCCAACTGCCGGAGGTACGAGCCCCGCTCGGGCTCGCCGCACTTCGCGGCGACGATCGCGTCCTGGTGCATCGCGTGCAGCGCGCGTCCAGCGTGCCAAGGGCCACCGCCGATGCGCGAGCCGCGCCGGTCGACGACGTCACACGCCAGAGGGCCGATCACGGCGAGCGCTCGCACGACTCGCAAGCGTAAGCGCGACCGAGAGCACGAAGGAGAGACCAAAGCTCGGCAGCGAGCCGCCGAGCGCGCCACGGCCGGGGCGCGTGTGGTCGACGAGATGGATCCAGGACGCGGGGCCGACGGGAGAGAGCCACTGGTAGAGACAGAAGCCCGCGAGCCAGGCGACGATCTGCGCGGGGCGAACCTCCGGAGCGACGAACGCATCGCGGCGGCCGGCGACCCACTGCGCGAGCAGCACGCCGAAGAGCGGCACGAAGAACGAGCCGAGCAGGTAGAGAAAGTCCTGGTAGTGCACCAGATCGACGACGAACGCGCCGGCGGTCGCGACGGCCGCGACGGCGAGGATGAGCAGCCGCTGCGGCACGCGCGGCAAGACGTTCTGGAGCGAGACTGCGGCCGAGTAGACGTTCGCGAACGGCTCCTTCGTCTCGTCGACGCCGAGGGCGACGAGCGCGAGCGCGGCTCCGATGCCCCCGGTCGCGATCGCGCTGATCACGGAGGGCGCATCCGCGAGCCCGCGTGAGAGCAACAGGATCGCGCCGAGCGCGTAGAGCCACACGTTCGGGAGGAAGTAGCCCACCGCCGCTCCCCAGAACGCACCGCGGCCGGTCCTCGAGAATCGCGTGTAGTCGGCGGCGAGAGGAAGCCACGAGACGGGCATCGCCACCATCAGGTCGACGCCCTGCCAGAAGCTGAGCCCGCCCTTCCCCGGCCGCGACCACAGCGCGCCGAGGTGGGCGTCGTGCAGCGCCCACCACGTGAGGTAGGCGAGCGAGGCGAGCACGACCCAGAGTGCGACCCGCTTCACCCACTCGCGCACGAAGCCGATCGGCCCGACGAGCGCGAGGATCGTCGCAGCGGCGGCGGCCGCGAGCTTCCAGACCCAGAGCGGGCCGTGGACGAGCGCGCGCGCGGCGGTCGCGATCACGAGCACCTCGAAGATCGTCCAACCGAGGTTCTGGAGGACGTTGAGCCCGGTGGGGAGGTAGGAGCCGGCGCGGCCGAGCGGCGCGCGCAAGAGCACCATCGCCGGGACGCCGGCCTCGGCGCCGATCGCCGCCGCGCAGCCGAGCAGCGCGTTCCCGAAGATCCCGCCGACGAGAATCGCGAGGAGCGCCTCGGGCAGCGAGAGCGCGGGGACGAGGAACGCGCCGGCGACGAGCACGAGGAGGCTCAGCCCGAGGCTGCTCCACAGCATCCCGTTCTCGAGCGCGCCGAGGGTTCGCAGCCGGCCGGGGACGGGTGTGATGCCCCAGCTCGGCGTCCGCTCGCTCATCTGCCTCCCTTCGCCGGCATGACCCGGATCAGGTTCGACGGGTGTGATCTCAGCCGCTCTGGACGCGGCACCCCGGTGGTACGAGTGTACGGCTCGGCCCACACAAAGGACGCGGGCACGGTGGCGCATTCGATCGTCTTCGCGGACGGACACTGCTCCCTTCAGCTGGGACCGGGCGGATATGGCGGATGCCCGGACGCCGCCGTGCATTCGCCGGCACGTTCCCGTACACGGTCGATGGAACCGTTCACGCGAGCATCGTGGTCGTCCCCGAGGGCCGGGCCATTTACCTCGTCGGCAAGAGCCACACGATCGAGCGAGGGGCTTCGCTGAACGTGCACGGGGAGCTCGACGTCCCGATCCTCTCACCGCCCGTGCCTCCCGCTCCGCAGCCGATCACGGACGCCGAGGCGACCTACCAGCCGGAGGGCGGGCGGTACTGGGATCGGGCCTGGAGCAAGTCCTTCCGGGTCGCCGTCCGGCCGCGCTGAGCCCGCGCGCGGCCCGGGATCCGGGCGCCTGCGCGAGGCGCCCGAGCGGGTCGAGAGCGTCAGCTGGTCACGAGCAATGACGTCAAGTAGTCCTCGAGCTTGTTGAAGCTGTCCTCCTGACCGTCGTTCTTGCTCATGTGCGCCCGGCCGGCCTCATCCGAGAACGCCAGTCTCGTCGTGAGCGTCGTCACGCCGTCCGTTTCGTGCAGCGCCGTCGTCTCCACGGCGTCCGCGTCCGGCCACGCTTCGAACAGCCACGTCGCGACCGTCCGGGTCGGCGCGTCGATCTCCAGGTACGTGCCGCGGAACGCGCACTCCCTCCCGTCGGGCGTCACGAAGACGATGCGGTAGTCGCCCCCGACGCGAAGGTCGATCGAGCATTCCGTCACCTTGTCCTGGAACGGGGCGAACCAGTTGCGCACGTGCTCCGGCTGCGTCAACACGTCCCAGACGAGCTGGAGCGGAGCGTCGAACTCGCGAGTCGTGAGGATCTCGAGGTCGTTCGGGTATTCGACGACCGACGATCCGTGGCGATTCTGTGTCACTGCGGCTCTCCTTTGCTCTGTAGTTCCGTGAGGTAGTCGTCCATCCGGCCGAGGCGCTCGGTCAGCGCCTGCTCGTACTTGGCGAGCCAGTCCTGGAACGGCTCGAGGCGCGCGGGCTCGAGGCTGTACAGCCGGCGCCGTCCGTCCGCGCGGCACCGGACGAGCCCGACTTCGCTGAGGACCCGGAGGTGCTTCGAGACCTGCGGCTGAGTGAGCGAGAGGTCGTCGACGATCGTCCCGACCGCCTTCTCGCCTGTGATCAGCGAGTCGAGGATCTCGCGGCGGCGCGTCTCGGCGATCGCGTTGAAGACGTCCGCCGTTGCGGGGGAGCGGCCCACATCCTCAATATATGCCGGTATCGGAATATGTCAAGCGCGGCCATACCGCGCGGCGCGCGCGGCGGTTGCCGGAGCGACCCCTGCGTCCAGCAGCCGCTGTTGCGCTTCGCTCTCGCGCAGCACTCGAAGCAGCACCCAGACGAGTGTGGGAAGCATCGTGAACATGCTCTCGACCAGCATCACGCCGCCACCTGCCTTCTGGTCGGTCAGGCCGTAGCGGATGTAGTACGGATGGCTCGACCAGATGAAGACCTGCGACAGGACGAGCATCACGAGCCAGATCACGAGGACGTAGGGGATCCTCCAGGGAGCGCGGAACCACGCGGGGCCGGGGAGCGGCTCGATGAGCCCCGCCCAGAGCAGCATCCCGCACGCGACGAAGAGCGAGTGCTGGAGCGCGTGAATCGCAGCGTGGCGAATGGCCGCGTCGAACAGCACGGGCAGGTGCCAGACGACGAAGTCCGCCGCCCACAGCGGTAGCGCGACGAGCGGGTGCGCGAGCACCCGCAGCCGGTGGACGAGACGCAGGCGCAGCAGCGGCCGAAGCAGCCGGCCGTCGAGGCCGAGCACGAGCAGCAGCGCGCCGACGTCTCCGAGCAGCAGGTGCTGGAGCATGTGCACGGAGAAGAGGCGCTCCTCGCCGATCGTGTCGATGGGCGAGGCGAGCGCGACGAAGAGCGTGAGCAAGCCGGTGGCGAACGCGGCGACGCGTCGCCGCGCGACGGGCCGTCCGCGGCGTGACAGCGTTCTAGCTCGTCGCCAGTAGAGCGCGCCGGCGAGCGCGAGGACCGAGAGCTCGAGCGGGTCGAAGTTCCAGCCGTTCATCGTGGCGTGGTGCGTTTGCGGGCGACACCCACGGGTACCCGTTTGCCGAATTGAGTACGCCTCGGGGGACGACGCGGCGCAGGGGAGTTGCAGCAGCTGCGCTGCTCCTGCCGATGTTGCTTGCAGGTTGCGGCGGCCGTCAGGACACGCTCGACCCGCACAGCCATCAGGCCGGCGACATCGCGAACCTCTTCTGGGTGATGATGGCCGTCTCGTTCGGCGGTCTCGCGCTCGTGACCGGCCTGCTCGTGTTCGCGTGGGTGCGCCGTCGGCGGCGCGGCATCGGCGGGGACACCGAAGGTCCGCATCCGGGAGAGCGGACCGGATGGTTCGTCGTCGTCGGGATGGGCGTCGTCTTCCCGCTGACGGTGATCGTCGCGCTGTTCATCGTCAGCGACTGGGCGATCGTGAACATCACGCAAGCGCCGGCCGCGTCCAGCACGGCCATGACCGTCGAGGCCGTCGGTCACGAGTGGTACTGGTCGTTCAAGTATCCGGGGACGAAGGCGGTCACGGCCGACGAGCTGCACATTCCCGTCGACACGCGGGTGAACCTCGTTGCGACCACCGCGGACGTGATCCACAGCTTCTGGGTGCCGGAGTTGAACCGGAAGATCGACACGATCCCCGGCCAGCAGAACCGGATCCTCCTCTACGCGAATCAGACCGGCGTCTATCGCGGCCAGTGCGCCGAGTACTGCGGGCTCCAGCACGCGCACATGGGGATGCTCGTCTTCGCGCAACCGGAGGCGGAGTTCCGGAAGTGGCTGAAGCGGGAGGCCGCGCCGGCGGCGGCGCCGACGACCGCGCTCGAACGGCGCGGCGAGCGACTGTTCCTCGACGGCGCCTGCTCGAGCTGCCACGCGATCCGCGGCACGAGCGCGAAGGGCTACGTCGGACCCGACCTCACGCACCTCGGGAGCCGCACGACGCTCGCCGGCCTGACGATTCCGAACACGCCGAGCTACCTCGCCCGGTGGATCACCGCCCCCCAGCACTTCAAGCCGGGAAACCAGATGCCGGACCTCAACCTGCCTCCCGCGCAGGTCGGCGCGCTCGTCGCCTACCTGGAGTCGCTGAAGTGAGCGCGGCCGTCTACGAGGAGCGCCTCGAGCGCATGTGGCAGTCGCGCCCCGGCGTGCTCGGCTGGGTGATGACGACCGACCACAAGCGGATCGGCCTTCTCTACTTCTGGACGACGCTCGTGCTCTTCGCCGCGGGCGGCGCCGAGGCGCTCCTCATCCGCACGCAGCTGATCCAGCCGAATCAGCACCTCGTCGGTCCGGCCACCTACGACGAGCTTTTCACGATGCACGGGGTGACGATGATCTTCTTCTTCATCATCCCGATGACGACGGGAGCGTTCGGCAACTATCTGCTCCCGCTGATGATCGGCGCCCGGGATATGGCCTTCCCGCGGCTGAACGCGCTGAGCTACTGGATCTTCCTCGGCTCCGGCCTCTTCATCTACACGAGCCTGTTCCTCGGCATGGCGCCGAACGCGGGCTGGTTCGACTACGTGCCGCTCGCGAGCAGGCAGTTCGACCCGGGCCACGCGATCGACTTCTACTGCCTCGGGATCATCTTCAACGGCCTCGCGTCGACGCTGACAGCGGGGAACTTCATCGTGACGATCCTCAAGCTGCGGGCGCCCGGAATGTCCTTCAACCGGATGCCGCTCTTCTGCTTCGCGTTCCTCGCGGCGTCGTGGGGGCTCCTCTTCGCGCTGCCCTCGCTCAGCGCCGACACCATCTTCCTCTTCCTCGACCGCAACATCGGCACCCACTTCTTCGATGTCGCGAAAGGCGGCTCGACGCTCCTCTGGCAGCACCTGTTCTGGATCTTCGGGCATCCCGAGGTCTACATCCTGATCGTCCCCGCGTTCGGGATCGCCACCGAGATCATTCCGGCGTTCACCCAGCGGCGCGTCGTCGCGTTCCCCCTCGTCGCGGTCGCCGAGCTGCTCGTCGTGTTCATCGGCTTCGGCGTCTGGGCGCACCACATGTTCGCGACCGGGATGCCGACGGTCACGGTGATCTTCTTCGCCGCGGCCACCGCCGCCGTGGTGATCCCGAGCACGATTCAGGTCTTCGCCTGGTGCATGACCTTCATCACCGGCAACGCGCAGTTCAAGACGCCGCTGCTCTTCATCGCCGGCTTCATCTTCATGTTCGTCGCCGGCGGGCTGACCGGGATCATGTTCCTCGCGGTGCCGTTCGACCAGCAGGTGACGGACACCTACTTCGTCATCGCCCACTTCCACTACATCATCTTCGGGGCGGCCGTGTTCCCGATCTTCGGCGGCATGTACTTCTGGTTCCCGAAGGTGACGGGGAAGCTCTATTTCGAGCTCCCCGGCCAGATCAGCTTCTGGATCATCTTCCTCGGGACGAACCTCCTCTTCTTCCCGATGCACCTCGTCGGCCTCGCGGGGATGCCACGGCGGAACTACACGTATCCCGCCGGGCTCGGCTGGGGCGCCGACAACCTCGCGGAGACGATCGGCTCCTACATCACGACGGTCGGGATCCTCCTGCTGCTCGGCAACCTCGTCGTCAGCTACTTCCGCGGGCCCCCGGCGGGGGCCGACCCCTGGCACGGCGCGACGCTCGAGTGGACGATCCCGTCGCCGCCGCCCGAGTACAACTTCGCGGTCATACCGAAGGTCTCGAGCGCGTACGCGAACTGGGACGTCGAGGACCGGGAGGAGGACCGGCGCAGGCTCGCCGAGGGGGTCATGGTGCTGGACGAGGGGCACGAGCAGCCCGTGAGCTCTCCAGTCGACGGCTGGTTCGCGGAGATCGCCGAGATGCCGCACGACTCGCTCTGGCCGATCGTGCTCGCCGTTGCGCTGTCGGTCGTCTTCGTCCTCCTGCTCCTCCACCTCTGGATGGGGACCGCGTTTGCGCTGGCCGGCGTGATGCTCGCGCTGCTCGGCTGGCACGGCGAGGAGCCCGAGGAGACCGACGCATGAGCGATTACGCCGCCGGTGTGCGCCGAGGCGGGCCCGGTCTCGCCGTCTGGGGCATGGCCATGCTGGTCGCGAGCGAGGCGACGCTCTTCGGGACCTTCATCGGCTCGTACTACTACCTTCGCTTCGGCGCGCAGCACTGGCCGCCGCCGGGAACGCCCGAGCCTCGCGTCGTGGTGCCGCTGATCCTGGCCGGCGTCCTGGCGACCACGAGCCTGCCGATGCAGCTCGCGGCGATGGCCGCGCGGCGGGCGCGGCTCTGGGCGGCGCGGCTCCTGCTCGTCTGGGCGCTCGTCGTCCAGGTCGGCTACCTCGTCTACGAGGTGCACGACTACGCGCGCCAGCTGCAACACTCCGCGCCGCAGGACAACGCGTACAGCTCGATCTACTACACGCTGCTCGGGGCCGACCACGTGCACGTCGCCGTCGGGATCGTCCTCGTCGTCTGGCTGCTCTGGAAGCTGCTCCGCGGCCTGACGACGTACCGGCTCGGCGCCGTCCAGGTCGTCGCGTTCTACTGGCACGCCGTCAACCTCCTGACCCTCGTCGTGGTCGGAGTCCTGCTCAGCGCGACGCTATGACGGTTCGGCGACTCGGCATCGTCCAGTGGATCGGCGTCGTCGTCGCGCCCCTCGCGTGGACCGGGCAGCACATCGTCGGGTACGGAGTGGGCCAGGCGCGGTGCTCTGCGGCCGGAGCGCACTGGGGCATCGGCTTCGACACGTGGCAGCTCGCGATCCTCGCCGTCGCCGGACTGCTGATCCTCATCTCGGAGGCCGCCGCGGTGACCGTCTTCCTCGCGACGCGCGAGGTGAACTACGGCGACGGGCCGGCCGGCGAGGGACGTTGCGCCGGCGTCCTCCCGTACTCCCGGCTCCACTTCTTCGCGACGGCGGCGATGGTCGCGAACGTCCTCTTCCTCACGGTGATCTTCCTCGACGGCCTCGGATCCGTCTTCAGCTCGCTATGCGCGCAGTCCTGACGATCGCGGCACTCGCTGTGCTGGGGCTCCTCGCCGCAGGGCCGGCGGTCGCGTCTTCCGGCACGCCGAAGACCCCGCTCGCCGAGTACGGCGACCACCTCTTCGGCGAGTACTGCCTCTCCTGCCACGGCCCGAACGCGGAGGGACGGTTGAAGCAGACGTCGACGTCGGCCGGTGCCGGGCCCGGGCGCGCGCAGGAACGGCAGTACGGCGTGGGCCCGTCGCTGCAGGGCGTGGGCGCGCTCGCCGCGGACTTCTACCTCCGCACCGGCTACATGCCGCTGCTCCACGTCGGGTTGCAGCCGCGACGGGAGCCGCTCCTGTTCAGCAACCACCAGATCCGGGCGCTCGTCGCGTACATCGCGAGCTTCGGCGGCCCGCCGATCCCCGACCCGCGGCCTGGGCTCGGCAGCATCTCTCAGGGGCAGTCGCTCTTCACCGAGCACTGCGCCGGGTGCCACCAGGTCCTGGCGCAGGGCGGAGTCGTCACCGGCGCGCTGCCGCCGGCGCTCGTCAACGCGACGCCGGTTCAGGTTGCGGAGGCTGTGCGGATCGGCCCCTACGTGATGCCGAAGTTCTCGCAGCACGACCTCAGCGACCGGCAGCTCGACTCGATCGTCCGCTACGTGGAGTTCACGAAGGACCCCGCGCGTCCGGGAGGCTGGGGGCTCGGCTACCTCGGCCCGGTTCCGGAGGGTCTCGTGACCTGGTTCCTCGCGATTCCCGCGTTGATCCTCCTCTGCCTCCTGCTCGGGAGGAGGTTGCGACGCTCGTGAGCCGGACGCGCAACGCGATCGTGTCGGCGCTCGTCCTCCTCGTCGGGCGAAGATGGCGCCGCAAACCCGGGGACTCGCGGATCGTTCCCGAGCAGCCGGCTCATCTCGCGGCCGAGCTCGCGGTGCTCGCTCTCCTCGGCCTCTCGTCTCTCTCGGCGACCGGGTTCATCCTCGTCTACGCCTTCGGGGCGTCCATCCCGAACGAGACGCAGTTGCTCGGCGCGGCCCTCGGGCTCGCTCTCATGTTCCTCGCCGCGGCGTTGATCGTCGTCGGGCTGAAGCTCGTGCCGACCGAGGAGGTCGCGGAGGAATATCCGCCGCAGGAGCACCCGTACGAGCAGCAGGTGATCGCCGAGGTGCTCGACCAGAGCGGCACGCGCTTCACCCGCTCGCGCTTCTTCAAGCTCGGGCTGCTCGGGGCGGGCGGGACGCTCGGCCTCGCGGCCCTCGCGCCCGCGGTCTCGTTCGGGCCGCTCTTCCGGGTCGGCGACTTCCTCCACACGCCGTGGCGCTGCGGGCGCCGGCTCGTCGACGAGAACGGCAAGCCCTACAAGGCGGCCGACATCTCGGAGAAGAACTTCTATCTCGCGTTCCCCGAGGGCGCGAACGACGCGGAAAAGGAGCAGATGGCGGCGTCGCTCGTCGTGATCAGGCTCCCGCCGCACGAGCTTCGCCTTCCGCCGTATCTGAAGGGCTACGACGCACACGGGATCCTCGCCTACTCGCGGATCTGCACGCACGCCGGCTGCGCGATCACGCTGTATCGAGCGCCGCTCTTCCAGCCGGACGAGCCGCGGCCGGCGCTCGTCTGCCCCTGCCACTATTCGACGTTCGATCCGGCGACAGGCGGCACCGTCACCTTCGGTCCGGCCGGTCGCGACCTGCCGCTGCTGCCGGTCTACGAGGATTCGAAGGGCTACCTCCGCGCGAAGGGGAACTTCGACGGGCCGGTCGGGCCGTCCTGGTGGGGAGTCCGGCTCTGGAAGGCGCAGCCGTGACGGTGTCCCGCGGAGCTCCGATGACCCGCCGCGCCGTCCGCTGGGTCGACCAGCGCACCGCCACCGCGCCGTACCTGCGCAAGGCGCTGCGGTACATCTTCCCCGACCACTGGTCCTTCCTGCTCGGCGAGGTCGCGCTCTACGCCTTCATCGTCCTCGTCGCGACGGGGATCTACCTGACCTTCTTCTTCGTCGACTCGACGAAGGAGGTCGTCTTCCACGGCGACTACTACCCGCCGCTGTACGGCCAGCGGATGAGCGAGGCCTACGCCTCGGTCGTCCACCTCTCGCTCGCGGTGCGCGCCGGGCTGCTGATCCGGCAGACGCACCACTGGGCGGCGAACGTCTTCATCGCGGCAATCGTCCTCCACCTCTTCCGCGTCTTCTTCACGGGCGCGTACCGGAAGCCGCGCGAGCTGACGTACTGGCTCGGTGTGACGATGCTGATGCTCTCGCTGCTCGAGGCGTTCATCGGCTACTCGCTCGTCGACGACCTCATCTCGGGGATGGGTCTCGTGATCGGCTACTCGGTCGGACTGGCGCTGCCGTTCGTCGGCGAGAACCTCATGAACTGGCTGTTCGGCGGGATGTTTCCCGGCAGTCCGCAGCTGTGGCCGCGGATGTACATCGCGCACGTCCTGATCTTCCCGATCCTGATCGGGCTGCTGCTCGGCGCCCACCTGCTGCTCGTGGCGATGCGCCACCACACGCAGTTCCGGCAGCGGAGGGAGCAGAGCGAGCGCACCATCGTCGGCGTCCCCGCCTTTCCGGGGCAGGCGCCGCGCTCTCTCGGCCTGATGGTCGGGACGACCGGCATCCTCTTCCTGCTGGGCGGGCTCGTCCAGATCAACCCGATCTGGCTCTGGGGGCCCTACCACACGTACTCCTCGACGAACGGCGCGCAGCCGGACTGGTACCTCGGCTGGCTGATCGGAGCGCTGCGGCTCGTGCCGGGCTTCGACCTCACCATCGCGGGCTACACGCTCGTGCCGAACCCGTTCTGGGGCGGTGCGGCCTTCCCGCTCGTCGTCTTCGGCTTCCTCTATCTCTGGCCGTGGCTCGAGCGGAGGTTGACGGGTGACCACGAGTTCCACAACCTGCTCGACCGTCCCCGAGATGCGCCCGCGCGCACCGGCATCGGAGTGGGAATGGTCAGCTGGGTCGTCCTCGTCTTCTTCGCGGGATCCGCCGACCGCGCGTTCGTGACGTTCGGGCTGAGCTACACCGGCCAGATCTGGGCGTACAGGGTGCTGGTCTTCGTCTTGCCGGTGCTGTTCGGCCTCGCCGCGTGGCGCATCTGCAACGAGCTGCAGGCGGGCGAGCGGGTCGTCGCCGACCGCCGTCGGGCCGAAACAAACGCACGCCGCGCCCGCCGCCTCCGCACCGACGAACCCTCGCCCTAGCGAACGGCCGGTGGCAGCCACTGCACGTCGGAGTTACGACTTCGTCGCGTATCTGCAACGACGATGGTTGCGTGCTCCCACACATTGTTGGGATCGCGGGCGCTACGCGCTCGGGCGCGTCGTGACGCTTTCGTGACGGTGGCTGCTACCGGTCTATGCGCCGACCGCGGCGACCAGCGCTTCGTAGTCGACCGGCTGCGTCGTTTCGATTCGGATTCGCTCGCCTGGGAGGTCGAGGGGCTCGTGCCGGCTCGTTTCCACGGAGTCGCGGAGCGCTTCGAGCCGTTCCGCATCGATGTGGCCGGGATGACGGTCGCGTCTCTCGTAGCGCTCGAGCAGAACCTCGAGCGGCGCGTTGCAGTGCACCTGGACGAAGCGCGCCGGTAGCGCGGCGAGCCGCGCCTCGAGCTCGCCGCCGCGAACGAAGTTCCCTTCGAGCACGAGGCTCGCTCCCGCGCCAACCGACTCCTCGGCGAGCGCGCCGAGGACGTGGAACGTCGCCGCGCCGAGCCGTGCCGACCACGCGAGGTCGCCCGTCCCGAGCGCGTCGAAGAGCGCCTCCTTGATCGTGTCCTTCGCGATCAGAGGCACGCAAAGCCGCCCCGCGAGCTCGCGCGCCACGGTCGTCTTCCCCGCAGCCGGCGGCCCCGTGACGACCACGAGCACTGGCGCGCGCACGGGGCTACTCGCTCAGCAGCCGGCGCAGCACGTACTGGAGGATGCCGCCGTGGCGGAAGTACTCGCGCTCGCGCGGCGTGTCGAGCCGAAGGCGGACTCGGAACTCCTTGCCGTCGGCTCGCACCGTGACCTCGTCGGCCTCGCCGCCCTCGAGCCCCGTGATCGAGAACTCCTCGCGCCCCGTCAGCCCGAGCGACTCGGCGTTCTCGCCCGGCATGAATTGCAGCGGGGCGATCCCCATCATCAGGAGGTTGGAGCGGTGGATCCGCTCGTACGAGTCCGCGATCGCGGCCCGCACGCCGAGCAGGTTCGGGCCTTTCGCCGCCCAGTCGCGTGACGAGCCCGAGCCGTACTCCTTGCCGGCGATCACGATCGTCGGCACGCCCTCGGAGCGATAGCGCTCCGCGACGTCGAAGATCGTCCCCTCCTCGCCGTCCGGCAGGTGCACCGTCCACGTCCCCTCGCCGCCCGGCAAGAGAAGGTTCTTGAGCCGGACGTTCGCGAACGTGCCGCGGATCATCACCTCGTGGTTGCCGCGGCGCGCGCCGTACGAGTTGAACTCGCGCCGCTCGACGCCGCGCTCGATCAGATACTTCCCGGCAGGCGAGTCGGGCCGGATCGCGCCGGCGGGGGAGATGTGGTCGGTCGTGACCGAGTCGCCGATCATCACGAGGCAGCGCGCGCCCTCGACGTCCGCGACCGGCTGCGGTTCGCGCGGCATCCCGTCGAAGTACGGCGGGAGGCGCACGTACGTCGAGGCCTCGTCCCACGCGTAGAGCTCACCCTCGGGCGTGTCGAGCGCTCGCCAGCGCTCGTCGCCGGTGAAGACGTCGGCGTAGACATCGGTGTACATCCGGCCCTGCACCGACGCGCCGATCACGGAGTCGATCTCCTCGCGGCTCGGCCAGAGGTCGCGGAGGAACACGTCCGCGCCGTCGGAGCCCTGGCCGAGCGGCTCGTTGACGAGGTCGACGTCCATCCGGCCTGCGAGCGCGTAGGCGACGACGAGCGGCGGCGAGGCGAGGTAGTTCGCCTTCACCTCGCCGTGGATCCGCGCCTCGAAGTTGCGGTTGCCGGAGAGGACGGCCGCGACGACGAGATCGCCGTCGGCGACCGCCTCGCTGATCGGCTGGGGCAGCGGGCCGGAGTTCCCGATGCACGTCGTGCACCCGTAGCCGACCGTGTTGAACCCGAGCTCGTCGAGATAGGCGTCGAGGCCGGCGGCGCGGTAGTACTCGCTCACGACCTTCGAGCCGGGCGCGAGCGACGACTTGACCCACGGCCGGCGCGTCAGCCCGCGCTCGACGGCGTTCTTGGCGAGCAGACCCGCGGCGATCATCACCGACGGGTTCGACGTGTTGGTGCAGGACGTGATCGCGGCGATCACGACCGAGCCGTGCTCGAGGGCGTAGTCCTCGCCGCTCACCGGGACGCTGTGCCGCTCGATCGTTGCGGTGTGCGCGGGGACGGCGTCGGCATCCCCGGCTCCGTCGCCGGTCGGCGGGTCGCTCGCCGGGAACGAGTCGGCGATCTCCTTGTCGTACGTCCCGTTCGAGTAGTCGACGCCGAAGCTGCCGAGCGAGTCGATGAACATCTCCTTTGCCCTGGCGAGCGGCACGCGATCCTGCGGGCGGCGCGGCCCGGCGAGCGACGGCTCGACGTCGCCGAGATCAAGCTGGACGACCTCCGAGTACTCCAGGTGCTCGTGCGGCTCGTGCCAGAGGAGGTTCTCCTTGCAGTAGGCCTCGACGAGCGCGATCCGCTGCTCGTCACGGCTCGTCAGGCGCAGGTACTCGAGGGTCACGTCGTCGACCGGGAAGAAGCCGCACGTCGCGCCGTACTCCGGGCTCATGTTCCCGAGCGTGGCGCGGTCGGCGAGCGCGAGGGAGCTGACGCCCGGGCCGAAGTACTCGACGAACTTCCCGACCACTCCGGTGCGCCGCAGGATCTCGGTCACGGTGAGCACGAGGTCGGTCGCCGTCGCTCCCTCGCGGAGCGCGCCGGTCAGCCTGAACCCGACGACCTGCGGCACGAGCATCGAGAGCGGCTCGCCGAGCATGGCCGCCTCGGCCTCGATCCCGCCGACGCCCCAGCCGAGCACGCCGAGGCCGTTGACCATCGTCGTGTGCGAGTCGGTGCCGATCACCGTGTCCGGGAATGCGACCCCGTCGCGCACCTCGACGACGCGCGCCAGGTACTCGAGGTTGACCTGGTGGACGATGCCGGTGTTCGGCGGCACGACGCGGAAGTTGTCGAAGGCGCGCTGGCCCCAGCGGAGGAAGGCGTAGCGCTCGATGTTCCGCTCGAACTCGAGCTCGACGTTGCGCTCGATCGCGAGGCGGGAGGCGAACTCGTCGACCTGGACGGAGTGGTCGATCACGAGCTCGACCGGAATGAGCGGATTGATCGCGCTCGGCGACCCGCCCTGGTCGCGCATCGCGTTCCGCATCGCCGCGAGGTCGACGACGGCCGGCACGCCGGTGAAGTCCTGCAGCAGGACGCGCGCGGGGTGGAACGAGATCTCCTGCGACGGCTCCGCGTCCGCGACCCAGCTCGAAACGGCTTCGGCTCCTTCCTCCGAGCCGGCGCGCAGCACGTTCTCGAGCAGGATCCGGAGCGTGTACGGGAGTCGGCCGGCGGCAGCGTCGAGCCTGTGGAACCCGTATCTCTCGCCGCCGACCCGAAGCTGCTCCATGGCCTCGATCTTAGAGGCGGTCGATCAGTTCCGGCGCGCGAACTCGGCGAACTCCGCCTGGTTGTCGCCGATGCGGCCCGCGAGCCTGGCGACCTGGAGCTTCGCGGCCGCGACGTAGATCTCCGACAGCTTCCCCGGGACCGTGTAGAGGCGCGCCCGCTCTCACCCGGCAGCGGCCAGTGCGCGCCTGTCACGTGCTCGTTGAGGTTCTCGCCGGTAACGACTCCGCGGGTGAACGACCAGGGCCAGAGCCGTTCGTCTGGCCGCTTCTTCCTCGGAGTCGAGCTCGAGGCCGCGTCAGGTACCGCCTCGTGAGCGCGCCAAACGCTGTTCGACCCGCTCGCGTTGCGGCTCGACGACGTACTTCGGGTCGCGCGCGGATTGAGCGCCGGCCTTGAAGACGGCCCAGCGGAGGCACATCTCCCCGGCGCACACCAGCGCGCCGCCGAGCGCGAGCGCCGTCCGGCTCCTCCCTGCGCGGCGAGCGAGAAGCGCCGCGCCCGCCGTCGCGAGGCCCTTCGCCGCCCACGAGAACTTCCCGGCCGCGCCCTGGCGGTAGACCTCGCCCGTCGTCCCGAGCCGCAACTCCATCAGCTGCATCAGAGCTCCCTCCGCGAGGACGCCCGCGACCGCGAGCCGGCGGGCCGGCCTCGCATCCTCCGGCCGGAGGAACACGGACGCTGCTGCACCGGCACTCGCCGCCGCGCTCGCGCCGAAGATCCACGGCAGCTCGCGCCGCGCTTCGTGCCAGACGGGAACGGCCGTGTCCGCGACGAGCACGCCGGTGTACGTCGTGAGCGGCGGGCCGGCGAGCGTGGCGACGGTCTCGGCGAGAACCTCGAGCGGCTTCAGCCGGCCTGCGCGCTCGAGCACGGCTGCGGTGATCGAGGCTCCGCCGCTGACGAGCAGCACCCACGAGCCGACGTTCATCGGGGACGTGACCTTGAAGACGCGGAGCATGTGGTGGAACCGCTCCGGCCGGCCGAGGTCGGAGACGAGCAGGGCGGGGGAAACGAGATCGGCGGCCGCGCCGACATAGAGCGCCGTCCGCGCGAGCCTCTCGTTCCCCGCCAGCCGCGCCGAGGTCGAGAGCACGGACGACGCGCCCGCGAGCCCGCCCGTGAAGAAGTAGGTTGGAACCTCCCAGGTCCAGGTCGGCTCCTTGAGCACGGGCCGGCCGTAGTACGAGCGGAGTCCGCGCTCGGTCACGAGCGTCCTCCGACGAATGCCGCGGCGACGCCCACGACGAGCGCCCCGGCGGCCGCGAGCATGTTCGTCCACATCTCGGGCAGGTCGCGCGTCGTCACAACCGGGTCGGGCGGCAGGCCGTAGACCTCGGGATCGTCGAGCAGGAGGAAGAACGCGCCGAAGCCGCCGACGCCGTCCTCGGGGTCCCGGCCGTAGAGCTGCGCGCCGTCCGCGCCCTCGGCCTCGAGCTTCGCGAGCCGGGCGTCGGCGCGCTCGCGCAGCTCGTCGAGCGGGCCGAACTGGATCGACTCCGTGGGGCACGCCTTCGCGCAGGCCGGCTCATGGCCGCCCTTGAGCCGGTCGTAGCAGAGCGTGCACTTCCAGACACGACCGTCCTCCTTCGCGAAGGCGGGCAGGTCGGGCGCCGGAGCGAGATGCCGCTTGTCGAGGACGCCGAATGGGCACGCGGAGACGCAGTAGCCGCAGCCGTTGCAGACGTCCTGCTGCACGACGACAGTGCCGAACTCCGTGCGGAAGAGCGCGCCGGTCGGGCACACGTCGAGGCACGCGGCGTGCGTGCAGTGCTTGCAGACGTCCGACTCCATCAGCCAGCGGAGCGAGGTTCCTCCGTCGCCGTCCGCTCGCACCGGCTTCTCCTGCTCGACGAATGCGACGTGGCGCCATGAGTTCGCATCGAGCTGGACGGTGTTGTCGTACGAGTAGCCGGTCCAGTCGCGGCCGTCTTCCGGGATCGCGTTCCACTCCTTGCACGCGACCTCGCATGCCTTGCAACCGATGCAGATCGAGGTGTCGGTGAAGAAGCCGACGCGCTCCTGGCGCGCCACGTCGTAGGTGAGCCAGCCGTCGGGGGCTACGGTCACGTCCGCCTCGCCTGCTCGGGCTCGACGCGAGGCTCTTGCACACGGCGCGAACGAGCCTGCTCGCGCAGCTCCGCCACGAAGCGCGGGAGCTCTCCGCCGCGCGGCCGCCGGCCGGGCCGGACTCCGCACGTGAACGCCTTGACCTCCTGGATGTGGACGTTCGGGTCGAGGGCGAGGTGCGCGAGATCGTTCGCCGAGTCGCCGGTCACGAGCCCGTGGCTCCCCCAGTGGTAGGGCAGACCGACCTGGTGGACGGGCCGGCCGTCCTTCCGCCGCGCGGGCCGCATCCGCGCGGTGACGAGGACGCGGGCCTCGATCGCCGCCCGCGAGGTGTAGATCGTCGCCCAGCCGCCGTGCTCGAGGCCGACCTCACGCGCGAGGTCCGGGTGCACCTCGCAGAACATCTCCGGCTGGAGCTCGGCGAGGTAGGGGACGGAGCGCGTCATTCCGCCGGCCGTGTGATGCTCGGTCAGCCGGTAGGTCGTGACGATGTACGGATAGACGTCCGCGCCGGGATCGTCGGCCACTGGGTTGTACGGGTCCTCGGCGAGGTCGTCGGTCTGCTGGCGTCGCGGATTCGCGCGTTGCGAGTAGAGCGGGTTGTCGAACGGCGACTCGTGCGGCTCGTAGTGCGTCGGCAGCGGTCCGTCCTCGAGGCCCTGGGGGACGTAGAGCCAGGCGCGGCCGTCCGCCTGCATGATGAACGGGTGGCCGCCGGCGATCGCGTCCTCGGCCTTCGCGTCGTCGGGCGGCACGTAGCCGGGCTCCTTGTCGGCCTGGAAGTCGGGCACGTCGAGCCCCGTCCACTCGCCGTGGCTCGCGTCCCACCAGACGTAGCGCTTGCGCTCGGACCACGGGTTCCCGTCCGGGTCGGCGGAGGCGCGGTTGTAGATGAGCCGCCGGTTCGCCGGCCAGGCCCACGCCCACTCGGGGGCGACCCGGGTCTCCTGCTCCCAGTGCGGCTTCCTGCGCGCGGTCTGGTTGACGCCGTCCTTGAAGCAGCCGCAGTAGATCCAGCAGCCGCAGAGCGTCGAACCGTCGTCGCGCAGCTCGGGATAGCCGGAGAGGAACTTCCCGCTCCCGATCTCCCAGCCGTTGACCTCCTGCAGCACTGCCTCGGCGCTCGGCTCCTGGATCGCCGAGTGCGTCGGATAGTCCCAGCGCAGGGCCTTGATCAGCCTGTCCCGCTCGGCATCGGAGTCCTCGAGCTTCTGCTTGATCAGCCGGCCGAGGTGGAAGTAGAACCAGAGCTCCGAGCGGGCGTCCTCTTTCGGCTCGACCGCCTGCCAGTGCCATTGCAGCAGCCGCTGCGTATTCGTGAAGGAGCCGTCCTTCTCGGTGTGCGTCGACGCCGGGAGGAAGAAGACCTCGGTCGCGATCTCCTCCGTCTTCAGCTCTCCCGAGTCGATCTCCGGGCCGTCGTACCAGAAGGAGGCGGATTCGATCTCCACGACGTCGCGGACGACGAGCCACTCGAGGCGGGAGAGCCCGAGCCGGTTCGCTTTGCCGTTCGCGTGGCCGACGGCCGGGTTCTCGCCCGCGACGATGTAGCCCTTCACCCTCCCCTCGAGCATCCGCTCGAGCGTCCAGTAGACGGAGTTGTCGTCGTCGATCCGCGGCAGCGCCCCGAACAGGAACTCGTTCTCGGCGTTCGCGTTCTCGCCGAAGTAGGCCTTCATGAGGCTGACGAAGTAGGCGCGGAAGTGGCCCCACCAGCCGGTCGGCGAGGTGTTGGACTCGATGTAGCGCTCGAGGTCGCCGTACGACTCCGTGTGCGGCATCGGGATGTACCCGGGGAGGATGTTGTAGAGCGTCGGGATGTCGGTCGAGCCCTGGATCGACGCGTGCCCGCGCAGGGCCAGGATCCCGCCGCCGGGCCGGCCGATGTTGCCGAGCAATTGCTGGACGACCGCGGCCGAGCGGATCGTCTGGACGCCGACCGTGTGCTGCGTCCAGCCGACCGCGTAACAGAACGCGCTCGTCCGCTCGCGGCCCGAGTTGGCGGCGAGCGTCTCGCACACCTCGACGAAGTCGGAGACCGAGCAGCCGCACGTCTCGGCGACGAACTCGGGCGTGTAGCGAGCGTAGTGGTGCTTGAGCAGCTGGAGGACGCAGCGCGGGTGCTCCATCGACCTGTCCTCGGCCGGCGGCTCGCCGTGGCGGAGGCCGCCGCCGTGGCCACCGTGCGAGGCCTCGCCCTTCGTCGGCCTGAAGCCCTGCTCGCGCTGGCCGGCCGCTCCGTGCAGCTCCATGCCCTCGTACATCCAGCTCTCGACGTCGTATTCGCGCTTCTCCGGATCCCAGCCGGAGAAGAGGCCGTCGAGCTCCTCGGTGTCGGCGAACTCGTCGTCGATGATCACCGGCCCGTTCGTGTAGTGCTCCACGTACTCCCGGAACCAGAGGTCGTGCTCGAGGATGTAGTTGGCGACGCCGCCGAGGAAGGCGATGTCGCTACCGGCGCGGATGCCGACGTGCTTCGTCGCCATCGCGCTCGTGCGGGTGAAGCGCGGGTCGACGTGGATCACCTTCGCGCCGCGCTCCCGGGCCTCCATCACCCACTGGAAGCCCACCGGGTGGTTCTCGGCCATGTTCGAGCCCATGATCACGATGCAGTCCGAGTCCTGCAGGTCCTGCTGGAAGGTCGTGGCCCCGCCTCGTCCGAACGAGGTGCCCAGACCGGGCACCGTGGAGCTGTGTCATATCCGGGCCTGGTTCTCGACCTGGACGATGCCGAGCGCCGTCATCAGCTTCTTGATGAGGTAGTTCTCCTCGTTGTCCAGCGTCGCACCGCCGAGGTTGCCGATCGCCATCGTCCGGTTCGCGGGCTTGCCGTCGTCGGTCCTCGTCTCCCACGTGTCGGCGCGGGTGCGGATGATGCGGTCGGCGATCATCTCCATCGCGTCGTCGAGCGCCAGCTCCTCCCACTCGGCGCCGTACGGCCGCCGGTACTTGACGCGGTACTCGCGCAGCGGGCTCTGCGCGTAGCTCTTCGAGGCCTGGCCCTTCGGGCAGAGACGCCCGCGTGAGATCGGGGACGCCGGGTCGCCTTCGATGTGCTGGACGTCGCCGTCCTTGACGTAGACCAGCTGCCCACAGCCGACCGCGCAGTAGGGGCAGATGGACGGAACGACGTGGTCGGCGTCGTCGATCCGCGGCCTGAGCCGTTGCGAGCGCGGCGACTGCGCCGCCTTGCCGAGCCCGAGGAGGTCTCCCTCTCGCAGCTGGCGCAGTGCCGGCCATGACTCGAGCAACTTGGAAAGCGGCATCGCTTGCTCTTTCCGGGGCGCGGAGAGGAGTAAACGGGAGGGACACATCGACGCTCGAAGCGGTCGAGCTCCCGTGGGCGGAGCCGGGCGTCGAGCGCGGCCCGTGCGCAGTCAGGCAATTTCCGGGTCGAGATTCGCGCTGTCGCCAAGCGGGGATACGCGCTCGCGTGAGGCACGTCGTCGCCTGGATCGCCTGGTGGGTTGCTCTCTTCTGGCTCTGGATGCTGCTGGCGGGTGAGTGGAACCACATTCAGTGGATCGCGGCCGCTTCCGCGGCGGCAGTGGCCGCGACGATCGGCGAGATCGCGCGCTCACGAGCGGACGTCGCTCCACGCCTGCCGGTGCGCTGGCTCGCCCGCTTCGGTTCGGTGCCCCATCAGATCGTCATCGACTTCGGGATCATCACGATGGCCCTCTGGCGCAGCCTGCTCCACCGCAGCGTCGTGCGCGGCGAGTATCGGGCCCATCGTTCCCCCGCTGCCGAGGGGCAGAGCGCCCGGGCGTGGGCGGCTTGGGCGGCCCAGTTCAGCCCGAACGCGTACGTGGTCGAGATCGACGCGGAACGCGAGCTCGTTCTCGTCCACGACCTCGTCCCGAACCGGCCGTCCGAGGAGCCGGTCTGAACGCGTTCCTGATCGCCGGCACCGTCCTCCTCGCCGGCTTCGCGCCACTCCTCGTGTGCGCCTGTACGCGCCGCGCGATCGACGGACTCGTCGCCCTCGAGCTGACCGGCTCCCTCACCGTCCTCGTGCTCCTCTGCTTCGCCGAGGGCTTCCACCGCTCGTTCGAGTACGGAGTCGCTCCGGTCGCCGCCGTCACCGCTTGGGCGGGAGGGCTCGTCTTCGCACGCTTCCTGGGACGATGGTTGTAGCGGTCGACGGCCAGGGTTGGGCGGTTTACGTCCTTCTCTCGCTCGGCGTGGCGTGCGCGTTCGTCTGCATCGCCGGAGTCGTCGTCATGCGGACGACCGAGGACCGCCTCCACTACGCCGCCGCGGGCACGACGCTGCCGGCGTTCTTCGTCCTCGCCGCCGTGATCGTGCGGGAGCACGTGTCGTCGGCGGGTCTGGAGGCAATCGCCGCCGTCAGCCTCATGTTGCTGCTCAATCCCGTCCTTCTGTCGGCCACCGCGCGGGCGATCCGCAGGATCGACTACGGCGATCTCACAGCCGAGCAGGACGAGATCGAGGCTGCAGAGGAGTGACCCTCGCGACGCTGCTCCCGGTGCAGTCCGTGGCGCTCGCGCTCGTTGCGCTCGGCGCGCCGGCTGTCGTGCTCAGCCGCGACCCCCTGAAGATGATCGTCGTCAACGGCTTCTACGGTCTGACGCTCGTCCTGCTGTTCGTGATCTACGGCGCGCCGGACGTCGGGCTCTCGATGCTCGTCGTCGGCACCGTCGCCTATCCGCTCGTCGTCCTCGTCGCGATTGCGCGCGTGCGCGCTCCGAAGGACGGCGAGGAGGACGAGAAGTGACCCGCCGAGTTCGCATCGGGCTCTTCCTGCCCGCGCTCGCGGGGTTCGGCGCCCTGCTCGTCTGGGCGTACACCGGGATTCCCTCCTTCGGCGACTACCAGGGCCCGTACGGCTTCGTGCTGGAAAAGATCTCGGCGCCGCTTCGGCACATGGACAACGTCGTCAACGCGACGACCTACGACATCCGCGGCATCGACACGATGGGGGAGGAGTTCATCCTGTTCGCGGCGGTGATCGGCGTCGTGCTTCTGCTGCGCGACGATGCCGGGCGAAGCCAAGACGTCGAGGACGACATCGGCAGTGACGTCGTCCGCGTCTTCGGCACGCTGGCGATCGGAGCCGCCATCCTCGTGGGGCTCTGGCTCGTGGCCAACGGCTTCGTGACGCCCGGCGGCGGCTTCCAGGGCGGCGTCGCGATCGCGAGCGGGGGTCTGCTCCTCTATCTCGTCGCCGGGTATCGGGAATGGTCGGCGTTCGGCAACGAGACTGTGCTCGACCCGATCAAGGCGATCGGCGCCGGGGGCTACGTCGTGATCGGACTCGCCGCACTTGTCGGCGGGCTGCCGTTCCTGACGAACTTCTTCGGCGGCGGAGACATCGGCACCGTCTGGTCCGGCGGCAGCGCCGGCTTCGTGAACTGGTCCGCCGGAATCGAGGTGGCTGCGGCCAACGTGCTGCTCTTCTCGGAATTCCTCGAGGAGTACATCGTGCCGATCGCGAGGGGCTCGTGAGCTTCCTTCCGTACGCGGTGGCGGCGTGGGTCTGCATCGTCGGGATCTACGGGATCGTGACGAGCCGCAACCTGATCCACCTCGCGCTCTGCCTGACCGTGATGCAGTCGTCGACCTACCTCCTGCTGCTTGCCATCGGGTACGTCAAGGGCGGCGGGCCGCCGATCTACAAGGGGGTCAAGCTCGGGACGAAGTCGGTCGACCCAGTCGTCCAGGCGCTCACGCTGACGGACATCGTCGTCAGCGTCACCGTGATCGCGCTCATCCTCGCGCTCGCCCTCGACGTCCACAAGCAGGCGGGGACGGTCGACCCGGACGAGATCCGGGAGATGCGCGGATGACCTGGGCGCTGCCTCTGCCGGTCGTGGTCCCGCTGGTCGCCGCGGCGCTCGCCACGGCCGGCGACCACCTTTTGCCGCGACGGCTCGGCGACGCGATCGGCGTCGCGGGAGCCGCCGGCGGATTCGCGTTCTCGCTCGTCATCCTGCTCGCGAGCGAGAAGCACACCCAGCTCACGTGGTTCGGCGGCTGGAAACCGCGAGGAGGCGCTGCGATCGGTGTCGCCTTCGTCGCCGATCCGCTCGGCGCTGGGCTCGCGGCGCTTGCGAGCGGCCTCGTCCTCGCCTCGATCCTCTACTCGTGGTCGTTCCTGCGCGACGCCGGGCGTCCCTACGACGTGCTGATGCTGCTCTTCGGCGGCGCGATGGCCGGGTTTGCCCTCACCGGCGACATCTTCAACATGTTCGTCTGGTTCGAGCTGATGGGAGTCGCGGCGTATGCGCTCGCGGGCTTCGAGGTCAGCCAGGTCGGCCCGCTCCAAGGCGCGATCAACTTCGCGGTTTCCAACACCGTCGGCGCGTACTTCATCCTGACGGGGATCGCCCTTCTCTACGCGCGCACCGGGGCGCTGAACCTCGCCGACATCGGGCACTCGCTCGCGGGTCATCGGCCCGACGGGCTGATCATCGTCGCGCTCACGCTGCTCGTCTGCGGGTTCCTGATCAAGGCCGCCGTCGCGCCCTTCCACCTCTGGCTCGCGGACGCTCACGCGGTCGCCCCGGCGCCGGTCTGCGTTCTCTTCTCCGGCGTGATGGTCGTGGTCGGGCTGCTCGGCGTGACTCGCTGCTACTGGACGGTGTTCGACGCGTCACTCGCGCCGCAGGCGCACGACGTTCGCTCGGTGCTCGTCGCGCTCGGGATCTTCACCGCGCTCCTCGGGGCAGTGATGGCGTTCCTGCAACGGCACCTGAAGCGGCTGCTCGCCTATTCGACGATCAGCCACATGGGTATCGCGCTCGTCGGGGTTGCCCTGCTCGACGAGCGCTCGCTCGGCGGCGCGGCCGACCTCCTGCTCGCCCACGGGCTGCTCAAAGCCTCGCTCTTCCTCTGCTGCGGGATCCTGCTCGTACGCTTCGAGGACATCGACGAGTTGCGTCTGCACGGGAAGGGACGGGCGCTGCCCGTGCTCGGCGTGATGTTCGGGCTCGGTGCGGTCGCCCTCTCCGGATTGCCGTATGTCGGGACGTATCTCGGTCACGCGCAGATCGACGAAGGGGCGGCGCTCGACGGGATCGATTGGGTGCAGCCGCTGCTGATGATCGCCGCCGGCGTCTCGTCGGCAGCGATCCTCCGCGCCGGTGCGCGCGTGTTCCTCGGCTGGGGACCCACGAGCGATCCGCTCCTTTCGCCGGAGCCGTCCGAGTCTCCGCCCGAGCGATCGGCATCGATGCCGGCGCTCCTCGGCGTAACCGCCGTCGTCCTTGTGCTCGGCCTCGCCGTGAGCGTCGCGCCGGGGCTTGGACAGCGCGTCGAGCAGGCTGCCGGTCGCGCCCGCGACCGGATCGCGTACGTCGATCGGGTCCTCCGTTCCCGCGAGACACCGTCGCCGCGGCCGCCGGTGGCGATCGAAGCGACGACGACGGACAGCGTGCTCTACGGGATCGGGGGCGTCGTGATCGCGCTCGGGCTCGCACTCGTGGGTCTCTACCGCCGCCGCCTGCCAGAACTCGTGCTCGGGCCGCTGCGCGCCGCACTTGGGCCACCGATCGCCCTGCTTCGGGCCGCCCACAGCGGCGTGATCGGCGACTACGTCGCCTGGATCACGGTCGGCACCGCCGTCGTCGGTGGTGTCTGGGCCTTGCTCCTCCGTAGGTAGCAAGCTGTCGCTACCTTTGCGCGGTGGAGCGTGGGGAGATCCACACGGGCCGAGGCGGGCTCGTGGAGCACGGCATTCCCGAGGAGGCCGAGGAGCTCTGGACGGAGGACGGCGCCGAGCACGTCGGCTGGTTCTGCGTGCGCACCGACCCTTTCCCGTGTCCGGCGCCCGGCTGCGATTTCGTCGCGGTCTTCATGACTGCGGCGCACCTCGTGCTCGTCTGGGAGGAGCAGGACGACCCGAACCTCCTCCGCCACGCGCAGCGTGCGATGGAGGTCGGCCGCAACCCGCGGATCATCAACTACGAGAGCGACTTCGGTCCGAGCGCCTCGTACTACGCCTGGGAGGCTGCCGGGCGGCCGGTGCACGGCGTCCGCGGCAAGTAGGCCCGTGGACCTGAGCCGCTTCGGCTCGGCGCCGGCGTGGTCGCTCGGGATCGAGGAGGAGCTGATGCTCGTCGATGCCGAGACGCTCGAGCCCGCCCGAGACGGCTTCTCGCGCGTGTTCGGCGAGGCGACGGAGCGGATCAAGCCCGAGCTCTTCGAGTCGTTCGTCGAGATCACGACGACCGTGGTCGAGACCCCCGAGGAGGCCGGGGCGGAGCTGCGGGAGCTGCGGCGCGAGGTGGCCGGGCGCGCTGCCGGGCACGGGCTTGCGCTGCTCGCGACCGGGTCGCACCCGACCGCTCGGGGACGGGTCCCCATCGTCCCGGTGGAGCGCTACCGCCGGATGAAGGAGAAGCTCGGGCCGCGCCTCAACCGCCAGCTCGTGTGCGGGATTCATGTCCACGTCGCCGTGCCGGATCCGGACACGTGCCTGCGGGCGTTCGAGGGCGTCGTGCCGAGGCTTCCGGAGCTCCTCGCCGCCTCTGCGAACTCTCCGTACTGGGACGGTGCGGACAGCGGCTGGCGCTCGATTCGCTCCGAGCGCTTGCTCGAGATGCCGACGGGCGGAACGCCGCCGGTGCTCGGGAGCTGGGACGACTGGCGCGCTGCGAGCCGCGACGACAGCACGCGCCGCCACTGGGACGCGTGGCCACGGCCGGAGTACGGGACGCTCGAGGTCAGGGTCATGGACCAGCCGACCTCGCTGCGCCGCACGGTCGAGCTCGCCGCCGAGGTGCAGCGGCTCGTGCGCGAGGCGGCGGAGTTCGACAGCGAGCCGTTCGACCGCGCCGCGTACGCGACGCTGCGCGAGCGAGCCGGGCGGGAAGGAGGCGGACCGGAGGCCGAGCGCCAGGTCGAGCTCGGCCCGGAGGCAGCCGTGCGGGAGATCGCAGCTCGGACGGTAGGCTGATCGCGTGGCGACCCAGACGGACACGATCCAGGTCGGCGGCGTCCGTTGCGAGCGGTGCGTGATGCGGCTCGCCCGCGCGCTCGAAGGTCACGAGGGCCTCGAGAGCGGGAATGCGAACCTCATGGGCCAGGTCTCGCTTGCGTGGGACGACGAGCAGACGAGCCGCGAAGCCATCGTCGAGCGTCTGACGAAGTCCGGCTTTCCCGAGCTCGCTGCCGTCTAGCGCGGAATAGCAACGCCGAAAACTCCGTTCCGAAAGGGCATGGCAGCCGCTGGTACGGTTGATTGCATGGAGGCGGAGCCGGAGGAAGCGCAGCGGCTCGCAACCGAAGCCCGCGACCGAGTTCGGTTCGAGGAGGACGCGCTTGCGCTCTCCGACCAGGTCTATCGCGTCGCACGACACCTCGCCAACTCGCGCGAGGAGGCCGACGACCTCGTGCAGGAGACGTACGCGCGGGCGTTCCGCAGCTGGCGCTCGTTCCAGCCCGGCACGAACATGCGCGCCTGGCTGCTCCGCATCCTCACCAACCTCAACATCGACCGCGGGCGACGGCAGCAGCGGGCTCCGCAGATGCAGCCGCTCGAAGCGAACGACTACTACCTCTACGACCGGCTCTCGGAGGACGGCGACGGCGTCACCGACGAGGAGCGAGTCGTGGAGCGACTCTCGCAGGACGACATCGTGACGGCGCTCTCCGCGGTGCCGCACGACTTTCGCGACGTGCTCGTGCTCGTCGATCTCGGCGACTTCAGCTACGCGGACGCGGCCCAGATCCTCGACATCCCGGTGGGCACGGTGATGTCGAGATTGCACCGGGGGCGCCGCATCCTCAAGCGCGAGCTTGCCGAGGCGGCTCTGGAGGAGGCGACATGAACGACCCGTGCGCGCACTGCGAGGAGATGATGCAGCCGTACCTCGACCACGTCCTCACCGACGAGGAGATGGCCGCGGCGGAGGCACATCTCGCCGAGTGCGAAAAGTGTCGTAGGCGCTACCGCTTCGAGGAGAGCTTGCGCATCTACGTTCGCAAGGCGGCGGACGAGCAGATGCCGGTTGAGCTCCGGCAGAAGCTCGCAGCGCTCAGGATCCCGCTCGAGTAGCGACGTCGACGTCGCCGGGCGGTCTCAGGTCGTCGCAGGCGACGAGCCTCGCGGGCAGCGACTTCGCGCCCTCGTCGGGGACGTCGGCCCAGATCGTGCGCGCGAGCAGGACGGGGTGGAGGCGGACGGCGTCGTAGGTCGCGGCGACCGCGTCACCGCCGTTCGCGCGCCAGTCCTCGATCACGCGGTCGACCGCGCGCGGGTCGAGGCCGGGGCCGTCGGCGAGGACGACGACGGCGGCCTCGGCGTCACTCGGAAGCGCCGCGAGGCCGCAGCGAAGGGACGCGCCGGGTCCGCGCTCCCAGTCGTGGCACGGGACGCTCCGCACCGGCAGCGCATGCGCCCCACGCACGACGACGACCCCGTCGACGGAGCTCTGCTCCAGTGCAGCGAGCACCTTCGGCAGTAGCACAACCTGCTTGGGCGGATCGGCGCCGTAGCGCGACGAGGCGCCTGCCGCGAGGACGATGGCAAGAACGGACACGTCCGGAACCTGGTACCGGACATGTCCGGCGGAAGCAAGTCCGCTCCGCGATTCTCCTACAGAGGGACTTCAATGTCCTCCGCTGCTACGTCGGACGAAGACACGGCCGGTACCAGGTTCCGGCCGTGTTCGAACCGGACGACGCTGCGGGTCTCGGCTCGGCCTGCTGCCGGTACAGGCTCAGCCGAGAGCGGACAGCGCGCGGCGCACGAGCGCGCGGGCGAGCGGGACCTTCCACTCCGCCCGCGGGAGCGGCGTTGCCCTGTCGAGCTCGTCCACGCTCTCGAGTCGCCACGGGATCGGCGCGACGCCGGCCAGCGCGATCCGGGTTTCGCCGCCGACCCTCGCGGCCGCGACGCCGACCTGCGGGAACGACCACCGCCTGCGGTCCATCGCCTTGAGGTACGCGCTCGCCTCGACCGGCGGCAGCGCGGCCTCGAGGATCAGCTCGCCGTCCTCGAGTGTCGTCGTGCGCCGGTCGGCCCCGTCCGGGAGCCGGTAGAGCTCCTCGAGCGGAAGCTCGCGGCGGTTCGTCCGCAGCGTGGCGCCGAGCGCGACGAGCGCGGCTGCGACGTCGGACGGATGCGCCGAGGCGCAGAAGTCGTTGGCGAAGATCGCGTGCTCGCGGTGCTCGCCGTCCCGTGCGTGGCAGCGGTCGCCGCCGTGGAGCCGGCACGGGTAGTCGAGCCGCCAGTACCAGCAGCGCGTCGCCTGGAGGAGGTTGCCGCCGAGAGAGCCCATGTTCCGGAGCTGGGGCGACGCTGCGAGCCGGCATGCCTCGCGCAGCGCCTCGGGAATCGAGGAATCCGCCTCGAGCTCCGCGAGCGTCGTCCCCGCGCCGATCACGCCGTTGCGAACGCCGCGCGGCACGACGCCGCGCACGTCGACGAGCTGTTCCGCAACCAGCAACCCCTCGCGCAGTAGCGGTACCACCTCGGTTCCGCCATGGACGAAAACCCCGCCGTCGAGCTCTTCGAGGCTAGACGGCCGCAGGAGCTCCACGCCGGCCCTTCGCATTCGCGGCCTCGAGCGCGCGGAGCATCTCCTCCCGGGAGATCGGCAACTCGTGCACCTCTGCGCCCGTCGCATCGCGGATCGCGTTCGCGATCGCGGCGGCGATGGGCACGATCGGCGGCTCGCCGAGACCCTTCGAGCCGAGATTCGTCAGGTGCTCGTCGGGCTTGTCGACGAACTCGCACACGATCTCCGGCACGTCGGCAATCGTCGGCATGCGGTAGGCGTCGAGCGAGGTCGTGAGGACGCGGCCCGTCTCGGGATCGAGCAGCCGGTTCTCGGAGAACGTGTGGCCGATGCCCTGGATGACTCCGCCCTCGACCTGGCTCGACGCGCCGAGCGGGTTGATGATCCTGCCGACGTCGTGGATCGCCGCGACGCGCTCGACCCGAACCTCTCCTGTCTCGACGTCGACAGCGACCTCGACGACGTGGACGCCGAACGTGAGGACGCTCATGCCCGTCGGATTGGGTCCGCGCGCGCCCCTGCCGAGGATCTGCGCCTCCTCGAGCAGGCCGACGACCTCGGCGACAGGCGTGTCCCGCGGCAGGCCGCGCTGCTCGGCGATGTCCTCGATCTGCTCTCGCGCGTCGGCCGCCGCCGCACGCACCGCCGGCCCCATCGACGGCGTCGTCGACGAGCCCGCCGAGATCGAGGCGTACGGCCCGCGGGCCGAATCCCCGAGCACGACGTCGACACTCTCGAGCGGGATGCGGAGCTCCTCCGCTGCGATCTGCGCCATCGCCGTGCGGGTGCCGGTGCCGATGTCCTGCATCGCGGTGACGACGGTCGCGCGACCGTCCGAGCCGAGCCGGATCCAGGCGTAGGACGGCGGCCCGCCGCCGCCGTACCAGATCTGGCTCGCCATGCCGACGCCGCGCTTCCAGACCGTGCCGGACCGCGCTCGCACCTCGTGACGCCGCTCCCAGTGCGGCTCGGCGAGGCGATAGCACTTCTCGAGGTTCTTCGACGAGTACGGCGTGCCCTCGTTCGACTCCGCGTAGTTCGACCGCCGCAGCTCGAGCGGGTCGATCTCGAGTCGCGCGGCCAGGTCCTCGATCAGGCACTCGAGCCCGAACGTCCCTTCGGCGAAGCCCGGCGCGCGGAACGCCTTCATCGGCGGCGTGTTGAGCTGCGCTGCATGGGTGACCGTGCGGACGTTCTCGCACGCGTAGAGCGCGCGCATCGGGCCCTCCGTGGGAGAGCTCCAGCCCGACCACCCGACGGAGTTGATGAACTCGCCCTCGAGCGCGACGATCGTCCCGTCGCTGCGCGCGGCGGCGCGGAGTCGCTGGATCGTGGAGTTGCGGTTGCCGGCGGACGTGTGCTCCTCGCGGCGCGTGAGCGCGCAGCGCACCGGGCATCCAGTCCGCTTCGCGAGCTCGGCTGCGACGAACGTGTACTCGTCGGGCCCGTTCTTCGCTCCGAAGCCGCCGCCCATGAACTCGCAGATCACGCGGACCTTGTCCTCGGGCAGGCCGAGCGTCTCCGCGACTTCCTGTCGGATGCCCCAGATGTACTGTGTCGAGATGTAGACGTGGAGCGCGTCGCCCTGCCACTCGCAGATCGCCTGGTGGGTCTCGAGCGAGTTGTGGAGGACGGTCTGCGTGCGGTACGTCCCCTCGACGACCACGTCGGCCTCGGCGAACGCCCGGTCGACGTCGCCACGCTCGGAGCGGCGCGCCTCGCCGGTGAGATGGCCGCGCCGGATGGCCTCCTCCGGATCGAGCACGACCTCGAGCTCGCCCCATTCGACGTCGATCGCCTCAACCGCGGCTCGCGCCTGCGCGAAGGTGTCGGCCGCGACGGCGGCGACGGGCGCGCCAGCCCACCCCGCTTCCTCCTCCAGCCCGTGCGCCTCGCCCGGGCCGAGCGCTGCCCGCACGCCCGGCACCGCCAGCGCCGGCGCGAGGTCGATCCGCCGCACCTTCGCGTGGGCGTGCGGTGAGCGGAGCACCGCGGCGTGCAGCATCCCCGGCAGCTTGATGTCGGCCGTGTAGCGCGCCTCGCCGCGAACGCGGAGCGGGCCGTCCTGGCGCGGCGCGGGCCGGCCGACGACCGAGCGGGCCCCTTCCGGCCACTGCTCGAGTGGATCCTCCTCGACGACGATCCACACCTCCTCGAAGCGTCCCTCGACCTCCTTCTCGGTGCGGATCAGCCTTGCCAACTGAGAATCGCCTCCTCGATCTTCGGGTACGTGCCGCAGCGGCAGATGTTCCCGGCCATCGCGTGACGGATCTCGTCGCGGGTCGGCTCGGGGTTCGCGGCCACGAGCGCCGCGGCCGAGACGACCTGGCCCGGAGTGCAGAAGCCGCACTGGACGGCATCCGCGCGAACGAACGCCTCGACGAGCGGGTGCTCGCGGAGCCCTTCGATCGTCGTCACCTCTCCCTCGACCGTGTGTGCGAGCGTGATGCACGAGAGCTGCGGCTCGCCGTCTACCTGCACGGTGCAGGCGCCGCAGTGCCCCTCGTTGCAGGCGATCTTCGTCCCGGTCAGGCCGAGCTCCTCGCGCAGGACGTGAGCGAGGCTCGTCCCCACGGGAGCATCGAGGACGTGCTCGCCGCCGTTCACCGTGAGGCGCAGCTCGCTCATCCCGAGGTCACTGCCACCGTGTCGGCAATCTGAATCAAGCGGACCGCCGTGCGCGCGACGAGGCGTCGCTCGTCGTCGTCCTCCTGCTCGGGCAGCGTCCGCCAGAGGTCGCGCGCCGCCTCGAGCAACTCGCGGATCCGATCCAGCTCGTCGCCGTGCGAGCCGTTCGGCTCCTCGGTGGCGTTGAGCGCCAGCCCGAGCGCGCCGAACGCGTCCGGCTGCCGGATGAAGAGGAGCGGCATCGCCATCGAGAGGTACTGGTGGATGCGCGCTTGCGCGAGCGGCTGCTCCAGAACATGCGGGCCGACCGGTCGCGACGGTTCGAGCGGCTCGTCGCCCGCCGCGATCCGGGCCGCGTTGCCTGCGAACATCGCGCGCAGCTGGGTCTCGTCGAAGCCGGAGACGCGGGCGACGCGCATGGCCATCAGCAATGACCCGGGCCAGCTGCCGTACGGGTAGTCAGACGCGTAGACGACCTGTTCCGGCGGGACGAGCCGCAGGAGGCCGAGCAGGTCGATCGCGCTCCAGACCGAGGTGTCGAAGAACACGCCGCGCTTCCCCGAGAAGCGGTTGGCGAGGTTGGCGAGATCGGCGATTCCGGCGTGGGCCAGGATCAGCTGTGCGCCGGGATGCGAGTCGACGAGGTGTTCGAGCCCCGCCGCGATCGGCGGCAGGCCGCGGCCCGCGTGGATGAGGATCGGGACGCCGCGCTCGGCGGCGAGCGCGAACACGGGTGCGAGCCGCTCGTCGTTGAGCAGGAATTTCTGCGCGCGCGGGTGGAGCTTGATGCCGCGCGCGCCGAGATCGAGGCAGCGCTCGGCCTCCTCGATCGGCCCCTCCCCGAGATCGAGTCGTACGAACGGGATGAGCCGGCCCTCCGAGCGGGCGGCGAACTCCAGGGTCCGATCGTTGCCCGCGCGGAAGCTGGGGTGCCGGTCGGGCTCGTCCAGGCAGAACATGTTCGCACGCGAGATCCCATAGCGATCCATCCCGCCGAGGAGCTCCTCGGGACGTCCGATCATCCCGTCGATGTCCGTGCCGAGATGCGTATGGGCGTCGAAGACGTCGAGGTCCGGCGGGAGGGCAGCCGATATCCGCTCGTCCCACTCCGCGACAACCTGGCCGGCTCGCTCGAGCGCCTCCACCCCTCGAATCTACAGAGCGCCGTATCGACTCTGTGCCAACTCCGCAAAGGACACTGTCGGCTGCCCGCCGATGCGGATAGCAAGGGAGCCGTCATGTCGTCCCTGAACGGAGGCTCCATGAAACGGATCCACCTGCTCGTCCTGCTCTCCGCCCTCGCCCTGCCTTTCGCCGCAGCGCCGGCGAGCGGGAGCGGCTCGGGCAGCATCGTCGTCGGCGCGCTCTACGCGTCGGGCGGTAACACCGGCGCGGCGTACGCGAACGACTACGTCGAGCTGTTCAACCGCGGCGCCGCCGCCGTCGCGATCGACGGCTGGACGATCCAGTACGCCTCGGCTGCCAGCACGTCGTGGTCGACGACGGCGCTCAGCGGCAGCATCCCGGCCGGCGGCCGCTACCTCGTCCAGCTCGCCTCGGGCGGAGCGAACGGCGCGGCGCTGCCGGCGGCCGACGCGACCGGCACCTCGAACCTCGCCGCGACCGGCGGCAAGGTCGCGGTCGTCGACAACGCGACCGCGCTCACGTGCGGCGCCTCCGCGGGGAGTTGCTCGACCGCAAGCTCGATCGAGGACCTCGTCGGCTACGGCGGTGCGGCCGACTACGAGGGAAGCGCTGCAGCGCCGGCGCCGAGCGCCACGAACGAGATCTCCCGCGCGGGCGGCGGATGCACGGACAGCGACGACAACTCGTCCGACCTCGCCGCGGCGGCGGCGAATCCGCTCAACTCCTCGGCGCCGGCAGCAGCTTGCTCGGGATCCGCCGGAGGCGGCGGCCCCGGCGCTGCCGACGTCGACGTCGACGTCCAGCCCGTGCTCTCGATCGCGCTCGACCAGGCGACCCTGAGCTTCCCCGCGGCTGTGCCCGGAGCGACGCCTGCGCCGCTACCGGAGAACGTCACGGTCACGAGCAACGACGCGAGCGGCTACACGCTCACGGTTCATCGGGCGGCGTTCTCGCCGCACGATCTCCCCCTCGGCATCGGCGTCGGCGGCGGGAGTCTGGCGGCGGTGCCGATTGCCCCCGCGCCGGATCTTCTCCTGGCGACGACGAGCGGCGCGAGCGCGCCGGCCGGAGACGTATGGAACACGAGCGTCGGCTTCGTCTCGCCGTTGCCTGTCGTTCCGGCCGGCCACTACACGGCGACGCTGACCTACACGGTGATCGGCCGGTGAGACGCGCACTCACCGCGGCGATCCTCGTGGCGGCCGCGGCATCCATTCCGGGTGCCGCGGCCGGTCGCGGCATCGGGCTCAGCGCAAGCCCGCTCCGGCTGACCCTGCGCGGCTCGTCCGCCGCCGTCGTCACCGTGCGGAACCCAGGTCGCGAGACCTTGCGCGTCGACATCTCACGCGCAGGCTTCGCGCGCTCGCTGAGTGGGCGGCCGCGAGTGCGCCGCGAAGGCGTGACGTGGCTTCGGCTGCGGCCGCGGCGATTCCGAATCGCGCCGGGCGCGAAGGTCACGCTCCACGTTGCCGCCAGGCCTCCGCGGAACGCGACACCGGGAGACCACCCCGCGCTCGCTCTCTTGACGACGCGACCGCTCGGAGTTCACCGCGTCAGGTTGCGGTTGCGGGTCGGCGTCATCGTCGTCCTCCGCATCCGCGGGCGGATCGTGCGACGCGTCGAAGCCCGCTCGCTCGCCGTGCGCCACGTGGGGCCCGAGCGCATGCTCGAGCTGCTCCTCGTCAACCGCGGCAACGTGACGGAGCGCCTCGGCGACGACAGGCTCCGACTCGTGCTCGCTCGTGGTGGGCGCGTCTTCGCGACGTTACGGCCGCGTGGGCGGGAGCTGCTTCCACACAGCGCGGGCATCGCCGAGTTCGCCTATCGCGGACGCATCCGAGGCGATGTCTTCGCCCGCATCGAGGTGCGACCGGCGGTGCACGGGCCGAAGCGCGTATTCCACGTACGCCTGTGAGGGATCCAGACAGGGACGGTGGGAGCCGATAAGGGCGGCATGGACAAACGCGTTGTCTGGCTCTTCATCGCAGTCGGCTCCACCGTCGGTGGGCTGCTCCCGGAAGCGTGGGGCGCGAGCGCCTTCGGCCTCTCGTCACTGGCGCTCGGCACGATCGGCGGCATCGCCGGGATCTGGGCAGCCTTCCGGCTGACGGGCTAGCCGCTCAGGATCCGCCGCAGGAACTCGGCCTCCGGCACCGACCCGTCCCAGCGGGGCTCGCCGTCGACGACGATCCGCGGCACGGCCCACACGCCCAGCTCCTGCGAGAGCCGCGGGAACTCGTTCGCCTCGATCGCGGTTGCGGTCACCCGTTCCGAGGCGAAGGCGAGCTTGTACGCCAGCAGCACGGCCGGCGGGCAATGCGGTCAGGTAGGCGTGACGAAGACGTCGAGTGTGAGATCGCGGTCGAGCTCCTCGAGCGCCGCGCGCGACTCCGCGCGCAGCGACGGCTCGTCGCGTCCAGCCTCGACGATCGCACCGATGAGCGAGCTGAGCTCGTAGCCCCACGGCAGGCCGTCGTAACGGACTCCGGCGTCGCGGCCCTCGGGGCGGATCGAGACCGAGGGGAAGCGCGGGAAGCCCTGCGGCTCGTCCTCCACCCTGCAGCTCACGTCGTCCCCGAGCTCCATGAGCCCTTCGCAGACCCGCACCATCTCCGCGCCGAAATCCACGTCGCCGGCGCCCGCCAGGGGTGTCTCCTCGGGCCCGAGCGCCATGAAGAGCTCCACCGGACGCCGAAGCTCGGCGAACCACGCGCGAACCTTCGTCTCCTCTTCGGCGCGCAGGAGCGCCACGGCGGTCAGCGTCGGCCGTAGAGGTTGTCGATCGCCTGTTCGAGCTCGTCGAGGCGGGCGGCGCCGAACGCGCGAATCGTTCCGTCCGAGTCGACGATGACGTTCGTCGGCACCCCGCGGACGTCGAGCGCGCCGGCCAGCTCGCCGTCCGGGTCGAGCAGGATCGGCCCCTTGACGCCCCACATGCCGCAGAAGCGCTCGACCTCAGGGCGCGGCTCCGTCCCTTCCCAGATGTCGACGAGGATCACTTCGAGGCCCGACCGGGCCGCCTCACGGACGCGCAGCTCCTCGAGGAACGGCGCCTCCGCGTTGCACGGTCCTCACCAGGACGCGAAGAAGTTGAGGATGTACTTCTTCTCGGCCCAGTCGCGGTTCGTCTTGCGCTCCCCGGTCCAATAGTCCTCGAGCGCGAACTCCGGGAGCTTGCCGCCGATGAACGGGCTCGGCTGCTCGAATACGGGAGCCGGCGGCCGCGCAGCCAGCAGGTCCTCGACGATCGACATCGTCTGGCTGCCCGCGTTCGCGACCAGGATGCGGCCGTCGTGCGGATCGACGACGACGCCGCCCGGGCCGTGGCCGACCGGGATCTGCGACCACTCCGTGCCGTCGACGACGCCGAGCACGCTCACCGAGCCGGCGCCGCGGTTCGTCACGTAGACGCGGTCATGCGCCGGCGCGACGGTCAGCCCCACGGGGGCCTGGCCGGTGCGGATCTCCTCCTTGACCTCGATCGCGTCGAGGTCGACGCGCGAGACCGTCCCGGCGATCGAGTTGACGATGAAGGCCTCGCCGCGCTCCGGGACGATCCCGATCGCGCACGTGCCGATGCCGAGCTCGAGCCGCCCGACCTCCTCGAACGAGTTCGCGTCGTAGAAGTTCGCGGACGCGGCGACGAAGTTGACGCAGATCGCGAGGCGGCGGGTCGGGTCGACGCCGATCGCGCCCGCGCCGGCCTCCGCATCGACCGTCGCCACGGTCTCGAGCGTGTCGAGATCGATCACGCTCATCGTCGAGCCGAGCGAGTTGCCGACGTAGAGGCGGCGGAACTCCGGGACGTGTGTGAGGCCGGAGGGATAGCCGCCCACCGGGATCGCGGTCTCGACCTCGAGCGCCGCCGAGTCGATGATCGTCACCTGGTCGGAGTGCGCGTCGGCGCTGAAGACGCGCCCCGTTTGCTCGTCGAGACCGATGTCGATCGGCTCCGCGCCGGTCGTGATCTCCGCGATCACCTCATGCGACTCGAGGTCGACGACCGAGACGAAGTCGCTGCGGGAGCAGGCGACGAACGCGCGTCGTCGCACGTTGTCGACCGCGATTCCCTCGGGATCGAGGCCGACCGAGATCTCGGCGATCTCCCGCCACGGAGAGCGTGAGTCGATCCTGCACGCGGCTCCGACGGGGAAGCCCGGATCCTCTCTCTCGTCCGTCGCGACCATGTGAGCCGCGAGTATCGCCGGTCCAACCGACGGAGCGACAGGGAACCCGCCCACGCGATCGATAGGATCGGTCCGCTTTGGCCGACGGCGTGCTCATCTACGGCGACTCCTTCCGCTCTGCGGACATGCGCCATGCGGTGCCGCTCGGAGTGCCGGATCCGTTCCTCTACGCCGAGCGGAGCGGGAACCGATACGTGTTCGCCAATTCGATGGAGGCCGGCCGGATCGACGAGCTCGGTCTCTTCGAGATCCACGTGCACGAGGAATTCGGCGTCGACGAGCTGATCGAGTCCGGCGCGCCGCGGCGCGAGATCGTGGCCCAGCTGGCCGTCCGCGCGGTGCAAAGCCTCGGCCCGAAGAGCTTCACGGTGCCCGAGGCGTTTCCGGTGTGGCTCGCCGACCGTCTTCGCGCGGAAGGCTTCGAGCTCGAGGTCGACCAGGAGCATTTCGACGAGCGCCGCCGCTCGAAGACCGACGCGCAGATCGCCGGAATGAGACGCGCTCAGCGCGGGGCGGAGGCCGCGATGGATGCGTGCCGTGCGCTTCTCCGGCGAGCCGAGGTCCACGGCGACCAGCTGCTGCTCGATGGTGAGCCGCTCACCGTGGAGCGGATCAAGGCCGACATGAACGGTGTCTTCGCCGCGCACGACACGACGCCGGACGAGTACATCGTCGCCCCCGGCGCGCAGGGCGCGATGGGCCACGACATGGGATCGGGTCCGATCCCGCCGAACACGACGATCGTCGTGGACATCTTCCCGCGCGACAACAGCTCCGGCGTCTACACGGACATGACGCGCACCTTCGTCGTCGGCGAGGTGCCGGGCGATGTCCGGGAATGGCACCGCCTCGTCAAGGAGGCGCTCGACCGGGCGATCTCGGAGACGAGGCCCGGCGCCGACGGGCGGGCCCTCTTCGACGGCACTTGCGAGATCTTCGAGGCGGCGGGTGAGCCGACCATGCGGACGAAGCCGCCGGGCGAGCCGCTCGTCGACGGGTTCTTCCACGGTCTCGGACATGGCGTCGGCCTCGAGGTTCACGAGCAGCCGGGCCTCGGCCTGGTCTCCGACAAGGTGCTCGTGGTCGGCGACGTCGTCACGATCGAGCCGGGTCTGTACCGCGCGGGCTACGGCGGCGTGCGCCTCGAGGACATCGTCCTCGTGACCGAGGACGGCGCCGAGAATCTCACGCAGTACCCGTACGACCTCGAACCCTGACTACTTCGCCCGAATTCGAGTAGAGGCTGCCCAAATAGATCGGATCTGGTCGGGTTCGCGCTGTTCTACGGTGGGATGGGGGAGTTCCGGAACCGGAACGTCTTCGGCGCCACGGCATTCTCGACGTACGGCGGGTTCTGGATGGGGATCGACGTACATGCTCATCGGGAGCATGTGCGTGAACACGGCCGTGTTCATTGTCTTCCTCACGCTGGAGATCACGGAGATCCCGCTCGTGATCGGCAACTTCCTCGTCGCGCACGGCGGCTCGCGGTGGATCCTCCACGCGGGCGGCTGGGCCGGCATCGTCACGGCGGGCGTCGCGTGGTACACGTCGGCGGCCGGCGTCTGGAACGGCGTCGCCGAACGGTCGGTGCTCCCGGTGGGATGGCCGATCGTGACGGAATCCCGGACGGCGGCAGTGGCCTAGGATCATCAGCTAGCGACCAGGAAGGAGGTCGTATTGGCCACAGAGGCGGGCCATCACGCGATCGACACGATGCACTCCGGTCGGGATCTACATGGGCATGGTCCCGGAGCTGCCGGTGGCGATGCTTGCGTGCACGCGTCTCGGCGCGCCGCACACCGTCGACTTCGGCGGCTTCTCGGACGACTCGCTCTCGGGGCGGCTGAACGACATGAAGTGCGAGCTCCTCGTCACTCAGGACGAGGCGTGGCGACGCGGCTCCACGGTGGCTGAAGACGATCGCCGACGAGGCGATGGCCGACGCGCCGGGCGTGAAGAACTGCGTCGTCCTCCGCCGCACCGGCGGGGACGTGTCGATGGACGACGGTCGCGATCACTGGTGGCACGATCTCTCCGGCGACGCGTCGGACGACCCGGCGTCGTGCCCGTGCGAGCCGATGGACAGCGAGAACCTGCTCTTCCTCATGTACACGAGCGGCACGACCGCGAAGCCGAAGGGGATCATCCACACGACGGCCGGCTACCTCGTCGGCACGTCGGCGACGCACAAGTACATCTTCGACCTGAAGCGCGACGAGGACGTCTACTGGTGCGCGGCCGACATCGGCTGGATCACCGGCCACAGCTACATCGTCTACGGGCCGCTCTGCAACCGGGCCACGTCGGTCCTCTACGAGGGCACGCCCGACTAGACAAGGACCGCTGGTGGGCGATCGCAGAGAAGTACCAAGGTGACGGTCCTCTACACGGCGCCGACGGCGATCCGTTCGCACATGAAGTGGGGGCCGGAGTACGCGCAGAAGCACGACCTTTCGTCGCTGCGCCTGCTCGGCTCCGTCGGGGAGCCGATCAATCCGGAGGCGTGGATCTGGTATCGCGAGCACATCGGCGGCGACCGGACTCCGATCGTGGACACCTGGTGGCAAACCGAGACCGGGATGATCCTGATCACGCCGCTGCCGGGGATCACCACGCTCAAGCCGGGCTCGGCGACCCGGCCGTTCCCCGGCGTCGTCCCGGCGGTGTACGCCGAGCAGGGCAACGAGGTCGGGCCGGGTGGAGGCGCGTATCTCGTCCTCAAGCGCCCGTGGCCGGCGATGCTGCGCGGCATCTTCGGCGACGACGCTCGGTACCGGGACACGTACTGGTCGAAGTACGACGGCATCTACCTCGCCGGTGACGGCGCCCGGATCGACCAGGACGGCGACTACTGGCTGCTCGGTCGGATCGACGACGTGATGAACGTCGCCGGCCATCGCATCTCGACGATCGAGGTCGAGTCTGCCATCGTCGACCATCAGGAGGTCGCGGAGGCGGCGGTGTGCTCCCGCGCCGACTCGGTGACGGGCGAAGCCATCGTCGCGTACGTGACGCTGAAGGGCGGCGCCGAGGGCTCGGTCGAGAAGCTCGAGGAGCTGCGGGACCACGTCGCGCAGAAGATCGGGCCGATCGCGAAGCCGGCGAACATCGTGTTCACCCCTGAGCTGCCCAAGACCCGCAGCGGCAAGATCATGCGCCGCCTGCTGCCGGACGTCGCGAACAACAGGCGGCTCGGCGATACGACCACGCTGGCCGATCCGACGGTCGTCGCCGAGATCTCGAAGCGCGCCAGCGACGAGAAGGCCCAGGAGGCCGAGGCCTGAAAACAGGGGGAGCCTTCAAGGCTCCCCCTTGACTCTCCCCCTGCGGGAGTCTCCCCCTGCGGGAGGCACGATGCTCCACACCA
>DATGEB010000038.1:0-4056 GCA_035310545.1 Gaiellaceae bacterium
TCTACGGCGACTTCGAAGGCGGCCAGCGCGTGATCAGCCGCTTCATGCTCACGCCGCGCGAGACCGACGAGGGCGTGGTGTGGTTCAGCGGCGTCGGCCGCCACTGGAACGTCGACCGGCCGGATCCGCGCGAGCGCTAGACGACGAAGTTCACGAGCTTGCCGGGAACGACGATCGTCTTCCGCGGCTCGCCGCCGTTCAGGTGGGCTCGCACCTTTTCGCTCTCGCGCGCCCGCGCGACGAGCTCGTCCTCGCGCAGGCCCGCGTCCACCTCGAACCGGTCGCGCACCTTGCCGTTCACCTGGACGACGAGCTCGAAGGTCTCGCGCACGAGCTGCGCCTCGTCGGCCACGGGCCACGCCTCTTCCCACAGCCGCTCGTGGCCCAGCGCGCCCCACAGCTCCTCGGCGACGTGCGGCGCGTACGGCTGGATCAGCGAAACGGCCGTTTCCGCGGCGAACCGCGCATCGGGCGCGTCGACCGCGCCGCCCAGCTCGTTCACCAGCTCCATCACGGCAGAGATCGGGGTGTGGAACTGGAAGCGGCGGAGCACGTCGTCGGTCACCCGGACGATCGTCTCGTTCGCCTTTCGCGCCAGTGCGCCCTCGCGCACGCCGTCCGCGGGCGCCGCCTCGGCGACCTCGTGCACGATCCGCCACAGCCGGCGGAGGAAGCGGACGATGCCCTCCACCCCGTCGGGCGTCCACTCCATGTCCTGGTCGGCCGGGCCCATGAAGAGGATGTAGAGCCGCACCGCGTCGGCGCCGTAGCGGTCGACGATCTCGTCCGGCCCCTCGACGTTGCCGCGCGTCTTCGACATCTTCGAGCCGCCGAGCGTCACCCAGCCCTGGTGGAACACGCGTGCGAAGGGCTCGCGGAAGCCGACCATCCCCCAGTCGTTCATCGCCTTGACGAAGAACCGCGAATAGAGCAGGTGCCCGGTCGTATGGTCGATGCCGCCGATGTACTGGTCGACGGGCAGCCAGTAGTCGACGACGAACCGGTCGAACGGCGCCTCGTCGTTGTGCGAGTCGATGTAGCGCAGGAAGTACCAGGACGAGTCGACGAACGTGTCCATCGTGTCGGCCTCGCGGCGCGCCTCGCCGCCGCACTTCGGGCAGTCGACGCGCATCCACTCCTCGTTGCCGGCGAGCGGCGCCTTGCCCTTCGGCTGGTAGTCCTCGATCTCGGGGAGGAGTACTGGCAGGTCGTCGGCCGGGACCGGTACGGCACCGCACTCGTCGCAGTAGATGACCGGGATCGGGCAGCCCCAGTAGCGCTGGCGGGAGAAGCTCCAGTCGCGCAGGCGGTACGAGACCGTCGCGTGGCCGCGACCCTCCTCCTCTAGCCAGGCGACGATCGCGCGCTTTGCCTCCTCCGAGGGCAGGCCGTCGAACTGCCCCGAGTTGATCAGGCGTCCGTCGTCGTCGATGACGGTCACGATCGGCAGGGCAAAGGTCTCGGCGAACTCGCGGTCACGCTCGTCGTGGGCCGGCACGCCGCCGATCGCGCCCGTGCCGTAATCCATCAGGACGAAATCGGAGACCCAGACAGGAAGGCGTTGCCCCGTCGCCGGGTTCGTGACATGAAGGCCGGTGAAGGCCCCGGTCTTCTCCTTCTCCGCCGCGCGCTCCTCGACCGGGCGCGCACCGGCGTGGCGCGCGTACTCCTTCGCCTCCTCGCTCGCGTGCGCCTCGACGAACGGGTGCTCCGGCGCCACGACGAAGAACGTCGCGCCGAAGAGCGTGTCGGGGCGTGTCGTGAAGACAGGGACGTCCTCCCCGGTCTCTTCGACGCGGAAGAGGATCTCGGCGCCTTCGGACCGGCCGATCCAGTTCTGCTGGATCGTCTTCGTCCGCTCGGGCCACTCGGCGTCCGGGTACTCGAGCAGCTCGTCGGCATACGCCGTCGTCCGGAAGAACCACTGCGTCAGCTGGCGCAACTCGACCGGCGTGCCGCAGCGCTCGCAGCGGCCGTCGACGACGTACTCGTTCGCCACGACGGTCTGGTCCTTCGGGCACCAGTTGACCGGCGCCTCCTTGCGGTATGCGAGGTCGTGCTCCCAGAAGCGCAGGAAGAGCCACTGCGTCCAGCGGTAGAAGCGCGGATCGTCGGAGGAGACCTCGCGGTCCCAGTCGATCGCCCAGCCGAGCCGCTTCATCTGCGCGCGGCAGTTCTCGATGTTGCGCGCGACGATCTCGCCCGGGTGGCCGCCCTCCCGGATCGCCGCGTTCTCTGCCGGCAGCCCGAACGCGTCCCAGCCCATCGGACGCGCGACGTGCCAGCCGCTGCGGCGGCGCACGTGCGTCTGGATGTCGCCCATCGTGTAGTTGAGGACGTGGCCCATGTGGAGGCTCGGGCCGGACGGGTACGGCAGCATCTCGAGCTGGTACCAGTGCTTGTCGGGGGTCGCCGCGCCCGGGACCGGGTTCGGGACGTGGAACGCGCCCTCGTCCTCCCAGACGCGCTGCCAGCGCTGCTCGATCTCGTGGGGTTCGTATCTCGGTGTCATGAAAAGGCTTCTGGAACGAAAAAACCTCTCCGAGGAGAGGTCGATGGGAGCCGGCGCGGCTTGCCGCGCGTGTCTCCCGTGACTAGGTAAGAAGCAGCTCCTGCATTGGGATCCCGATACTAGCAACGTGGTCGAGCTCCTTCCAGAGTCGGCGCGGGTCGAGGGCGGCGAGCTCGCGCTCGGCGGCGTGCCGGCGGCACGACTGGCGGCGGCGCACGGGACGCCGCTCCTCGTCTACTGCGAGCAGACGATCCGGAACCGAGTGCGCGAGTACCGCGGGGCGGCGCCGGGGGCGCTGATCGTCTACGGGACGAAGGCGTTTGCTAACGTCGGGCTCCTGCGGCTGCTCGCCGAGGAAGGTGTCGGCGCCGACGTCTCCACGCTCGGCGAGCTCGCGTTCGCGCGGGCGGCCGGCATGCGCGGCGAGCGAATCGTGTTCCACGGGAACAACAAGACGGCCGAGGAGCTGGGCGCGGCCGCCGACGTCGGTGCGCTCGTCGTGCTCGACTCGCCCGGCGAGGCGGACGCGGCGGCGGATGCAGGGGTCCGGCGCGTCCTCGTCCGGCTGACGCCCGGGGTCGAGGCGGTAACGCATCGCTCGATCCAGACGGCACACGAGGAGTCGAAGTTCGGCCTGTCGCCCGACGCGGCCGCGCGCGAGATCGCCCGCGCTAGGGACCTCGGACTCGAGGTGGAAGGGCTCCACATCCACATCGGCTCGCAGCTCGGCCGATCCGACGAGAGCGTCCTCGCGCTCGAACGCGTGCTCGGCTTCCTCGAGCGTCTCGACTGGACGCCGCGCGTGCTCGACCTCGGCGGCGGGCTCGGCGTCCGCCACAACCGCGACGAGCGGCTGCCGGCGGTGGCCGAGTTCGTCGGGCCGCTCGTGGAGCGGGTTCCGGACGGCGTCCAGTTGATCCTCGAGCCGGGACGCTCGCTCGTGGGCCGCGCCGGCTTGACGCTCTATCGCGTCGGCTCCGTGAAGGAGTCGGGTGGCGTCACGTACGCGGCGATCGACGGCGGCATGTCCGACAACCCGCGCCCGCAGCTCTACGGCGCGCGCTACGAGGCGCTGCTCGCGAATCGCGCGAGCGAGCTGCCGAGCGGCGTCTACCGAGTGGCGGGCAAGCACTGCGAGTCGGGCGACGTCCTGATCGAGGCCGCGGAGCTACCCGAGCCGCGGCCCGGCGACCTGCTGGCCGTGCCGGCGACGGGCGCCTACACGCTCGCGCTCGGCTCGACGTACAACGGCGTCCCGCGGCCCGCGGTCGTGCTCGTCGCGGACGGTGAGGCGCGCCTCATCCGGCGCCGCGAGACCGTCGAGGAGCTCCTGCGCTACGAGACGTGATGGAGCCAGAGCCGCAGGCGCCGGCCGCCGGCGCAGCCCGCCGTCACCGACGCGCCGATGCCGGCGACAGCGAGCGCGAGGGATTTACGCGGCAGCGTGGCCAACCTCCAGTTCCCCCCGGAACTGAGGCGAGCTTACGCCGCTTTCAGCCGTCGCACAATCAGGCCGAAGAGGCGGACTGACGAGTCGCCCACCA
>DATGEB010000039.1:0-6627 GCA_035310545.1 Gaiellaceae bacterium
CGCTCGTGAACATGTGGTGCGCCCAGACCGAGAAGCCGAGCACGACGATGGCCATCAGGGACAGGGCCATCAACCGGTAGCCGAAGATCGGCTTCCGGCTGAACACGGATATGACCTCGCTCATGATCCCGAAGCCGGGCAGCATCATGATGTAGACGGCCGGGTGCGAGTAGAACCAGAAGATGTGCTGGTACCCGAGGGGGTAACCACCCCCCACCGGGTTGAAGAAGGCCGTGTGCATCACGTGGTCGAACATCGAGAAGAACTGGGACCCGGCGATGAACGGCGTCGCGATCACGACGAGCAGCGACGTCGTGAAGTTCGCCCACACGAGCAGCGGCAGCCGCCAGAAGGTCATCCCCGGCGCGCGCATCGTGATGATCGTGACCAGGAAGTTGAGGGCCGTCATGATCGAGGACGCGCCCGCCCACTGCACGCCCTGGTTGAAGAAGATCGCGCCGAGCGGCTGGTGGTCGGAGTTGAGCGGCGCGTAGCCCGTCCAGCCGCCGGCGAAGGCGCCGACGATGAACGAGCTCAGCATCATGATCCCTGCGATCGGGAGCAGCCAGAACGACAGCGCGTTCAGGCGCGGGAAGGCCATGTCGGCCGCGCCGAGCATCAGGGGCACCACGAAGTTCGCGAGCCCGGCGAAGGCCGGAATCACGAAGAGGAAGATCATCAGCGACGCGTGCACCGAGAAGAGCCCGTTGTAGGTCTGCGGGTCGAAATACTGGATGCCCGGCTTGGCGAGCTCCGCGCGGATGAGCAGCGCGAGCAGGCCGCCGGCGAGGAAGAAGAAGATCGTCGTCACGAGGTACTGGACGCCGATCACCTTGTGGTCGGTGTTGACGCGGAAGTAGTCCTTCCAGCTCTTGGCGCCGTGGCCCGAGTGGTCGTCCACGACGGTGGGCGAGCCGATGCAGTAGCGCGCCCAGTAGTCGAAGGCGCCGATCCCCGCGAGGAAGCCGAGCGGGGCGGTCACGAGCCCCGCGACGAGAACGAGCGGCTGCGTGTCGATGATCGGATGCCAGTGCGCGAGCCAGCGGATGAGGACGACGAGCCCGAAGCCGAATCCGGCGAAGGCGAGGGACATCCACGCTCCGCGCAGGAGCCCGGCGCCGAGGAGCAGCCGCCGCGCGACGCCCTTCGTCGGTGCGGGTGCGTGCTGGGCTTCGTGCGTCTCGGCCGTCGTCGTCAAGCTCGGCTCATCCCTTCGTGCTCTGCTTTTGCTGTTTGACCCACGCGTCGAACGCGGTCGGCTTCATCACGATCGCCTCGGTGCGCATCAGCGAGTGTCCCAGCCCGCACAGCTCGTTGCAGATCAGCGGGTAGGTGCCGACCTTGTCGGGCGTGATGTGCACGGTCGTGACGAGCCCCGGGACGATGTCCTCGTTCGTCCGGAACTCGGGCACGAAGAAGGCGTGGATCACGTCGAGCGACCGCATGTCGAGCTCGATCGAGCGGCCTTCGGGCAGGCGCAGGACGGGGCTGGTCGCGTTGTTCGCGTCGGGGTAGCCGAACGTCCAGGCGTACTGCTGCGCGGTCACGTTGATGTGGAGCGTGTTCCCCGCTTCGGCGTCGTTCCGCGAGAGAACGATCGCGCTGACGATCGCGATCGCGGTCACGAGGAGGAACGGGATCGCCGTCCACCCGATCTCGAGGCCCGTGTGCCCGTGGATGGGCGGCCCGTCCTCGTGGTCGTCCTCCTGAGCGCGGAAGTGGAGGACGGCGTAGATCAACACCGCGGCGACGATCGCGAAGATCCCGATGCAGATCGCGATCACGAACCAGAAGACGAAATCGATGCGGCCCGCCTGCCGCGAGGCGTCCGGGGGCAGCCATGTGGGAACGAGCGCGACGGCGGTGGCGACACCGGCAGCGATCACTCCGATCCCCAAAACCGCGACGATGGGGCCCCTGCGCATCCGCTAGGAGCCTAGACGAAAGATCGGGACCCCGAATCCTCAAGCGGCCCTCCTCCGTTTCTCTCCCGGACCCCAGTCAAAGGAGGAGTTCATGGGTCTCGGAGTGGGACTGATACTGGCGGCGGTGGGCGCAGTGCTCGCCTTCGCCGTGAATGCGACCGTGTCCGGTGTCGACATCCACACGATCGGCTGGATCCTGCTGATCGTCGGAATCGTCGGAATCCTGCTGTCGCTCATCTTCTGGTCCTCGTGGGCCGGCCCGGGCTACTTCAGCCGCCGGCGGACGTATTACGAGGAGGGCCCCGCAGGACCCGCAGGGCCTCCCTACTAAACGATGGGCGGGCGAGTGCTGCGCACTCGCCCGCGGAGAGACGGAACGACGCGCGCCCGAGAGTGCGATCTCGGGCGCGCTCCGTGCTGAGAGCCTTTTGAGGGCTGGCGCACGGTTCGAGCCGGGCCCGGGCGCCAGTTCGAGTTCAAGCCGCTCGATCAAGAACCCAGGCCAAAGGGCCGGAAACCACGCTTTCCGGCCCGCGCAGTTCCGTCCCACCGCCTGAAGAGCGCCAGCTCTTCAAGCGACGGCTCAGGCGAGCGGGAGCTCCAGGAAGAACGACGAGCCGCTGCGGCCGTCGGAGACGACCCAGACGCGGCCGTGCATTCGGGTGACGAGCTCTCGAGTGATGTAGAGCCCGAGGCCGGTGCCACCGACGCCGCGCGTCAGGTTCGGGTCGAGCCGGAGGAACTTCTCGAAGATCCGATCCTGCTCCGCGGGCGGCACGCCCAGCCCCTCGTCGCTGACGCAGAACCGGACGCGCCCACCGCTGCGGCCGATCTCGACGCCGACGCGCCCGCCCTCGGGCGAGTACTTGATCGCGTTGTCGATCAGGTTCGTGAGGATCTGGCGGAGCTTGTCCGGGTCGGCCGCGACCGGGGGGAGGCCACGCGCCAGGCCGACCTCGACCTCGATCCCCTCCGGCGCGCGCGAGCGGAGCACATCCACCACCTCGATCGCGAGCGCCCCTGCATCGCAGCGCTCGATCGCGACGCTCATGCGGCCCGACTCCAGCCGGCTCGCCCAGAGGATGTCGTTCACGATCCGAGCGAGCCGGTCCGCCTCGCTCGAGACGACCTCGAGCAGCCGCTCGCGCTGCGACTCCTCGACGACCACGTCTCGCCGCTGCAGCGTCATCGCGGCGCCGTAGATCGCGGCGAGCGGTGTGCGGAGCTCGTGTGACACGGTGGAGACGAAGTCGGTCTTCATCTGCTCCACCGCGCGCTCGTCCGTCACATCGCGGAAGGCGTACACCGTGCCGCCCGGGAAGGTGACCGCCGAGATCGAGAGCCAGCGCTCCTCGCCTTCGACGTCGACCGGCAGCGTCTGCGCACGCGACATGCCGCCGGTCTGAGGCTCGGAGGCGACGGGAATCCGCGACTGGAGCGACTGCCAGTCGGCGAGCAACTCGGCGATCGGAAGGCCGACGGCCTCGGCCGCGGGCCGCCGCAGGCTGATCGCCGCGGTCGGGTTCCAGAGGCGGACGATCCCCGTCTCGTCGACGAGGATGACGCCGTCGTCGACGTACTCGAGCGCGTCCGCCGAGTGCGCCCGCTTCTGCACCTCTGCGAAGAGACGCGCGTTGTCGAGCGCGAGCGAGATCCGACGCGCAAGCTCCGTCGCCATCGCCCGGTCGGACTCGTCGAACCGCGGCTGTCCCTCGATCGTGCCGAGGCTGATCGCGCCGAGGGTCCGCCCACGCGCGGCGAGCGGCGCGACGATGCCGGACGTGTTCGCGATGGCACGGATCGCGCGAGCGTGCTTCGCGTCGTGCGCCATCGCAGCGGTCTCGGCCTGGAGATCCGGCAGGAGTTGCGCCTCCCCGGTGCGGAGCGCGACCTGGATCGGGTGCGTCGACAGAACGGGCGGATAGCTCGCGCGCAGATCCCGGACGAGCTCCGTCTTCTCGGGATCCGCGTGGACCGCGACGACCCAGTGCAGCTCGTCCTCCTCGTCGAGCAGGTCGATCACGAGGTAGCCGGCGAGCGCCGGTACGGCGAGATCGGCGATCGCGTCCAGGGTTCGCTCCCAGTCGAGGCTCGCGTCGAGCAGCTCGTTCGCCTGGGAGAGGAAGCCGAGCTGCTGCTCGGACCGGCTGCGGCCCGTGACGTCGGCGACGATCGCGGCTGCGGAGACGATCTCGTCGTGGGCGTCGCGCACCGGCGCCGCACTGATCTCGAGCGTGCGCGATCCGCCCCCGTCCTGCAGCTCCCGCCGCTCCGCGATCGTCACCTCACCCGTCTCGATCGCGCGCTCGAGCGGCCAGCCCGTCGTATCGACTCCGATCTGTCGGTGGTCGGAGCCGAGCGGCACCGAGTCGCCCCACACGCGCTCGAACTCCTCGTTCCGAAGCACGACGTGATGGTCAGCGTCGGTGATCACGACCCCGAGAGGCAGCTGCGCGATCACCGCCTGCAGCTGCGCGAGGGAGTCCTGCGCGCGTCCATGAAGATCGAGGAGGTCGACCGCGAGCGAGGCGCGTCGAGCGAGCTCCGAGACGAGCTCGAAGTCCTCGTCGTCGAGGCGGCCGGGCTCGGTCGAGGTCACGGCGAGCACGCCGAGCCGCCTGTCGCCGATCTGGAGTGGGACGACGATCAATGAGCGCGATTCCATGTGGACGAGCTTCTCCTCGCCGGGCCGCGCGACCTTCGACAGCGGCCGCGACAGGGCCGCACGATGGACCGGCTTGCCCGTGCGGAAGACCTCGACCACCGGAATCCGCCGGTGGCGCTTCACGTCGTAGACCGCGTCCATCTTGTCGAGGAGCGCCGAGATCCGCGGATCCACGTGCGCGTGCGCGACGCGCACGAGCTCGGAATCCTCGTCGCGGGCGAGGTAGACGTGGCAGCCGTCGGCGATGCGCGGAACGACGAGCTGCGGCAGGCGCCGCAGCAGCTCCTCGTAGTCGTGCGTCTCACTCAGCTGCTCCGTCGCCTCCAGCAGCAGCGCGAGCCTCGCACGCGACGCCTCCGCCTCGACGTGCGCGGCGACTTCCCGCTGCGCCGCGAGCGTCTCCTGCGTGATGTCACGCGTGACGTTGACGACGAGCTCGACGCTGCCGTCGGCGGCGAAGACCGGCGTCGAGCGGAGCGCGACCCAGTGCTCCCAATCCTTCGCCTTGGAGCTGATCCGGACGACGGCCGATTTCTCTCTGCCGCTCAGCGCCTTCGAGGGCGGCAGGGCATCGAGCGACAGCCGCGTGCCCTTGTCGTCGAAGACCTCGTACAGCGCTGCCCGCTCGCGCGGAGACAGCGCCACGAGCTCGTCGCCGGAGTCGAGCCCGACATGCCGCGCCGCCGCATCATTCGCGAAGAGGAAACGGCCCTTGCGGTTCGTTGCCGTGATGCCTTCCTCGACCGTTCGCAAGATGCTCGCAAGCTGCTCGGTCGACTCGTTGAGAGCCTGTTGCGCCTCCGCCCGCTCGGCGACCGAGGCCAGGTGATTCGCGATCGTTCGCGAGAGCAGCACCTCGCGATCGCTCCAGCGGTGCGGGGCGTTGCGATAGAGCGTGATCCTGCCGAGCACGATTCCACCGCGAACGAGCGGGATGAAGCCGAGCGCCCCGATTCCCTCCTTGCGCATGGCCCGCTCGAGCGCGGGCTCGTAGCCGGCGTCGGCGACGTCTTCGACGAGAACCGGGTGCGGGTCGACGTCATCGGGCTTCCACGGCGAGCGCCCTTCGGTGTCCCGGCGGTACCGGTCGGAGAGGCCGCGCCAGGCACGGAAGCGAAGCACGCCGTGCTCGTCGGGGAGCGAGACTGTCGCGCGATCGGCGCCGGTCGCCTCGAGAAGTGCGTCGAGCGCGGCACCGAGCACGTCCGCGAGCTCGGGAGCGCCGGCGACGGCGTCGGCGAAGCGGTACACCGCGTCGAGATCTCGGAGGCGCCAACGCAGCTCCTCGCGCTCGCTGACGTCCCGCGCCGTCCCGAGCAGGAACCGAAGCTCGCCCTCCGGGCCGCGAACGGCGGACCCATTCACCTCGAACCACGCGTAGCTTCCGTCCGCGCGGCGCAGCCGGACGGTCACCGCGTCGACGTCGGTCCCGGAGGTGACCTCGTTCCACGCAGACGTGGCCTTTCCCGCGTCGTCCGGGTGGATGACGTCGAGCACCGGGAGGCCGCCGAGCGCGGCCGGCTCCCAGCCGATGTTCGCCCAGGACGGCGAGGCGTAGACGATCACACCGCTCGGGTCGCAAAGGGTTACGAGGTCGTGCGAGCGCTCGACGACGAGGCGGCGAACAGCGTCGTCGACCGTCTCAGTCGTTGTCGCCAGCGGTTCCGTGCCGCCGCTCGTCGCTCTGCCCCCCAAGCCGCGCTGCCGAGTTCCTCGTCGCAGTCTGCACGATGTCTTCGGGAAAGGCCAGCCGCGGTGCTCCGCGAACACGGCCTTCAACCCGTCGAGATCCGCGGCTCCGAAGACGCTGCGGTTGCGCGTCGCAACGTAGCCGAGGTCGAGGTCGATACCCGCCTGCGCCACCTTGCGGGTCAGGTTCGCCAGCAGACCAGGCGGTGCCACAGCCTCTGGATGATCGGGGACGGGCCGCTCGCCCACGCGCTCCGACGAACTCGCTCAAACTGACAACGAACGGCTGTCGGGGAGCTCGTCCCGCAGTACCTGACTTGCGTGGTAGCGGGTGTTGCGTCCGCGGCC
>DATGEB010000040.1:0-3534 GCA_035310545.1 Gaiellaceae bacterium
CGCGACGAGCGCGCGGGGTGCCAGTCGGGGAAGCCGAGGGCGTCGAAGTTGTACCGCGTCGTCTCGACCTCGCGTCCGTCGACGATCTCGTAGCCGAGGCCGAGGAAGAGGTCTTCGACATCCCGACGAACAAGCGTCGACGGATGGAGCGTGCCACGCTTGCGCAGCTTCGGCGGGCCGAGCAGCTCGGCCGGGAGCGTCACGTCGACGCGCTCGGTCGCGACGCGCTCCTCGAGCTCGGCGCGGGCGAGCTCGTCCTCGCGGGCCGTGAGCGCCGACTCGACGGTCTCGCGCACCGCGTTGAGCTTCATCCCGCTCTCCCGGTCGCGCACCTGGCGCAGCGCGAGCTTGATCACGCTGTTTCGGCCGAGGTAATGGATGCGGACGTCGTCGAGCGCGGCGAGCGAGCTCGCGCCTGCAGCGGCGGCCAGCGCCTCCTGCTGGAGGTCATCGGGATCCACGGCGGCGACTGTATCCAACGGTTTCTCCTCCTTTCTCGGACACGGGAACGAACGACGGTTCACGCCCCGGCTCGAGCTGAGGAGACGACGCCCGGCTAGCGCAGCGCCGACGCCCCGGCAACGAGCCGAGGCGGTGTAAAGGCGAACACGCGCGCGGCAGCCATCTGGACCGATACTACCCACCGTGAGCGCATACGACGCCTGGGCGCCCGTCTACGACGCGTGGGCCGCCCACATGACCGAGGACGTGGCGCACTACGTCTCGCTCGCCCGCGAGGCCGACGGGCCGATCGTCGAGCTGGCGGTCGGCAGCGGCCGCGTCGCGATCGAGGTGGCGCGCCAGACGGGAAAGTCGCTCCTCGGGATCGACTCGTCGCCGGCGATGCTCGAGATCGCCCGCGAGCGCGCGGCCGGTCTGCCGGTCGAGCTCCGGCTCGGCGACATGCGCGATCTCCGGCTCGACGAGCCGGCGGAGCTGATCTACATCCCGTTCCGGTCGCTACTGCACCTGCACGGCTGGCACGACAAGCGGCGCGTGTTCGAGCGGGTCGCCGCCTCGCTGCGGCCGGGCGGGCGCTTCGCCTTCAACGCCTTCGCGTTCAACCATGCGGTCGCGGCACGCCTGGACGGGACGACGCAGGATCAGAACGGCATCGTGCACACGCTCCACTACACGCCGGCCGACAACCGGATCGAGATCGTCCGCGACGACGGCGCGACGATCAGCCTCTGGTGGGCGACGAAAGCCGAGTGGGAAGGGCTCGTCGAGGTCGCCGGGCTCGAGATCGAGGCGCTGTACGGCGGCTTCGAACGCGAGCCCTTCACGGACGAGTCGATGGAGTACGTCTTCGTCACGCGCAAACCCTGAGCGTCTACGACCCCATTGCGCAGCTCTACGACCCGTGGAGCGCAAGCGTCGTCGAGGACATCTCGTTCTACGTCGACGAAGCGCTCGCCGCAGGCGGCGAGGTGGTCGAACTCGGCGTCGGGACGGGCCGGATCGCGATTCCGGTCGCGCTCGCCGGCGCCCATGTCATCGGCATCGACTCCTCGGCCGGAATGCTGGCCGTCTGCGCGCAGCGCGCCCGCGAAGCGGGAGTCGAGGAGCGGCTCGAGCTGCGGCTCGGCGACCTCCGCCGACCGCCGGTCGACGAGCGCGTCCCACTCGTCACCTGTCCGTTTCGCTCGTTCCTCCACCTCCGTGACGACACCGAGCGACTCGAGGCGCTCGGCGCCGCCTGCGAGCTGCTCCGACCCGGCGGACGGCTCGTCTTCGACGTCTTCACCCCGTCGCGCGACGACATCGAGGAGACGCACGGCCGCTGGATCGAGCGCGAGCCGGGCATCGACGAGAGGGCCGACTGGGACGTCACGGCGCAGACGCTCACGCTGTCGGTGCGCGGCCCGCAGGGCGCGTCGACGATGACGCTCTGGTGGGTCGAGCCCGAGCGCTGGCACTCGCTCCTCGCCGAAGCCGGCTTCGAGGTGCTCGCGACCTATGGGTGGTTCGACCGGAGACCCTTCGCCGGCGGCGAGGACAGCGTCTGGGTCGTGAGCCGAAAATGATCCGCTCGCAAATTGCGACAAAATCGTTGCGAAGAGGCCTTGATCTGGTGAGCCCGAGCGCGTAGTTTCCTCCTTGCGCCGAGCACGGAGCGCGAGTAGGTCGAAACCTCGACCGAGCGGTCAGACGGTACGGGAGCAATCCCAAGTCGGAAGGCCGGTTGGATGAGGCGGACGAAAGCGAAACCGGCTCGGCGAAACTCTGGTCCGGCCCCCGCAAGGGGCCGGACGCTTTTTCTAGGGCCGTTTCGTCGCGAGCTCGTAAAGGGCGATCGCGCCGGCCATCGCGACGTTGAGCGAGTCGCCGCCGCCCGGCTGCGGAATCGAGACGCGCTCGTCGCAGCGCTCGAGCACATCCACCGGCAGCCCTTCGCGCTCGGCGCCGAGGACGAGCACCACTTCGCCTGCGGGGCCCAGCTCGTGGAGCGGGAATCCACCGCCCGGCACCAGCGCGACTCGCTTCCCCGCAGGCTCGTCGAACTCGCTCAGCGGCACGGTGAAGACCGACCCCATCGACGCGCGCACGGCCTTCGGCCCGGTCGGGTCGGCGCACCCGTCCGAGAGCGCGACCCCGGCGCCGAAGGCGTCGGCCGCACGCAGAAGCGTGCCGACATTCCCGGGGTCGCCCACCTGCCAGAGCGCCGCTGTGACCGGCCGCGTTCCGCGCGGCAGGTCGTCGCGCCGGAAGACCGCGACGACGCGTGGTGGATGCGCGAGAGCCGACACCTCCGCGAGCAGCTCGGGCTCGACGTCCTGCCCCGCCACGAGCAGGTCGGCCGGCTCGAGCCCGGCCGCGAGCCCTGCGTCGACGAGGTCCTCCCCCTCGACCGCGAACAGCCCGAGCTTGTCCCGCCAGCGCCGGTCGTGGAGCTTGCGGACGAGCTTGAGCCGATCGTTGTCCCGAGACGTGATCAGTTCGCGAGCGCGGCTTTCGCCTGCTCGGCGATCGCGCTGAACGCGGCCGGGTCGCTCACCGCGAGGTCGGCGAGCACCTTCCGGTCGAGCTCGATCCCGGCCTTCGAGCAGCCGTGGACGAACTGGTTGTACGAGAGGTCGTTCGCGCGCGCCGCGGCGTTGATGCGCGTGATCCAGAGCTTGCGGAACTCGCGCTTCCGCACTTTCCGGTCGCGGTACGCGTAGACGAGCGAGTGCTCGACCTGCTCCTTCGCGTAGCGGTAGTGGGTGCTCTTGCGCCCCCAGTAGCCCTTCGCCTGCTCGAGAACCTTGCGACGCTTCTTCTGCGCGTGGACTGCTCGCTTGACGCGCGGCATCAGCCCATCCCCAGCATCTTCTTGACGGCGCTGCGATCGCCGCCCGTGACCTCGCGATCCTTGCGGAAGCCGCGCTTACGCTTCGACGACTTCTTCTCCAGGTTGTGGCTCCGCATCGCCGGCCGGCGCAGGATCTTGCCGCTGCCCGTCACCTTGAACTTCTTCTTCACGGATCTCCGTGTCTTCACTTTCGGCATCTCGTTTCACTCCTGCGTTCTTCGTCGGGCCGAGCAGCATCA
>DATGEB010000041.1:0-6077 GCA_035310545.1 Gaiellaceae bacterium
CGTGCCCTCGATGTCCCAGTAGTCCGCGACGACGAACGCAATGCGTGCGCGCTCGCGGTCGACGACGAGCCGCGTCGCGACCGACTGCACGCGACCGGCGGAGAGGCGTTGCGTGATCTTCTTCCACAGGACCGGCGAGACCTCGTAGCCGTAGAGCCGGTCGAGGATGCGCCGGGATTCCTGCGCGTCGACGAGCCGCTCGTCGACTGCGCGAGTCTCCCCGAGCGCCCGCTCGATCGCGTCGCGCGTGATCTCGTGGAAGACCATCCGCCGCACGGGCACCTTCGGCTGCAGCACCTCCAGCAGGTGCCAGGCGATCGCTTCGCCCTCCCGGTCTTCGTCCGTCGCGAGCAGGAGCTCGTCGGCGTCGGCAAGCTGTTTCCGGAGCTGGGCGACAGTCTTCTTCTTGTCCGGGTCCACGACGTAGAGCGGCTCGAACTCGTGCTCGACGTCGACGCCCAGACGCGCCCACGCCTCGCCTTTGTACTTGTCGGGGATCTCCGCCGCGCTGTCCGGAAGGTCGCGGATGTGGCCGACGGAAGATTCGACGATGAAGTCCGGCCCGAGGTAGCCGGCGATCGTGCGCGCCTTTGCCGGCGACTCGACTATCACCAACCGCTTTGGCACGGCCGGTCACGATAGCCCCCACCACGGCCGCCGCAGGCGGCGCGGGGTCTTCGGCCGGCGTGTCGCAGGCTTTCCCGGCGACGCATCCAGCCCACGTCGCTCCGGACGCGATACTCCCGGCATGCGCCCGCCGCTCGCCTATCAGCTCATCGCCGCAGTCAGCTGGCCCATTCTCCACGGCCCCTTCCGGCTGCGCGTTCGCGGCCGTGAGAACCTTCCGGCGACGAGCGGCTACGTGCTCGCCTGCAACCACGTGTCGAGCTTCGACCCGTGGCCGCTCGGGTTGCCGCTCTGGCCGCACCGCTGGCTTCGCTTCATGGCGAAGTCGGAGCTCTACTGGTGGCCGCTACGCGTGGTGCTGAACTCCGTGGGCGCGTTCAAGATCCGGCGCGGACTCGGTGACCGGGAGGCGATCGAGACGGCGGTGCAACTGGCCCGGGACGGCCACGTGGTCGCGATGTTCCCGGAGGGAACTCGCCGCGCGAAGGGTCTCGCGAAGAAGCACGAGCCGCGGCCGCGCTCGGGCGCCGCGCGGATCGCGCTCGAGGCCGGAGTGCCACTCGTCCCCGCCGCCGTGGCCGGCACCGACCGGCTGCTGGCACTCGGACCGCTGCGCATCGCCTACGGCGAGCCGATCGAGATGGACGACCTGCGTGCGAGCGACGACCTGCGTGCCTCGTCGCAGGAGGTGACCGAGCGGCTGATGGCCCGCATCGCGGAGCTCGAGGCATCGCTGTGAGCACGTTGCTCGCGGTCGACGGCGACTCCTTCGCGCATCGCGCGTACCACGCGCTGCCGAAGTCGATCCGGCTCAACGCGGTCGTCGGCTTCACGAACATGCTCGTCCGGCTCTGGCGGGCCGAGCAACCCGACGGAGTGCTCGTCGCGTGGGACACGCTCTCGACTCCGACCTACCGGCACGAGGCGTTCGAGCCGTACCAGTCGGGACGGGTCTTCGAGGACTCGATCGTCGAACAGCTCGAGCTGCTGCCGGAGGTCGTGGCCTCGTTCGGCTTCCTCGTCGCGAAGTCACCGGGTTACGAGGCGGACGACTTCCTCGCGGCGGCCGCGAAGGAGTGGCCGGGAGAGGTGCTCGTCGCGACATCCGACCGCGACGCGTTCCAGCTGGCGAGCGAGCGAGTGACCATTCTCCAGCCGGCACGTGGCGTGAGCGAGCTCGCGCGGATCGGCCCGGTCGAGGTACGCGAGCGCTACGGCGTCGATCCGGAACAGGTGCCCGACCTGATCGCGCTGCGCGGCGACCCGTCCGACAAGCTGCCGGGCGCGCGCGGGATCGGCCCGAAGAAGGCGGCCGAGCTGCTCGCGCAGTACGGGACGCTCGAGGCGGCACTCGAAGACGGCCGGTTTGCAGCGGAGGCGGAGGACTTGAGGCTCTTCCGGCGAATCGCCACGATGGACGCCTCCGCTCCCCTTCCTCCCCTCGCAGAAACATCCCCGGTGTGGGCGGAGGCGTCTTCTTTCCTCGATCGGCTCGGCCTGGGTGCAGTCGCGGGTCGCGTGAGAGAGCTATCGACGTCCTGACACATCCCGCGCTGGCGCGGCTGCACCCGACCGGGGATCACGCCGAGCGCCAAGAGCGGCTCGGCGTGCTGCTCGCTCGCCAGCACATCTGGAGCGAGGGCCGCGCCGCGACCGCGGACGAGCTGCAGCTGTGTCACACCGCCGAGCACGTGGAGCTCGTTCGCGCTGTCGAGGATGCGGTCTGGCTCGACGGCGACACCATCTGCACCGGGACGTCCTTCGAGGCGGCCGCGCTCGCGGCAGGCACAGCGATCGAGGCTGCCCTACGCGGAGGCTTCGCCCTCGTCCGGCCGCCAGGGCACCACGCCCTCGCGGGTCGCGCGATGGGCTTCTGCCTCTTCAACAACGTCGCCGTCGCGGCACGGGTCGCCCAGCAGCGCCTCGGACTGGAGCGGGTGGCGATCGTGGACTTCGACGTCCATCACGGGAACGGCACCGAAGCGATCTTCGGGGAGGACGACGGCGTCCTTTTCGTCTCGCTCCACCAGTGGCCGTTCTATCCCGGAAGCGGCGGGCCGAACGACCAGGGCGCGACCACGGTCAACGTGCCGCTGCAGGCGGGCTCCGGCGACGCCGAGTACCTCGACGCCTTCGACCGCGTCGCCGAGCCGGCGGTGGCTGCGTTCGAGCCCGAGCTGCTGCTCGTCTCGGCCGGCTTCGACGCGGCAGCCGGAGACCCGCTGGGAGGAATGCGCGTCAGCGAGGAGGGCTTCCGGGAGCTCGCGCGCCGCTGTCGCGCGCTCTGCGACCAGGTCGCGGCCGTGCTCGAAGGCGGCTACAACCTCGAGACGCTGCCGGGGCTCGTCGACGCGGCGCTCGACGGCTTCACGAGCTGAGGAAGAGCCTCGGCGTCAGGCGCGCGCGAGAGCGAGTTGCTCGAGGGCTTCGCGGCGCGACGAGACGCCGAGCTTGCGAAGAAGGCTCTTCACGTGTGAGCGGACCGTGTGCTCGGAGATGAACAGCCGCCGCGCGATCTCGTCTGTCCCGTGGTGCTCGTCGAGCAGAAGCAGAACCTCGAGCTCGCGCGCCGAGAGCAGCGTCGCGATGCGGTCGGGGACCCCCGAGCCTCGCCCACCCGAGCGGACCTGCTCGAGGAGCCTGCGCGCGACCGGGCCCGAGAGCGCGGCTTCGCCCTGCACGACGCCCTCGAGGAACTCGGCGATCCGATCCGGCGACTCCGTCTTGAGGAGATAGCCGGCTGCGCCGCCGCGAATCGCGGCGAGCAGGTTCTCCTCCGTCCCCGAGGCAGTGAGGACGACGACCTCACAGCCCGGCGCAGCTTCGCGGAGGCGCGGCAGGGCAGAGAGGCCGTCGAGGCCCGGCATGAGGAGGTCGAGCAGGATGAGATCGGGCTGGGTCGCGGCTGCGGTCGAGATCGCCTCGTCGCCGTCCGCGGCTACGCCGGCGAGCTCGAAGCCGTGCGAACGCAGAAGCGCCGCCAGCGCCTCACGCGTGAGGGGGTGGTCGTCCACGACGAGAATGCGCGCTGCCACGGGTTCCTTATCGGCAGCAACAGTTCTGCCGACAAGAGGTACGTGGGAAAGAGGCGTACCGACCTGCAAGCGTGGCTGTGGGGCGAAGTCGTCCTGTCGGGGTTGCTCGCCGCGAGCCTCGTGCTGTTCGTCTCTGATCGAGACCTGCGAACGCAATACGACAGGCCACAGCTCCTGCTCGTGCTCGAGACCACGATGGCGCTGGCCGGCGTCCTCGTCGCGCTGCTCGCCGCGCTCCGCTTCTCGGTCGTCGGCCTGCGCACCGACCTGCTGTTGGCAGCAGGCTTTCTCGTCGGGGCGCTGTCCACCATGGCCTTCGCAATCGTCCCGGTGCTCGGCGGCGGGCCTCTCCCACGCGCCGACGGCTGGACGGCTCTCGCCGGCGGCATCGGCGCCCAAGCCCTGGTTGCCATTGCGCCGTTCCTCGGCGGCAGGAGCCGGGCCCGAGACCGAGCGCTGCGGGACACCGTGATCGGAGCGGTGATCGCGCTCGTGGCCGTGTGGTTCGTGCTGCGAACGCACAGCGCCGGGCTCCCGACATTGACCGCGCTTCCCGGCGTGGGCCACGCACCCCCCGGATTCGCGTCTGCGCTCACGGTGCAGGCGCTCGTCGATCTCCTTGCCGTCGTCGGCTGGGGACGGAGACTCGCGAGGACCGGAGACGACCTCGCCCAGTGGCTCGCGCTCGGCTTCACCTTCCAACTCTTCGCGGCTCTGTATTTCGGCTTCATCCCGCCCCACGGGACGATGTACGTCGCAGCGGGCGACTTCCTGCGGCTCCTCGCTTTCGGGCTGATCCTCGTCGGAACGTGGCGGGCCATCCGCCTGTCCGAACGCGGTCGGGCAGTGGCGGAGGAGCGCGCGCGCGTTGCTCGCGAGATCCACGACGGGCTCGCGCAATACCTCTTCGCGGTGTCGACGCACGCCCAGATGCTGGCGTCGGGCACACCGGTGGAGGAGGTGGGGCCGCAGCTCAGACAGGCGGCCGACCTCGCACAGCAGGAGGCGCGGTTCGCGATACTCGCGCTCTCGTCCGCAAGCGGCAACGCGACGTTCGACTCCGCGCTGCGGCGCTACATCGACTTCCTCACCTCGGACGGCGTGCTCGAGGTGGACCTCGAGGTCGACCCCGCGACCCGTCTTGCGCCTGACGAGCAGATCGAGATCTTCCGCATCGTCCAGGAAGGGCTCGGGAACGTCCGCCGTCACGCAAACGCAAAGCGCGCCGAGGTCGTGATCGGGATGCGTCCGTCCGGGGAGCGGTTCGTCGCGATCGAGGACGACGGCGAAGGCTTCCCAACCGACCTGGCGACCGCCGGAGACGGATTGCGGAACATGCGCGACCGGGCGTCGTCGATCGAGGGCGGCTTCAGCGTCCGCAGCACACCGGGCCGCGGCACGGCGCTCGAAGTGGTGCTGCGGACATAGGCCTAGACGAGACTTTCCACTCGCGGTTCTTGCGCCTAGAGTGCAGCGCCGTGGGTCGCCCTGTCGCACTGCTCGGAGCGGTCGTCCTGTGCTGCATCCTGGCCGCGACCGCAGTCGCCGGGAGCGCGCGCCCGGACCAGCACCTGACGCTCTTCACCGACTCGTCCGGGGCCTCGCTCGGCTGGGATTCGACCGCGAAGAGGATCGTCGAGCACGGCAACCGCGTCCTTTTCGAGCTTCATCCCTGCGGCCGTCTCACGCAGCCCGGTTGCATCGCGCCTCCTCCGCCGAGCGTGCTCTCGGTGGTGCGCGGGCTGGGGCGGAGGATCGGGCCGAACGTGGTCGTCTTCGTCGGCTACAACGACAACCCGGCGACCTACCGGAACGGCATGCCGGCGGTCTTGCGGGCGATGCGAAACCGCGGTGTCAAGCACGTGGTCTGGCTCACGCTCCGCAGTGTGTACAAGCAGTACACCGACATCGACCATGCGATCTACGCCGCCGCGCAGAAGTGGCCGATCATGACCGTGCTCGACTGGAACCACTACTCGGCGGGTCATCGCTCCTGGTTCAGCGGTGACGGGATCCATATGAGCGGCGTCGGTGCTGTCGCCTACGCGACCTACCTCCACCGGTCGCTGAAGCGGCTCGGCCTCACGGGGCCGAAGCCACTCGGGTAGAGCAATGGAGAAGCCCCGCCAGAGCGGGGCTTCTCGGTAGCAGGCCTGTAAGCCGGACTGCCGTAGCGCTCCTGGGAGTGGCGGCCCTCGGCCTGCCCGAAGGAGGATCGATGACCGAATGGACGCAGGAACTGACGGATTTTCTCCGCTTCTGCGAGCTGGAGCGACGGCTGGCGTCGATGACCTGCTCGGCGTACGAGCGCGACGTCGCCGCCTGCCTCGCCCACCTGCAGGGGGCAAGGGATCCGTGACCTGGCCGAGGTGCGGGTGACGCATCTGCGCGCCTTCCTCGCCGACGAGCAGAAGA
>DATGEB010000042.1:0-33767 GCA_035310545.1 Gaiellaceae bacterium
AGCACGCGCGCGTCGGGCCGCGCGAGGAGGCGTGCGGCGAGCGCGGCCGTCGCAGCGGTGCGCATCGCGGTGATGTACGTCCCGTCCATGAGCGCCGTCGGGGTTCCCGTCTCGGGGTCGAAGAGCGCGATCAGCGCCTGATGCGTCGGGCGGTCGCGGTTGCCCGGGAAGAGCGTGACGAGCTTGCAGCCGAGCCCGCCTGAGGCGGCGTAGGCCGGCATCGCGCCGAGGATTCCGGCCTCGCCGGCGAAGGCCCCCATCCGCGGTACGAGCGAGGCCTGGCCGGCCGAGAGCTCCGCGTGCGCGGCAGCGAGCGCGTCGAGAAGCGCGTCGAGATCGAGCAGCTCCTCCACGTCGCTACGGCTCAGGACGAGCATCAGCCCTCACGGTACTCCTCAGCCCCGTGCCGGCGCGGGGCAGCTTCGCGCACGAGCACGTCGAACTCGCCGGCTCGCTCGAGGAAGCGGAAGCCGTGCGCCTCGGCGACGCGGCGGGAGCGGACGTTCCAGTCGAGGATCGACATCCGCAGCCGCGCGGCCGTCGGGTCGGCGGCGAGGGCATGCGCGAGGATCGCTCCGACGAATGCGTGCCCGCGCCCTTGTCCGATCAGGTCGGGCCGCATCCCGTAGCCGACGTCGATCGTGCCGGCCTCCTCCTCGACCCCGGGAACCCGCGCTTCGGCGCCGACCACGCCGTAGCCGACGAGGTCACCGTCCTCCTCCACCGCGAAGTAGCCGAGCTCGCGCCGGATCGTGCCCTCGGCGTCGTAGGTCGAGAACGGGTCGGGGTAGTGCCAGCCGAGTGGCGCTTCGGCCTCCTCGGCGGTCAGCTCCCGCGCCCGCACGGGACGCGTCAGCCGAGGAGCGTCAGCGACCAGTCCGGCCGATGCTGCGCGTCGAGCGAGAAGAGCAGGATCCGCTGCCACTGCCCGAGGCAGAGGACGCCGTCGGCGAACGGCACGTGTTCCGAGCGCGGGCCGAGCAGCATCGCGAGCAGCCGCTCGCGAGAGGGCAGGCTCGAGGGAACGACGCGCTCGAGGAGCGACTCGAGATCCTCGAAGAAGCCGGTCTCGCGCTCCTGCACCCTCACGAGCGAGAGCTCGCTGGAGGTGTGGAGATACGCGATGCCGTGGGTGACGTCCGCGGCTGCGACCTCGCGGGAGACGTCGTTCGTGATGTCCATCACCGACAGCGACGGAAGAGCCGCGGCGATCGAGTAGGGGACTTCGACACTCGTCATGCCTGTGCGACCTCCTTCGGGAGCCGGAAATGAACGTCTTCCTTCGCGACCTCGATCTCCTCGGGCAGCGCGTACCCCGCCTCGGCGAGGCGGGCGGCCGTGGCGCGCACGAGCTCCTCCGGCGTCGACGCGCCCGCCGTGAGCCCGATGATCTCGTGCCCGCCGAGGAGCGCGGCGTCGAGGCCGCTCTCGCCGTCGACGAGGGTCGCCTCGGCGCCTGCGGCCTGCGCGACCTCGACGAGCCGCTGCGCGTTCGAGCTCGTCTCGGAGCCGATCACGAGCACGAGCGTCGCACCCTGCGAGACCATCGCCTTGACGGCGTCCTGCCGGTTCTGGGTCGCGTAACAGATGTCGTCGGCATGCGGGCGCCGGAGCGTGCCGAGGTGATCCTCGAGCGCGTCCACGATCGGAGCGACGTCGTCGAGCGAGAGCGTGGTCTGCGTGATCACCGCGACCGGCTTGTCGGTCTCGAGCTCGCGCGCCTGCTCGGGAGACTCGATGACGACGGTCGCGTCGGGCCGCTCGCCGAGCGTCCCGATCACCTCGACGTGGTTCTCGTGTCCGACGAGCGCGACGAGGTGGCCGCTGTCGGCGTAGCGCCGCGCCTCCGCGTGCACCTTGTTCACGAGCGGGCACGTCGCATCGACGACGCGCAGGCTGCGCCTCTGCGCGTTCTCCTTGACGGCCGGCGCGACGCCGTGGGCGGAGAGGACGCAGATCGCGCCGGAGGGGATCTCGTCCTCGGACTCGACGAAGACCGCGCCGAGCTTCTCCAGGCGCCGGAGAACGTGGTCGTTGTGGACGATCGCGTGGCGGACGTAGACCGGGGGGCCGTACTGCTCGAGCAGCCGCTCGACGATCTCGATCGCGCGATCGACGCCGGCGCAGAACGACCGCGGGGCGGCGAGGAGGACGCGGCCACGACTCATGTCGCCACCGACTCCTCGAGCGCCTTCAGCGCGCGGAGCGCACCGCGGATGGAGCGAATCGCGTCGCCGCGCTGCTTCGCGATCCACCGCAGCAGGCCGAGCGCGTTCGTGCGGCCGTCCGGGTGAACCGTCGTGTCGAGCCCCTCGACCGCACTCGAGGCATCGTCGGAGATCGCGCGCACGACGCCGGCGAGCCTGCCGCTGCGAGCGAGCGTGCCGCTCTCCATGTCCACTGCGTCGGCGCCGCTCGCGGCGCGGAGCCGGTCGCGCTCGGCCGCGTCGTGGACGAGGACGTTGCCGCCGAGCAGGACGCCCGCGCGGGCACCGCGCACGCCGAGGCCCGGACCTTCCCAGAGGGTTGCTCCGGTCTCGTCGACGACGCGCGTCGCGTCGAGCACCTCTCCGACGGCGAGCCCACCAAGCGAGCCGGCGACGCCGAACGAGACGAGCCGTCCGTCGGGAACGCCGTTCGCGACGCCGATGCCCACCCGCACCGCGTCGAAGCCCGCGCGCCGCGCGACCCGCTCCTCGGCGCTCGTCGCGCAGGCGAACGTCAGCCCGTCAGCGTCCACGCGAGACTCCGCACGGTTTCCTTCAGGCTGCTCGAGGCCTCGTACGCCGCCGACGGCTCGAACCCGCAGTGGATGGCGCAATGCTCGCAGCGCGGATCGTTGCCGGGTCCGTAGGCCTCCCACTCCATCCCCTCGAGTAGCGCCTCGTAGGTCGGGAAGATCCCGTCGGTGAGGAGGTAGCACGGTCCTTTCCAGCCGTACGGGTTGCGCGTGATCGAGCCCCACGGTGCGCACGTGAGCTGCCGGCCCCCGGTGAGGAAGTCCTGGTAGATCGGCGACGCGATCCAGCGGTAGCCGTGCTCCTTCGTCGCCGCGCGAATCGTCCGGAACTTCTCCTCGTGCTCGTCGCGCGTCATCGTCAGCGCCGGGTCGATCTGGGAGTACTGGTAGCCGGGCGCGATCATCATCCCGTCGATCCCGACGTCGTTCGTCAGGTAGCGCATCATCTCGACGACGTCCGCGACCTCGGTCTCCTTGAAGATCGTCGTGTTCGTCGTGACCCGGAAGCCGCGGGCGCGCGCGGTCTTGATCGCGTCGATGGCGATGTCCCAGAGGCCCGGGTAATCGCAGACGTAATCGTGGATCTCGCGCATCCCGTCGAGGTGGATGACGAAGCTCAGCCGATTCGACGGCTCGAACCAGTCGAGGCACTGCTCGAGACGCAGCGCGTTCGTGCAGAGCTCGATCGTCTTGCCGAGCTCGAGCACCTGCGGCACGACCTCGTCGATCCCCTTGTAGACGAGCGGCTCGCCGCCGCAGATCGACACCACCGGAGCGGGACACTGGACGGCGGCGTCGACGCATTCCTCGACCGAGAGTCGCGCGCGATTCGACTCGTATTCGCGGATCTTCCCGCAGCCGATGCACGCGATGTTGCACGCGAGGGTCGGCTCGAGCATGAGGACGAGCGGATAGCGCTCGCCTTTCCGCTGCTGGGCGGCGACGTACTTGCCGATCGAGACCGTCGATGCGAGCGGAAACTTCATCCAGCCAACCTTTCTCTCAGCCGCCCGAGTGCCAGAAGCGGAAACGTGATGCGGTACAGGTGATAGCGAATCATGAAATCCAGTGGAAAACCCGTGCCGGTGAAATGCTCCTCCTCCCAGTCACCGTCCAAGCGCTGCGCGGCACAGAGATAGTCTGCCGCTCTGCGACTACTCGAATCTTCAGCGTTTCCTGCGGCCACGTAACCGAGCAGCGCCCAGGCGGTCTGCGACGGCGTCGTGAACCTCGCCCGGCCGCGCCAGGCGTGATCGGCGTAGGAAAGGATGTCCTCGCCGAAGCCGCCGCTCTGCTGCTGCACCGAGTCGAGCCAGGCGACGGCACGCCGCATCGAGGGATGGTCGTGCGGGATGCCGCACGCTTCGAGCCCGGGTAGCGCGGCACCGGTGCCGTAGATGTGGTTGACGCCCCAGCGGCCGAACCACGAGCCGTCCTCCTCCTGCTCGGACAGGAGCCACTCGACGCCGCGCTCCGCTGCGGCGCGGTGCACGCCGAGCGTGCCCAGCGTCTCGAGCGAGTGCGCGGTCACGTCGGCGCTCGGCTCGTCGGTCACCTTCCCGAAGTCGCAGAACGGGATCCTGTAGAGCCACATCGCCTTGTTGTCGACGTCGAACGCGCCCCAGCCGCCGCCCTCCGACTGCATGCCGACGAGCCACTCGAGGCCGCGCGCGATCGCGGCCTCCTCGCCGATCCCCAGGCCGTGCAGGGCGAGCGGCAGAACAGCCGTGTCGTCGATGTCCGGGTAGTTGTCGTTCTCGTACTCGAACGCCCAGCCGCCGGGAGCCAGGTCGGGCCGGCGGATCGCCCAGTCGCCCTTGACGCGCACCTCTTCCGCGAGGAGGTACTCGCCGGCGCGCACCAGCTGGCGGTGGTCGTCGGGGATGCCGCACGCGCGGAGTGCCAGCAGGGCGAGGCCGGTGTCCCACACGGGCGACTGGCACGCCTCGGGCCGGAGCCGCTCGCCGTCGGCGACCATGAACCCACGCCAGCCCTCGACCGCCTTGCCGAGGGTCGGGTCGTCGAGCCCGTGGCCGAGCGCCGCCAGCGCGACGATCCCCCACACCCACGGTGGCTGGATCCCGCCCCACGAGCCGTCCGCCTCCTGCCGCTCGCGAATCCAGCGCTCGGCGGCGCCGACCGCCCGGCGACGGAGCGCGTTGGGCCGCCCCGCGGGGCGGGTCCGCCCGGGAATCGCGCCGATCGCGCCGAGGTCGAGGTCGGACGGCCGCACGGGGCGCAGCGACTGCGCGACGGCGAGCGCGACGAACGTCTGCCGGGCCCAGCACGCAAAGTTGTAGATCGAGAACGGCGCGGAGGGTGGGAGAAGGACGAGCTCGGGCGGGATCGGCACCATCCGCTGCCACGGCCACTGCCCGAGCAGCGCCATGAAGCACTTCGTGAACAGGCGGCTCCTCGGGATCCCGCCCTCGCGCTGGATGTAGCGCAGTGCGCGCGGGCCCGGGTCCACGCCCGCGAGCCGGCACGCAACGTAGGCCTCGACGGAGGTGGAGAGGTCGGGCGGCCCCTCGAACCAGATCGACCACGTCCCGTCGTCGCGCATCCGCGCCATCAGCTCGTTCGCGATCCCGCGGTCGAGGTCGGGCGTGCGCAGGCCGAGGTAGTGGTTCCAGAACAGGTGCTGCGCGGTCATCGTCACGTTGGACTCGAGCTCGCCGACCCAGATGCCGTCGGGCCGCTGCAGCTCGAGCAGGCGGCGGGTGCCGCGGTCGATCGCCTCGTCGAGGCGGGTCAGCTCGGCGGTGGCGGCCATCTCAAGCGGTAACTCTGGCGGAAAAGCCGCTCAGGATGTGCTGAGCCGCCCTGTGCCCGCTGTGGACGGCGCTCTCCATCGTGACGGGCCAGCCGGTGTCCGTCCACGCTCCGGCGCGAACGACGTTCGGGTGCGCGGTCTCGACACCCGGCCGCTGCACGCCCGGCCGCAGCGCGATCGTCGCGTACGGCTCGCGGCTGACGCGCGACCAAAGGAGCTCTGCGCCACCGAGCCGCTCCGTCAGCTGGCGGGCGATCCGTTCCACGAGCTCACGACCGCGCACCTCGAGCAGCTCGGGAACGCCGCTCGAGACGACCGTGAGGTACTGACCGCGCTGGGGCCGGTGTCCCGTGAGCGCGCCGCGGTCGAAGACCCAGTGCGCGTCGGAGTCGAGCAGCGCGGCGAGCGGCTGGTCGAGGAGCGGCCGGTCGAACCAGAGATGGACGCTCACGATCGGCGAGTCCTCGAGCACCGGCTCCGGCTCGCCCAGCAGGCGCGCGCTCTCGCGAGGCGGTACCGCAACGACGATCACGTCGGCGGCGAGCTCCTCGAGGGACGAGACCCGCGTCTCGGTGAGGACGCTCGCGCCCGCGGCTCCGAGCGCCGCACCGGCCGCGTCGCCGTGCATCCGGCCCAGCGGCTTCGTCGGGAGGATCAGGTCGCTGCTCGCCCGCGGGCCGAGCAGGGCCGTGCGAACCGTGAAGAGGCCCGCGTCGGGGTCGGCCTCGTCGCAAGGCAGGTTGAGCGCCGGCCGGATGAAGACGTCCCAGAACGCGTCGACGGACGCGTCGGTCTCGCCGAGTCGCCTGAGCAATTGTCCGAACGTCTCATTCGGATGCGACTGAGCAGAGCGCAGTCGCAGTGTGGTGATCGGCAGGCGGAACCTCTCCCGACGAGAGAGATGCGAATACCTCAGAAGAGACGGCAGGCTCGGCTCGATTGCGCCGACCTTGCCCTTCTCGTCGAGCACCGGCAGCGCGAGCCGCTTGCGGAGGTAGGACCTCCCCTCGCCGATCCGGTCGAGGAAGCGCAGGTACTCGGTGAAGCAGCCGAGCGCGATGTGCTGCCCGTTGTCGGGCGGCGGCTCGGGATCGCCGTCGCGCGCGGGGAGCGTCTGGACGGCGCCACCGAGCGTCGGCCGCGCCTCGAGGACCGTCACCGCATGACCTGCATCCACGAGGTCGAGCGCCGCCGTCAGCCCGGCGAGACCTCCGCCGACGACGGCCACCTTCATCCGAGCAGCCCTCTTGCCACGACCGCGAGCTTGCGAGGCGTCGAGAGGCGCGTCTTCTCGCCGAACACGTCGAAGCCGCTCGCCTCGATCCGGTCGAGGGTCTCGCGGTAGAGCCCCGCGAACGTCCGGACGCAGAGCGCGCTCCGCCGGTCGAGCGACTCGAGCAACCGCAGCCCCTCGGCGAGATAGGTCCGCGCGCGCTCGGCCTCGAACGCCATGAGCTCCCGGAACTCGGGAGACGGAGCGAGCTCCTCGACGCCGAAAGCGGCGAGCTCGTCCTGCGGGACGTACACGCGGCCGAGGCGCTGGTCCTCGTCCACGTCGCGGATGATGTTGATCAGCTGTAGCGCGATCCCCAGTTGACTGGCATACGTCAGCGCGTGCTCGGTGTCGTTCGAGCCGTACACGGGCACACATGCAAGCCCCACCGCTCCGGCGACCTTCTCGCAGTAGCCGCGCAGCCCGTCGAAGTCTGCGTAGGTGTGCTGCTCCATGTCCTGCAGCCCGCCGTCGACGAGCGCCGCGAGCGGCTCGCGCGGAACGCCGAAGCGCGCCCGCGCGTCGCGCAACGCCACGAAGACGGGATCTGCGGAGTCGCCGTCGATCTCCGCCCGCAGCTCCTCGAGCTGCGCCCGCTTCTCCTCCGGCGGCAGGTCTCCGTCGGCGACGTCGTCCACCCAGCGGGCGAAGGCGTAGATCGCGGCGACCGCCTGCCGCTTGGCGCGGGGCAGCACCATGATCCCGTAGGCGAAGTTCTTCGCCTCGCGCCGGGTGATGCGCTCGACCGCGGCGTACGCCTCCTCGACCCTCATCGCACGAGCACGAGCGCCGCCTCGCGCACGAGGCGGGCGCGCGAGGGCCGCGGGCGGCGGCTGAAGATGTCCCACCCGGCCGATTCGAGCGCGTCGAGCGCGGCGAGGCCGCCGCGGGAGAAGAGCGCGACCGCGCGCCCGAGTCGGCCTCCGATCCGCTCGCGCAGCAGCTCGCCCGCGGCCAGGAGCTCGGCTGCGCGCCGAGCCTCGAAGCGCAGGAGCGCGCGCAGGGCCTCGTTCGGCCGGTCGAGCGGAGGGTCGCCGAAGGTCTGCCGATCCTCGGTGGGCAGGTAGATGCGACCGAGCTCGAGGTCGCGCGGCACGTCCTGCAGGAAGTTCACGAGCTGGAGCCCGGTGCAGACCGAGTCGCTCGCGGCGACGAGCTCGGGATCGTCGAGCCGCCGTAGGACGCCGAGCACGAGACGCCCGCACGGGTCGGCCGAGTGGACGCAGTAGTGCTTCACGTCCGCCCACGTCTCGTATTCGCTGACCCGCTGATCCATGCGGTTCGCCTCGATCAACCGCAGGAACGGCTCACGCGGCAGGTCGAACTCCCGAATCGTCGGCTGGACGTTGCAGAGCGCCGGCCACGTCGCCTCCCCGCCGAAGGCTGCCTCCACCTCCCGCTCGAGCTCGTCGAGCGCAGCGAGCCGGTCTCCGTCGTACGCATCGCCGAGCTCGTCGACGAGTCGCGCGTAGCAATAGAGCGCACGGATGTGCGGGCGCAGCGGCCGCGGGAAGAGAACCGAGCCGACCGGGAAGTTCTCGCCCGCGGCACGCGCTGCGATGTCGGCGAGCTCCACGCGACCATTCTTGCTTGAATGGCCCGCGCGGCGGCGGTCGCCGCGCGGCACGAGATTCGGAGGGAGGATCGACCTTGACCGATGCCGGAGCACCGGGGTCCGGCCCGTCCGGAGGACGGGAGTCGGCCGTTGCCGGAATCGACCGCCGCGACGGAGCGATCGTGGTCTCCCTCGAAGGCGAGCTCGACCTCTACAACGCGGAAGAGGTGCGGAGCGCACTCCTCGACGCCGTTGCCGAGGAGCCGGAGCCGCTCGTCGTCGATCTCGCCGAGGTCACGTTCATCGACTCCACGGCACTCGGTGTGCTGGTGGACGTCCACCGGCGGCTGGGCGGGCGTGAGAGATTCCACCTTGCCAATCCCGGGCTCGAGGTGAAGCGCGCCCTCGAGGTGTCGGGCCTCGACCGCCACTTCAGCATCCACGAAACTGTCGCGGAAGCGCTCGACGCAGCCCACTGACGATGGCGAATACCGAGTCGCTGCTCCCGCCCGAGGCGCTCGCGCGCTATGCCGACGCGATCGTGAGGGCATCGCTCGACGTCGGCAAGGGCGAGACGCTCGTCGTCCAGGCCCAGCCCGAGCATCGCGAGCTGTCGGTCGCGGTCGCCGAATCGGCCTACCGCGCGGGCGCGACGTTCGTCGACATCGTCACCGCGGATCCGCTCGTGTCGCGCGCGAAGCTGCTGCATGGCAGCGACGACGCGATCGGCGCGCTTTCACCCTGGGCGCGACGCCGGTTCCGCGAAGTCGCCGGCTCGAACGGCGCTCTCGCCCAGATCGCCGGCGACGGCACCGCCGGCTACCTCGACGGTGTCCCACCGGAGCGAATCGCAGCCGACTACTCGCGGTTCGCGAAGCAGATCGGGTTCCTGCGTCGCGCGCATCTCAACCAGCGTTCCCGCTGGACGATCGCCGCCTGGCCGACCGATCACTGGGCAGGCCAGGTCTATCCGAAGCTCGAGCCACTCACGGCAAAGCGCCGCCTCGCGGCCGATCTGCTGAGCTTCTGCCGTCTCGCGGACGAGGACGGGAAGGGAACGAGCGGGTGGCTCAAGCACCTGCGGGCGCTCAGCCGGCGCTCGGCGAAGCTGTCGAAGCTCGACCTCGCCGGGCTCGAGCTCCGCGGGCCGGGCACGGAGCTCGACATCGGGCTCGTTTCCGGCACGCGCTGGCTCGGCGGCCCGGAGACGGTCGCCGACGGCCGCATCACCGCGCCGAACATGCCGACGGAGGAGGTCTTCACGAGCCCGGACGCGGGCGCCACGAACGGAACGTTCCGGTGCACGTTCCCGCTCAATTTCCGCGGCCGGCTGATCAACGGTCTGCGCGGCGAGTTCGAAAAGGGCCGGCTCGTCCGGCTCGACGCCGACTCGGACGAGGATCGCGACTTCGTCGCCGCGCATCTCGACACCGACCGGAACGGGCGGCGGCTCGGCGAGGTCGCGCTCGTCGACGCCTCGTCACGCATCGGCCGGGCCGGCCGCATCTACTACAACACCCTGCTCGACGAGAACGCAGCGACGCACATCGCGTTCGGGAGCGGTTTCGGAGGCACGCGCGGGAAGACACCTGCCCGTGGGGTGAATCGCTCATCGGTGCATCTGGACGTCATGATCGGAAGTCCGAAGCTCGAGGTGACGGGCGTGGATGCCCGCGGCCGGCGCATTCCGCTGGTTCATGGAGGCGCCTGGCAGATCTGATCCGGCGGGCGGCCGGCGCTCATCGCGTTCGTCGCCATCGGGCAGGCGCACCGGACGATGGTCCAGCCGCACCCGTACAAGCCGGGGCCTACTAGCCCGTGAGCGCTCGCCGCAACGCGTCGGCGTCTGCCCGGAGCTCGTCCTCCGGGTGCGGCGCGGGCTCGTCGTCAGGGAATGGGAAGGGCCAGCCCGGACGCGGGTCGTCGGCGTAGCGCGGCACGACGTGCGCGTGGAGGTGCGGGAGCGAGTTGCCGAGCAGGTCGTAGTTGAGCTTCACGGGCGCGAAGTGGCTTTCGAGCGCCCGGCCGACGGCGAGCAGCTCGCGCCAGTACGCCGTGGCCTCGTCGTCCGTCAAATCCGTCGGCTCGGCGACGTGCCGGCCGCGCCAGATCACGATCGTGTAGCCGCGCTGGATTCCCGCGCGCTGGAGGTAGGCGTCGGCGACGTCGCCCGCCAGGATCCGCACGCCGAAACGAGTCTCGTCCGGCCGCCCCTCGGCGCACATCGGGCAGCCTCCGCCGCGGCGGAGCGCGTAGAACTCGGCCGGCCATTCCACGACAGGATTATCCTCGGTGGCGATGCCGGAGACGCCGGAGCAGTTCTGGGAGAGAACGCACGACCGTCTGCAGGCGCCGCCGGTGCACGAGTGGGACACGTGGCCGTTCGACGGGCCTGCGCAGCCCAGACCGCTCGCGTCTCCCGTCGAGCGCGAGAAGCCGCGTCACGGCGAGGGCGGCGTCGACTGCCGCGCCTGCGCAGCGCCGGACGACGCCTACGTCTGGACGAACGAGCGCTGGCGGCTGCGCCCGCTCGACAAGCCGAGCGGCCTGCCGGTCGTCGTCCTCCTCGAGCCGCGCGAGCACTTCTCGTCGCCCGGCGATCTGGCCGAGGAGCTGGCCGCCGAGCTCGGCGTCCTCATCGGCCGGATCGAGCGCGCCGTCCGCTCGGTGGAGGGAGTCGGCCTCGTGCATGTGCTTCGCTACGGCGAGGGCGGCGAGCACCTCCACATCTGGTTCATGGCCCGCACCGCCCGGATGGAACAGCTGCGCAGCAGCTTCGCGGCGATCTGGGACGACGTGTTGCCGCCGACACCGGAGGACATCTGGCGCGGGAACCTCGAGCTCGTCGCAGCGGCACTGGACGCCGACGGCCTCTAGCCGTCGACCAACAGGCCGTTCAGCGGTCCCCAGAGTGCCTCGCTGCGGCGAGAGACGTGCGGCAGGAGGCTCAGCTTCCCGTCGGCCCAGCCGTCCCGTCTACGCCGCTCGAGCCGTTCCCTGGCGAGCGGGAGCCACAGCTCGTCGAACACGCGCGCAGGATCGCGGTCGATCTCGTGTCGCGGCCGCTCGAGATGCTCCTCCCAGAGCTTCAGACGAACTTCCCGCGCAAACGCCGGGTCGCGAACGACGACGTTCGCTTCGGTGTCGTTGAACAGCGAATGCTCGTTCAGGTTCGCCGAGCCGACGGTCGCCCAGGTGTCGTCGACGACGGCCGCCTTCGAGTGCACGTAGACCGGGTTGCCGCCGGGACCCGGCTGATACAGCGTGCATGCGAGGAAGCGGGTCGTGTCGTCGGCCTCGCTGTCGGCGTGGATCAGGAGCCCGACCTGTCCGCGGCTGTCGTCGTTGCCGTTGTTCGGGTGCGCCGGAAGCACGACGATCACCCTGAAGTCGTCGCTCGGCGGCCGGCGGAGCTTCTCCGCGAGGACGAAGGACACCTCCGGTGACCAGAGGAACTGGCTCTCCAGGTAGACGAACCGCTCGGCGGCCCGCAGGGCGCGAAGGTAGCTCTCGAGGATCGACCACTCGCCGTGCCGGCATGGGTCGTACAGCCGCTCGGGCACGGTGCGCACGAACTGGGCCTCGAGCCCGGCGGCGACCCGGGCGGCAGTCGCAGGCTCGGGAAGCTTCTCGTCCGCAGTTGCGCGCCAGCGCATGACGAAGTGACGTGCGACGTCGGCGACGATCGGCCCTTCGAGCCGGACCGCCGTGTCGTGCCACCCGAGTCCGTCGCGGGGAAGGTGATCGTTCGAGTCGAGCCTGTCGCCGCCCAGACCGGTCAGGTCGATCCCGCCGACGAACGCCGTCTCGTCGTCGACGACGACGAGCTTCTCGTGGTGGCAGTGGAACGGCCGCTCGTTGGCATCGAGGCTCATCGAGATGCGCGTGCTGTGAACGAGCCCGTCGCGCGACTGCCGCACCTCGCCCCGGTCGGGATGAAAGAACGGCAGCGGCGCTCCGGCCCACGCGAGCACGCGCACGTCGACCCGCTCGGCCGCCTCGGCGAGCAGCCCTCGTAGCGTCGGCCCTCCCTCCTCGAGGAGAAACGCCGGGTCGAAATGCCAGCCCGCGAGGTGGACGTGCGAACGCGCCGAGCGAATCGCGTCCGCGATCCGTGGCAGCGCCGCGGCTCCGTCGATGAAGGGCTCGACGCGGCAGCATGCACGCGGCTCGAACGACGCCGTGCTCGCCCAGCCGCCCGGGTCCGGATCGATCGCGGTCGCGCTGCCGTGCCGGCGCAGCCGCCACACGTGACGCGCGCGGATCGTCCGCTCGATCGCCTCGCCGACGAGGTCGTCCAGCCGACTCGGTGGAAGCGGGGCCACGGAGCGCTCATGCCCCGCGGGCCGGAACTGTCACCCGGTTGTCGTGGGGTACTGCGAATAGCCGTAGCTGTACGTGCCGTCGCCGTTTATCTGCGTGCCGCCGGTGAGGTCCGGCGTAGGGAAGTTCACGACCGGTAGGTTCTCGACGGCCGGTCCCATGAAGTCGTGCCAGATCTCGGCAGGCAGGGTTCCGCCCGCCACCGAGCCGACGCCTTCCACGTTGAGGAGCGGGATCTCGCCGCCGGGGTACCCGACCCAGACGCACGCCGCGAGCTGCGGCACGTACCCGCAGAACCAGGCGTCCTCGAAGTTCTCCGCGGTTCCGGTCTTGCCCGCCACCGGCCGAGAGCCGAGAGCCGCTGCCGTGCCGGTGCCGTGCTGCACGACGCCCTGGAGCGCGTACGTCACCTCCGCGGCGACGTTCGGCCCGATCGCGCGAGTGCTCTTGACGCCCTTCGCGATCCCGCCGATCAACTTTCCGTTCGGGTCGCGCACGCTCTCGAACGCCTGCGGCGCATGGTGGATGCCGCCCGAAGCGAGCGTCGCGTAGACGTCGGTCATCTCGAGCGGGTTGAAGGCGACGGCGCCGAGCGTGATCGCACAGGCGGGCTGGAAGAACGGACCCGTCGGGGTCGTGATCCCGAGGCGGTGCGCCATCGCCATGACGTTGCGCACGCCGACCTTGGCGATGAGCTGCGCGAAGATCGTGTTGACGGAGTTGGCCGTCGCGTCGAGGAGGTTCATCGTCCCGGCTGCCTCGTCGGCGTAGTTGTGGACGTCCCACGGGCCGTTCTTGTCCTGGCACTCCGGGGTGACGATGTGCAGCTCGGGTGGCCCGTAGAACGTCGAGTAGAGCGAGTCGCCCTCGGTCAGAGCGGTCGCGAGCGTGATCGGCTTGAAGGAGCTGCCGGTCGAGCGCCGCGCCTGGGTCGCGAAGTTGAACTGCATACTGCGTCCGCTCGGCAGGTAGTCGACCATCGCCTTCACCGCGCCGGTGCGCGGGTCGATCGCCACGAGGGCCGCCGCGGGATCGGTCGACGTGTGCAGAACCGAGCTGATCGCGTGGACGCCGAGCCCCTGCAGGCGCGTGTCGAGCGTCGTCCTCGCCTTGAGGCCGCCGAGCTCCACCTGCCGCTGGCTGAACTCCTGCGCGAGCTGCTGCGTGGCCCAGCCGAAGAAGTTCGGCTGACGGAGCTGCGTGTAGAGGTGGCCGGGCCTCAACAGAAGCGGCTTCTTGAGCGCGTGCGCCAGCTTGTTCGCGGTGATGTAGCCGTTCTTCCACATGGCCGTCAGCACCTCGTTCCGGCGGGAGAGCGCAGCCTGCTTGTAGAGGATCGGGTCGTCTGTCGTCGGCGCCTGCGGCAGGCCGGCGAGCAGGGCCGCCTGCACGAGCGTGAGCTGCGACGCGTCCTTCGAGAAGTACGTCTGCGAGGCGGCCTCGGCGCCGTAGGCGTGCCGCCCGTAGAAGACCTCGTTGAGGTAGTCGGCGAGGATCTGCTTCCGTGAGTACTTCTGGAAGACCTTCTCCGCGAGACACGCCTCCTTGAGCTTGCGCGAGAGCGTGCGCTGGCTGTTGCCGATGTAGAGGTTGCGGACGAGCTCCTGGGTGATCGTCGAGCCGCCCTGCACGATGTGCCCCTGCGAGAGGTCCTGGTAGAGCGCACGGGCGATGCCCTGGTAGTCGAGTGCGCCGTGCTGCCAGAATCTGGCGTCCTCGATCGCCACCGTCGCCTCCGGGAGCCACGGCGAGATCCGCGAGAGCGGCAGCGGTTGGCGGTTCGTCGCCGAAGGGACGACGCCGAGCAGGCGCATGCGATTCGTGTAGAGGAAGGAGTTCTCCCCGAGCGCGAGCGGACGAAGGTCGTGAATGCTGCACACCGAGAGCAGGATCTGCCGGCCCGTGAACGCGACGGTCGTGACGCCGAGCGCGACGAGCGAGGCGAGGACGATCGCGAGGAAGAGGATGATGCTGCGCCGCTTGCGGTTGCGGCGTCGCAGCCGGCCGTGGCGGGCTGCGAGGAGCTGTTCGAACTCGAGATCGGCGCGCGACGACGACTGCCGGCGACGCTGCCATCCCCCGTTCCGACCCTGACCGCCTGCCATTCCGCCGTCATTGTGCTTCATGGCGCGGCTCGGGAGCCGACCCAGTCTGCGCGAGACAGCCGGTACAGCACATGCGGCCGCAGGGGATGGCCGAACTCGACGCGCGGATGCTCGAAGTCGTCGGCCGGATCGTGACTCATCCCGAGCCGTTCCATGACCCGCCACGACGGCTCGTTGAGCGTCGAGGTGAACGACACGATCTCGTCCAGCCCGAGCTCGGCGAAGCCGTATCGGAGCGCGGCTCCGGCCGCTTCGGTCGCGTAGCCGTGGCCCCAGTGCTCGCGGCCGAGCCGCCAGCCCACCTCGACGGCGGGCGTGAAGTGCTCCTCGAAGCTCGGCCGCGCCAACCCGACGAACCCGATGAAGTCGGCAACGCCCTCGACCTCGACGGCCCACAGTCCCCAGCCCTCCTCCTCGATCTGCTGGCGCGAGCGCTCGGCGAGGGCGTCGCTCTCCTCGCGCGACGGCGGTGACGGGAAGTACCGCATCGTCTGCCGGTCGGCGTTGAGCGCGGCGAAGGGCTCGAGGTCGTCCTCGCGCCATTGCCTGAGCAGAAGGCGTTCGGTGTGAAGCTCGGCCACGCGGCGATGATAGGAACCTGTGGCCGCCGGGGCGTTTGCGCGCCGCGACGCGGGGGACCTGAAGCCGGTGGCGGGGCTCCACAACTTCTTCCACTCGGCGGGCTTCCGGACCCACCACAGGAAGACTGAAACGGCTTCCCGGCATGAATCTGTCGAGTCACCTCCGGGGCTCGCCGCCGTCAGAAGCGTACGGCGACCCCCGAAGAACCTAACACCCATGCATCTGTGTCTCGCTTGCTACCCAGGCTGGTAGTTCGTCCACGACCGACCCTCCAGGCGCGCTGGGCAGCTGGGCGTCGGAGTGGCCCAGCTTCCGCGACGGTGATCGGCTACCGTCTTTGCATGGTTGACGAGCGCGTCCACACTGAGCGCGCGCTGCCGGGAGGCGAGCTCGTGGAGCAGGGACTCGCCGATCTCCACGCAGGCGAGGTGACGATCGAGTCGCTGCTCGTCTCGATCGGCGCGCCCAGGCTTCGTCGGCTCGGATTCGACGTGCGCCCCACGCTCGAGGACGCCGAGGAGCGCCTCTACCTCCTGCTGGCGCAGGACGATCCCGACGCGGCCCACGGCCGGCACCACGCGCTCGTCCGCCGGCTGGTCAGCTTCGAGCGGGCAGCCGAATCCGCGAGCTAGCCGACACCGAGCGGATCAAGCGCCTGTTGGCCGCGCTCGACGGGGCCGCCGAGCGAACGGGGCGCTGCTACCTGACCGGCGGCGCCACCGCCGTGCTCCTCGGCTGGCGTGGGACGACGATCGACGTCGACCTGAAGCTCGTCCCCGAACAGGACGCCGTGCTTCGCGCCATCCCCGGCCTCAAGGACGAACTGCAGGTGAACGTCGAACTCGCCGCCCCCGGCGATTTCATCCCCTTGCCGGCCGGCTGGGAAGAGCGCAGCCTGCTCGCCGAGCAAGGAGGACGGCTCGCCTTCTACCACTTCGACCCCTACGCGCAGGCGCTCGCCAAGCTCGAGCGCGATCACGCTCGCGACCGGGACGATGTCCGCGCCCTGATTCGCTCGGGCCTCGTCGACCCGCAGCGGCTACGCGGCTACTTCGAGGAGATCGAGCCGCTGCTCTACCGCTTTCCCGCCATCGACCCGCCCGCCTTTCGCGAGCGCGTCGAGCAGGCGCAGACGATCGAGCCGGGTCTCGGGCAGGGACCCGACTTCTAGATCCACGGACACTCAGTGTCAGCGCTTCTCGCCGGGCGTGGCGACCGGCTGAGAGACGTCCGGCGCTCGCGAGCGTGATGAGCCACTCTTCGAGAGCGTCAGGAACGAGCTCACGCGCCTCTTCGAGAGTGGGTGGCAGGTGATCACGCTGGGTAGCTCCTCCGCTTCTTCGAGCACCTCCGTGCACTAGCCGCACAATCGCGTTGATGCCGGAGATTCCACCGTCTCAAGAGAGCCGACGCGGGGACTCGAACCCCGGACCCCATCATTACGAGTGATGTGCTCTACCAGCTGAGCTACGTCGGCGGGGTGCAAAGTCTAGCCGGGTCGCCCCGCCGATCTTTTCGTGCTCAGCCGACGGTCAGCACCGGGCTCAGCTCGCGTGTCACCGCTCCCGGGCAGACCCGGCTGACGAGCCGGACGTCGACGCGGTAGCCGCCGGCGCGGAGCTGCCGCGCCGGCAGCGTGATCGTCTGCGGCGGGTCGCCGCCGTTGAGCGATCCGCGCAGCGCAACGATCGGCTGGCCGCTCGCCCGGTCGAGCGAGACGAGGTAGAGACAGTCGCGGTTGCAGCCGAGCGCGACGGAAACTGGCGTCGACGGCAAGAGCTGCTGCGGGAAGGTCAGCGCGGTCGGAGTGACGCGTGCCGCGACTCCGGGACACACGGCGCCGCCGCGCGCAACCGTTCGGATTGCCTGCTTCACGGCCGCGCCCGCCGGCGTGGCGCCGTCCACGAGCTGATCGAGAAATACTCCCTCGACGTTCGGCGCGCACGAGGCGGACTCGATCGCGCCGGCATAGCCGTCAGGTGTGAGACCGGAGTCGAGGAACACCGGCGGCGCCGTTCCCAGCCCCTTCGCGAGCGCAGACTCGAGCCGCCCGAGACCGCTCACGGCCCACACGCCGGGGCCCGGGACGGCCGCGGGCCGGAAGGAAGCGAAGTCGGCTCGGGAGCCGACGCGTGCGAGCTCCTCGGCGAGCGAGACCGTGGTGCTCTGCGGCTGCGCGGTCGCGCCGTCGACGAGCGGCCCGACGGCGACGTCCGGCCTCGCAGCGACGACGGCCGCCCGCACTGCCGCCAACGCATCCGCGTAGGCGCCGGCGGTCGCAGCCGTCGGCGCGGGCGTGAGAACGACATCGCGAAGCGACGGCGTCTGCGTGGCAAGAGACGCGGCGTATTGGCCCAACGACGTCCGCCCCGCGCCGTCGGACGGGAGCTGGGAAGCGTCCAGTTCGAGCATCAGCCCGATCGCCGGCGGAATCGACTGAAGGGACGAGACGAACGCAGGGTCCGGCGCCGTCTGACCGGGCTGCCAGGCCGCCGTCATCCGGACAAGCTGCAGCCCGAGCGAGCTCGCGAGCGTCGCCTGGCCGGCGTCGTCGATGTCGGCGCCGACGACGAACGGCTGCTGCGTCCCTGTGACGGAGCCTGTTCCCGCCGGGTGCGGCGCGCTTGCCGACCCGTGCGAAGACCCCGGGACGCGCACGATCGGGAGCGCCTCGAACGAGGCGTGATTGCCTGCGTAGTCGACCGCGCTCAGGTGAACCGCGTAGAAGCCGGGGCGCTTCGGTTCTCCCCAGCGAAGCGTGTGCCAGCCACCGTCGAGGCTGAGCCGAACGGACCGACCGGCGGGCGACCACGCGCTGACGAACGCGGGCTTGGAGAGCCAGAAGCGGAGCGTCCCCACCGGTCCGTTCGCCAGCTTGAAGGCGGGCGGTTGCCGCAGATAGGTGGCGAACCGGTCGGCCGCCTGCGCAAAGCGCGGATCCGACGGCGCCAGCTTCTGCAGGAGCCGCACGACGAACTCGTGGTACGAGAGCGGAGCGGGGTTGCCGGCCAGCGAGTAATACGTCCAGTAGCCGGTGTCGAACTGGGACACGGTCGCCGCAGCGGCCGCCTCCATCCGGGCGGCCAGGGCCGTCGCGGCGGCGTCACCGGTCGCCTTCGCGTAGCTCTGGAGCGAAAGCACCGTCTGCAGCTGGGCGTTGAGAACCGGGTTCGTGCTGAAGGAGTAGAGCCGGATCCAGGGCCCGGCGGCGAGGTTCATCGTCAACCGCGGAACTGCCCGATAGGCGCTCGTCGCCTCACGCAGGAAGGCGGCCGAATCGGCGGGCACGAGCGCGGCCGCCCGGGCGAACGCCTGCGCGCCGACGGCCTGCGCCATCCCCGACACCCACGGCGACCCTCCTCCGAACGGGAAGTAGTACTCCCACACCACCCCGGAGCCGCGCGGGACGGCGCGAGCCGCCAGCGCGTCGGCCAACCGCTCCGTGCCCGTGACGTCCTTCGCGGTGACACGCGCGTTGAGGGCGGAGACGTTCGCCAGCGGATGGAACTCGAAGCAGCGGCCCGAGAAGTAGCGATAGACGATCCCGTCCGCGCCGGTGATGTCGGTCTTCCCCTGCGGTGCGCCACTTCGCGAGAAGTAGTCGTCGTTCACCTGCAGCTGCCCGAACACGGCGAGGGCGCGGGGAGCGGTCAGGCGCTTCCCCAGCGCTCCGACCTGTTCGAGCGCAACCTTCACGTGCGTCGCGCGCGCCGGCGGAAGCGCACGAATCAGGTGCGCCGCGCGCGCGATCTCGTCGCGATCGGCTCTGGCCACCGCGGGGCTCAGCCTGCCCGCGGCCACCGCGTGCTTGACGGCGGCCATCGCCTCCCGCTCGCCGGGCACCGGTCTGGGTGCCGCGGCGGCGCCCGTCACGACCAGCAGGGCAGCCAGGGCGAGGAACAGGCCGGTGAGACCCCTCGAACTCACCACGCCGCCCAATTGTGCCGGATCTCCCGCCGAGTTGCCTCGAGGCTTCACGCGAACCTGAGGATCAAGGCTCGATCGTGACGAGCGTCCCGATCGGCGTGTACGGCCACACTCGGGCCGCCGCCTCCTCGGGCAGCTCGACGCAACCGAGGCTCTGCGGCGTCCCGAACGTCGCGCGCGGGAACTCGTGGAGCGCGTCTCCGCCGTGGAAATAGCTGATCCAGCGGATCCCGGGGTCGTGGTAGTGCGAGCCGTCGGGATTCGTGCCGCTCATGGTCCCGACCGGAACGTGCTCGAACACGGGCCAGGTCCCGGGCACGGTCGGCGACTGCGGGATCCCGGTGTTCCCGGGCGAGGTGAGGATCACCCGGCCGTCGTGCCAGAGGCTCAGGGACTGCGGAACGGTCTCGTGGACGAAGACGTAGCTGTAGCCGGCGTCCAGCCGCCGCCCGGCGAGATCGTCGCGAAGGAGCGCCCCCCACAGGAGCGGGCCGGCGATGCCGTCGGTTCCCAGGCCGTGCTCCAACTGGAAGCGCATCACGGCGCCCTGGGTCACGACGTTCCACTTGCCGGGCGTCCACAGCGCGCGAAGGGAGGCAGGAGTTTGCGCGTAGCGCCAGGAGAAGCTTCCGTCCGGCGGCGAGACTGCGGCCGACACCTCGGCGGCAGGCGTCTGTGGCGGATCGGACGCCGAGGTCCAGCGAAGCGGAAGATAGCCGGCGCGCGCGAGGAGCTCCTGTAGCCGCAGCGTCGATCCCGCGACCACCGTCCAGGAGAGCGACTGCCCCGGGAGCCGAACGTGGACCGTGGCGCCGAGACCGAAGCCGAGCCCCGTGGGTTGGAAGGAGAGCGTATGCGCGCCGAGCCGCTCCCACCGGCCGCGCGTCGCAGGCTCGAGTCGCGGCAGGCGCGAGCCGAGGACGTCCGCGACCGGCTGCGCGAACGTCAGCGTCAAGGCTCCGCTCGGCTGCAGCTGCCGGCCCGGGGCAGGATCGGAAACGACCCGCCTCCTGGTGCCGGCGACGAACCACGAAACGCGAACGGGATCGGAGAGCCTCTCCCACCGGCGAGCCGCCGCGGAGACCGTCAGCGTCCCGGCGCTCGCGGCTCGCGAGGCCCGGACGCCGAGCGAGACGACGGTCTGGCCACCTCCGAGTTCGGTCAGTCTCTTGTGTCCCACGGCGACCCGGCTCACGGGCTGGGCGAACCGAACCATGACGACGCTGCCGCTCTTCGGCCGGAGCAGCGTCGAGCGAATCCGGGCGATCGGCGTCACCACCGTGACCGTCCGCTCGGAGTGGTGGCCGACGAGCCAGCCGATCCAGCTCGGCCGGCGAACGTCCACCTTCACGGTCACGCGAGCGGCTGCCGGAAGCCGAGCACCGGGCCAGACGGTGTTGCCACGGAGGGAGACCGGCAGCGGCTTTCCGTCGGCGCCGATCGCCGAGACGCTCTGGACGCTCCCAGAGAAACCGGGCATCGAGACGTCCGCCAAGCCGGTCGTCGACGCGGCGATCCCGACCGTGGGCCACGCCGCGAGAGCCGCAACTGCGGCTCCCGCGACGACGAGCGCGACGACGAGCGCCCCCAGGAACCAAACTCGCACTGCCATCAGTATGCGCGACGTCTGCGGAAGCCGTGTGCCACGCTCCGTACATGAACGAGTCGGGTGGCCGCGGCACTCCGCGCGAGCTTTCGCGCGGCGAAATCGACGACTTCCTCCGCGGACAGCGGATCGCGCGCCTCGGCTGCCATGCGGGCGGCGAAACCTACGTCGTCCCCCTGATCTACGCCTATGAGGACGGCGCGGTCGTCGCGGTCACGACCGAAGGCCGCAAGACCGCCATGCTGCGGGAGAACCCGCGGGTCTGCGTCGAGGTCGACGAATACGACGTGGACGGCAAAGGAAGCTGGCGCAGCGTGATCGCGCTCGGAACGTACGACGAGCTCGCCGGCGACGCGATCGAGCCGGCGCTAGCCCTGTTGCGAGCACGCTTTGCGCGAGCCGCGGGTCGCGCAGCCGCGCCGCGGCCTCTCGGTGAAGACGTCGTCGTGCTGCGCATCACGCTCGACGAGGTTTCGGGGCGCGGGATCGAGCGCTGATTTCTCCCCCACGTAAGCAGGGAATGAGACTTTGTACGAAAATAGAAAAACACCCGGTTTGGGAATGGACTTCTGTGCAACGCCGTTCTATAACTCGGTTGGGTGGCGGCGACGCAGAGGGAGCCGCGTAGGCCGCACGGGCGCCGAACCGGCAGCCCACCACGAACGAAAGGAACAACACTGAGCGACACGATTCATCTGCACGACCTCTCGCCTGTCGAGCGTCTGCTCGAGGAGGCCGCCGAACGCGGCTTCGTCGAGGAGAAGGACATTCAGTCGCTGGCCGACGAGCATGAGCTGACCGAGGACGACCTCGCCGGCCTTCGCATCGCGCTCGAGGAGCGCGACGTCGTCGTGCGCGACGAGACGCCCGAAGAGACTCGCCCGGTCGCAACCGCGCCGGTGACGGGCACGCTCGACCCGCTCCAGCTCTTCATGGACGCGGCGGGCCGGCACAAGCTGCTCACGGCCGCCGACGAGGTTGCGCTCGCGAAGCGCATCGAGCGCGGCGATCTGGTGGCCAAGGAGAAGATGATCAACTCCAACCTCCGCCTCGTCGTCTCGATCGCGAAGCGCTACCAAGGGCACGACGTCCCTCTGCTGGACCTCATCCAGGAGGGCGTCATCGGCCTCAACCGCGCAGCGGAGAAGTTCGACTGGCGCAAGGGCTACAAGTTCTCGACGTACGCGACCTGGTGGATCCGTCAGGCCTGCCAGCGCGCAGTCGCGAACCAGTCCAAGACGATCCGTATCCCGGTGCACGTCCAGGAGCGGCGGATCAAGCTCAACCGCGCCTCTGCCGAGCTGCAGGCAAAGCTCGGTCGCGAAGCAACCGCGGAGGAGCTCGCCCAGGCGACGCGGCTCAAGCTCGAGCACGTCGAGGAGGCTCTCGACGCCGTCGACTCCGTCTCCCTGAACCAGGGTCTCGGCTCGGACGGCGATTCGGAGCTCGGCGACCTGTTCGCCGACGAGTCGTCCGTCGATCCGGCCGAGGAGGCTGTCGAGTCGGTTCGGCGGCAGCGCGTCCAGCGCGCGGTGGCCGATCTTCCCGAGCGGCAGCGGCGGATCATCGAGCTTCGCTTCGGCTTCGACTCCGAGCCGGCTTCGCTCGAGACGATCGGCAAGGAGCTCGGCCTGACGCGGGAGCGCGTCCGGCAGCTCGAGAGCGACGCCCTGGCACGGCTCCAGCTCGCACTCGGCGACGAGCTCGTCTTCGCCGCCTGAGCGACAGTCGACAAGAAAGACCTTTGAAGGGCCGGGATTGCTCCCGGCCCTTCAAAGTACTAGGCGTGAGCCGCGAGCCTCGACGCCGGCTCGGCTTCGGCCGCGAGCACCTCACAGAGGAGCTCGACGATGGTCGGGTCGAACTGCAGGCCCGCACAACGCCGCAGCTCGGCGATCGCGTCAGCCTGAGTCCGCGCCGCGCGATACGGGCGATCGCTCGTCATCGCGGAGTAGGCGTCGCACGCGCTGATGATCCGCGCCGCGAGCGGGATGTCCTCGCCGGCAAGCCCGTCCGGATATCCCGTGCCGTCCCAGTTCTCGTGTGTCGAGCGAACGATGACACCCACGGCGCGCAACGCGGGAGCTGCGCTCAGGATTCGCTGTCCGATCAGCGTGTGCGAGTGGATGAAGCTCCACTCGGTCGCATCGAGCGCGGCGGCCTTCTGCAACACCACATCCGGAATCGCGAGCTTGCCGACATCGTGGAGCTCGGCCGCCAGCCGCAGCTCCTCCCGCTCGTCGCGGCCGAGGCCCAGCTCCTCGGCCACGCAGACCGCGAGCGATGAGACGTCGGCGACGTGCGCGCGAAGCTCGGGCTCGCGTTCGGCAAGCATGCGAAGCAGTGGCTCGTGCGCGGCTCCGCGCCGCCTCTCGTCGAGCATCTCCTTGTGCGCGTACAGCCGCTCGTCGGCGACGCTCAGCGCGCCCGAAGCGGTGGTCGCGTCATCCGGGATGATGGCGGCGCCGTGCGCGCTCGTGATCGCGAAGCCTTCGCCCGCCTCGATCAGGGCGCCGGACACGCGGTGCAGCTCCAACTCCGACGCCGGCAGGAGCGCACAGAACTCGTCGCCACCCATCCGGTACGCGACCCCGACGGGCGCCACGGCCGCCGCGAGCTTCGCCGCGAGGCGGGAGAGGAGCGCGTCGCCGGCGGGATGTCCGAACGTGTCGTTGTAGGTCTTGAAGCCGTTGAGGTCGAAGAGCGCGAGCAGCCGCCGCTCGCCGCCGCGCGTGCGCTCGAGCTCGTCCTGTAGGTCGAGCATGAGCTTGCGCCGGTTTGGTAGCCCGGTCAGCGCGTCGGTGAGAGCCTCTCGACGGCTCGCGTCGAGGAGCTGGGTGTTCTCCCGGAAGCTGAGCGCGGTGCGCGCGAGGACGAGCACGATCGTCCCGCAGGCGAGGACGAGAGCAAGCGCATGCACGCGAAGCTGAGTCGCCGAGACGAGCACACCCGTTGCGATCAGGCCGCACACGATCGGCGTGCCGAGCAACGACCGATTCTGGAGCTCGACGCGCCCGACGCGACCGGGTCGCTGCCAGGCCGAGAGCCCGATCAGGACGAGCGAGAGCGGCCAGGCGAGGTCGAGGAACCTTCCTTCGACATATGTCCCCAGGGCCGACTGGTAGAGGTAGATCCCGTCGCCGACCGTGTTGCAGATCAACCCGGCCGCGATGAGGACCCAGGCACGGCCGGGACGCCAGCGGGTGACCGAGAAGACGAACACGAGAAGCGCGAGCAAGAGCACGTCGCCGAGCGGATAGGCCATGTTCGTGAGGACGACCAGCGGGCTCCCGTGAGTGGAGCGGACCACGACCTCGAGCAGCGCCGACGTTCCGAGTGCGCCGACGGCCGTCGCTGCGAGGAGCCCGTCGAGCCACAGGCTCGCGCCGAACGTCGAGACGCGCGTGCGAAGCAAGAGGACGATGCCGACGTAGAGGAGCGGGTAGAAGGCGAGGTACCCGATGTCGGCGGCGGACGGGAACGGCGGATTCCCGTGGAACCAGAAGTCGTAGACGATGTCACCGTACGTGGTCGCGAGGAGCGCCGCGCCGATGAAGAACCAGGCGGCGCGCTCGGCGCGAACGACGACCGCCCGCCAGAAAATGCTGAGCGACGCCAGGAGCTCGAGACCCTCGTAGAACCACGTCTGATATAGACGGGAGCCGCCCGGCGAAAAGTGGACGATGTAGGCCATCCCGAGGGGAATCAGGCCGACGAGAAGGATCGCCTGCCAGAACCGCACGAGCGGCGGGGTGCGACGCTGAGCCGTAGCTTCCATGAGCTGCGCGGGATATCGGCAGGTTCAGTCGCCCGCTTTACCTTCGCGCTGCGATGCTTATGCGAGCGCGCTCGTTGCGCCGAGCTCGGCGCGGAGCCGAATGAGCAGCGCCTCGAGCGCCAGCGGCGTCGAAACCTGTAGTTCCTCCGCCTCACGCCAGGCGGCGCGCACGAGCTCGCACGCTTCCTCGGCCGCATGCATGCGCTCGATTGTCGCGTCCGCGCGTAGCTCGGAGAGGCGGTCGACGTGTACCGCGGCTGCCTCTGCGCCCGCGGCGACGACGACGAGGTCGCGGTACCACGACTCCAGCTCTTCGAGCAGCGCGAGCAACTCCTCGCGCTCGGCGCCGCGCTGCGCGCGGCGAATGCGCTGCTCCGCCTCGCGGCTGGTCAGCTCGAGGCTCTCGACCTGCACCTCCGCCGCCGCTTTCGCCTCGGCGCCGCGCTCGGCGATCCCGGCGAGAAGCGCTTCGGCGCCATCCGCCGCTTCGAACGCCGGATCGGAGTACACGCCGCGAGCGAGGTCGATCAGCTCCTCGCGGCGTCGGGCAGCAGCCGGATCGAGGAGCTGGACCGCCCGGCCGAGTCGACCGCCGGCGACGCGCGCGAGGGCCGTCACCTCGTCCTCGCCGAGCTCGGGCGCTCGCTCGCGGATCGCCTCGCGCACCGCGGGCTCCGACAGGCGTCGGAACGCGACGAGCTGGCAGCGCGAGCGGATGGTCTCCGGAAGCGGCCCCAGCCGTTCGGCGACGAGGACGACGACCGCGTACGGCGGCGGCTCCTCGAGGTCCTTGAGCAACGCGTCGGCGGCGTCCTCGTTGAGGGAGTCGGCGCCGAGCACGAGGTAGACGCGCCGCTCGGCCTCGAACGGGCGCATGTGCAAGTCGCGGCGAAGCTCCCGGATGTCGTCGATGCGGATCTGCTCGCCGAGCGGCTCGAGGACATAGAGGTCGGGATGGCTCCCGCGCTCGACGCGCGTGCGGTCTCCGAGCAACTCGGCCGCGAAGCGGCGTGCGAGGTCGCGTTTGCCGACCCCGGCGGGACCGTGGAAGAGGTACGCGTGCACCGGCCCCTCCTGCAGCGCCGCTGCGAGGAGCCGCTTCGCCTCGTGTTGCTCAGGGACGGTCTCGAAGCCGTTCACGTACCTCCCTCGCGATCGTCTCGGGGTCCCCGGTCGCGTCGATCGTGACGATTCTCTCCGGAAACCGCTGCGCGAGCTCACGGTAGGCGGCATCGACCTTCGCCTGCAGCTCCGTGCCCTCACGCTCGAGGCGGTCCGGATCGACCTGACGGCCCGAGGCGACGCCGGGATCGAGCAAGAGCAGAAAGGTCACGTCGGGGAGCAGCCCTCCCGTGACGGCGAGGTTGAGCTCGAGCACTGCGTCGATCCCGAGGTCTCGCGCGATTCCCTGATACGCGAGCGACGAGTCGATGTAGCGGTCGCAGAGAACGTCCGCGCCGCGCTCGAGCGCGGGCCGGATCACCTCCTCGACGTGCTCGGCACGCGACGCTGCGAAGAGCGTCGCCTCGGCCCAGGCGCCCATGACGGGCCCGTTGAGGACGAGCGTGCGAACCGCTTCGCCCAGCTCGGTGCCGCCCGGCTCGCGCGTGAGCACGACCTCCCGGCCCTCGGCAACCAGAACCGCGCGCAGAAGCTCCGCCTGCGTCGATTTCCCCGACCCGTCGGCTCCCTCGAAGGAAACGAACACGAAGAGCCACGATACGCGGGAGGAAGGAGCGGCGGCGCGCGAGGCGAACCGTGACGATCCATGGAGCACGTCCATCCCCTCGATCGTCCGTTCCCCTGGCGGGCCGCCGCGCTCGTCGCGGGCGTCGTGGCGCTGGCAGAGCTCACGGCGCTGATCGCGCTCACGGGTGTTCGGCTGCTCCACGTGCACCACTCGACCACCTCGACGCCCGCCGTCACCGCGCCCGCCCGCACCGGCGCGAAGAAGCCGGCAGCTCTCCCGCTCCAGCCGCGCTCTCGCGTCTCCGTCCTCGTCCTCAACGGCAACGGCGTCTCGGGCGCCGCCGGGACTGAGGCGGCGCAGCTGCTCGCCCGCGGCTATCGCCACGCGCTGGCGGCCGATGCGCCGAGCACGTACGCGCAGTCGGTCGTTCTCTTCCGCCCGGGCTGGCAGCGAGAAGCTCAGCGCCTTGCGCACGACGCCGGAATCCGCGCCGTGACACCACTCGACGTCCGCCTCCCGCGATCCGATCGCGGCGATCAGGTCGTCCTGATTCTCGGCGCCCGCTAGCCTCCGAGAGCCGGCTTCGCATCCGTCCGACGCGGGGTCTACGGTCCCGTTCCCCGTCGGAGGAATCGCGTGCAGGCGGCGCGGTCGAGAAGCGGTCGGAGACTAAAATTCTTGGGAGGGAAGATGGCTAGCGTCGAGCAGATTTCGGGCACCGAAGCGGCGGCAGAAGAGGTCGTCAACACCGTCGTCGAGGAGGGCGCTCGGCTCGGCGTGAAGCGCTTTTTCACGATCCCCGGCCGCGATCCGTTCGACGAGATCGAGTGGGAGACGCGTGACGCGATCATCCCGGGACGCGACGGGCCGGCGTTCGAGCAGCGCGGCGTCGAGTTCCCGAAGTTCTGGTCTCAGACGGCGACGAACATCGTCGCGCAGAAGTACTTCCGCGGCCGCCTCTCCTCGCCCGAGCGCGAGGCGAGCGTCAAGCAGATGATCGGCCGCGTCGTCGAGACGGTCGTCGCCTGGGGCAAGGAGGGCGGCTACTTCGCCGACACCGACGAGGCCGACACGTTCGAGGCAGAGCTGAAGGCGCTCCTCGTCAACCAGTACGCCTCCTTCAACAGTCCCGTCTGGTTCAACGTGGGCTTCGAGGCGGCTCCGCAGTGCTCCGCCTGCTTCATCCTCTCGATTGACGACTCGATGGAGTCGATTCTCGACTGGATCCGGCGCGAGGGCGTCATCTTCCGCGGCGGCTCCGGCTCGGGCGTCAACCTCTCCCGCCTGCGCTCGTCGAAGGAGCAGCTGTCGAAGGGCGGCTACGCCTCCGGGCCGGTCTCCTTCATGCGGGGCGCCGACGCCTCCGCCGGCACGATCAAGTCGGGCGGCAAGACGCGGCGCGCGGCGAAGATGGTCGTCCTCGACGTCGACCATCCCGACGTCGTGGAGTTCATCTGGTGCAAGGCGAAGGAGGAGCGCAAGGCGCGAGTCCTCGAGTCCGCCGGCTACGACATGTCCCTCGACTCGCCCGACTGGGCCTCGATCCAGTACCAGAACGCGAACAACTCCGTCCGCGTCTCAGACAGCTTCATGGAGTCGGCGACGAAGGGCGAGGAGTTCAACCTCACCGCACGCACCGACGGCACGGTCCTCGCCACCCTCGACGGGCGCGACCTGTTGCGCCAGATCGCCGCGGCGGCGTGGGAATGCGCCGACCCGGGCGTCCAGTACGACACGACGATCAACTCGTGGCACACGCTGCCGAACACGGGCCGCATCAACGCCTCGAATCCCTGCTCGGAGTACATGTCGATCGACGACTCGGCCTGCAACCTCGCCTCGCTCAACCTCATGAAGTTCCGCCGCGAGGACGGCGAGCTCGACGTCGAGGCGTTCGAGCACGCAGTGGACGTCGTCTTCCTCGCCCAGGAGATCCTCGTCGGCTACTCGTCCTATCCGACGCCCGAGATCGGAGGGAACGCGAAGCGGTTCCGGCAGCTCGGTCTCGGCTACGCGAACCTCGGCGCGCTCCTGATGGCGCGCGGGCTTCCGTACGACTCCGACGAGGGACGCGCCTACGCGGCTGCGATCACCGGGCTGATGACCGGCCGTGCGTACCGCAAGTCGGCGGAGATCGCCGCGCGGATGGGGCCGTTCGACGGCTACCAGGTCAACCGCGCGCCGATGGTCGGCGTGATCGCGAAGCACCGGGCGGCTGTCGGCAACATCGAGCACGCCGATTCCGTCCCCGCCGATCTGCTCGGCCACTGCCGCAAGGCCTGGGACGACGCGCTCGATCTCGGCGAGATCCACGGCTTCCGGAACGCGCAGGCGACCGTGCTCGCCCCGACCGGGACGATCAGCTTCATGATGGATTGCGACACGACCGGCGTCGAGCCCGACTTCTCGCTCGTCAAGTCGAAGAAGCTCGTCGGCGGCGGCGAGATCACGATCGTCAACAAGACCGTCCCGATGGCGCTCGAGCGGCTCGGCTACGCGCCCCGCGAGATCGAGGAGACCGTTGCGTTCATCGACGAGCGGAACGGCGTCGTCGGCGCGCCGTACGTGAAGACCGAGCACTACCCGGTCTTCGACTGCGCCGTCGGCGAGCGGGCGATTCACTACAGCGGCCACGTCGAGATGATGGGCGCCGTCCAGCCGTTCATCTCCGGCGCGATCTCGAAGACGGTCAACATGCCGGAAGAGGTCACGGTCGAGGACGTGATGGACCTCTACGTCGACGCATGGAAGCTCGGCGTCAAGGCGATCGCGATCTACCGCGACAACTGCAAGGTGGCGCAGCCGCTCTCGAGCTCGAGCAAGGACGGCCAGACCGCCGTCGCGACACCGCCGATCCAGGTGCACGAGCGGAAGCGCTTGCCGCTCGACCGCACCGAGGTCGGCCGCAAGTTCCAGGTCGGCGACCACGAGGGCTACATCCACGTCGGCCTCTACGACGACGGCAGCCCGGGCGACATCTTCGTCGACATCGCGAAGGACGGCACCACGATGGCCGGCCTGATGAACTCGCTCTGCCTCGCGGTCTCGATGGGCCTCCAGTACGGCGTGCCGCCGGAGGTCTACGTCTCGAAGCTCAGCCACATGCGCTTCGAGCCGAGCGGTCTCACGAACGACGCGGACATCCGCTCGGCGAAGTCGATCGTCGACTACATCTTCCGCTGGTTTGGCAAGCGGTTCCTGACGCCCGAGCAGCAGGAGGAGGCGGGAATCCTCTCGCCCGAGGTGAAGCAGCGCATGGCGGAGCGCTACGCGAACGGAGAAGCCTCCGCGCCGGCGGATCCGGCCGATGCTCCACCGCCCGGTCAGACGGCGCTCTTCAACTCGTGGGAGGATGCCGTCGAATGCGCCCGCTGCGGAGGCCGGATGGTTCGCACGGGCAGCTGCTACACGTGCCGAGACTGCGGCACGAACACCGGCTGCTCCTAAGGCTCCGGGAAGGATCCGTGCACGGCGTCTCAAAGGAGGCGCCGTGCACGTTCCGAGGATCAGGCTCGCTGCCGGAGCCGCTCTCGCCACCACGTTCGCCTTCGGCGGCTTCGTAGCCGCACCCGCCGCGCGTGCCGCGATCACGGGATCGCAGATCACGACTCCCTCGGACCCGTCGTTCTTCATCGCCGAAGAAGACGCGGCGTCGCAGACGTTCGCGATCGCGGGCACCACCTCGGGCGGCAACCCGGCGACCGACGAGATCGCGATTCGCTGCTACTTCGGCACGAAGTACGTGAAGCTCGCCGGCCCGGTGCCACTCCACTCCGACGGCTCGTTCGCGGTGCTGCTCGCCAACCTGAACGACGTCCTCGACCAGACCTGCCGGGTGCGTGCCGTTCCCGCCGGCACGACGCCCACCGATCTGAGGCCCTACTCCGGGCCGTTGATCGGCGTCGGCGAGCACGCGACGTCCGTCGTGAAGGGCGGCCCGAACAACCAGAAGGCCTACGACTACGTCTTCGACGCGCAGCAGAGGACAGCCGCTTTCGACTACGCCTCGCTCGGCAAATGCGGGGTCGCCGACGGCTATCTCTACGATTCGACGCTCGCGAACACGACGATCACGTTCGGCTGCAATGCCGGCCTCCTAGACGGGGAATCTCCCTCCCCCACGCGCTCCGAGCTCCAGATCGACGGGACGAACGCCTACACGCCGGCGGTGGCCTTCTCGATCGACGTAGCCGGGACCGGCCTACAGGCAGTGACCACCACGTACGCGGTGAATCCCGCCACCGGGGACGCAGTGGTTCACGAGACGGATCCGCTCGTCAAGTGCGCGAGCGCGACCTATCCACCGACCGCTTCTTCCTGCTCCAGCTTCGTGTCCACCGGCGTCACGGACGACCGGACGATCACGCAGGATCACGACGGCCACATCAGCTGGATCTCCGACACGTTCACGAGCACGGACGGCAAGCCTCACGCGCTCGATCTGCTCTGGGACGACAGCCAGCGCTTCTGGGGGCCGAGCGGCAACTCGACGCAGCTCGAGTACGAGCTTCCGGGCCAGAGCGCCTTCGCGAAACACGTCCCGGGGGATACGGTCTCGCTGCACGGCGTTCCCGGAACGATCCTGATCCGGATGAGCGGCGCGGCCGACGGAGACATGGCCACCGGCCAGGGTGCGATCGTCTACGACCGGCCTGCGACGGCCGTGAGGTTCACGCGCGTCACGCCACTCACGAGCGAGCTGACGATGCACCAAGCGGGGAGCGTGCCGGCGGGAGGGTCGACGCGATTTCGCTTCGCCCACGTCCAGGACTACCACGCCGCCACGGTCGCCTCGCTCGCGCAAACGGCGCACAACGCGTTCCTGCACACCCTCGCGGTCTCTCGATCGATCGAAGGCAAGGGCAAGGTGACGAGCTCACCGGGCGGGATCTCCTGCGGCAAGGTCTGCGCCCACGGCTACGGCTACGGGACGCTGGTGAGGCTGAAGGCGAAACCGGCCAAGGGCTCGAGATTCGTCCGCTGGTCCGGTGCCTGCGGCGGAGCCGGCAAGTGCGCGGTCGCCGTCACGGGAGACGTCGCGGTGCGTTCGGAGTTCGCCCTGCGCCCGTGCGTCGTGCCCGACGTCGTCGGCAAGTCGGTGCGGGCGGCGAAGCGCGCGATCGGGAAGCGGTTCTGCTCGATCGGGAGGATCCGGAGCGCGCCGTCCACCATCGCCAACGGCCTGGTCGTCTCCCAGAGGCCCGAGCACGGCAAGAAGCTGAAACAGCACGCGAAGATCGATCTCGTCGTCAGCCAGGGCTAGCTCACCCGGTTGAGGCACGGCGAGGCCGCGCCGAATTGCTGTGGAACCGAATCGCTGCCAGGATGCGGGTATGGCCAGTTGCCGTTCGTGCGGCCAGGAGAACCCGGACATCGCCCGTTTCTGCCTTGCTTGCGGGGCGCCGCTCGACCGGGACGAGGCTCCGCGCGAAGAGCGCCGGATCGTCAGCGTCGTCTTCATCGACCTCGTCGGCTTCACGTCGCGGTCGGAACAGCTCGATCCCGAAGACGTCCGGGCGATCCTGACGCCATACCACGGAACGGTGCGCGACGAGCTGGAGTCGTTCGGCGGCGTCGTGGAGAAGTTCGTCGGGGATGCCGTGATGGCCGTGTTCGGCGCGCCGACCTCCCATGGTGACGACCCTGAGCGGGCAGTGCGCGCGGCGATCGCGGTTCGTGACGCGGTCGCGGTGCTCAACGTGGAGCAGCCCGAGCTCGAGCTCCGGATCCGCGGCGCGGTGAACACCGGCGAGGCGGTCGTGACACTCTCGGCTCGGCCCGCGCTCGGCGAGGCGATGGTCGCCGGCGACGTCGTGAACACGGCCTCGCGCCTCCAGGGGCACGCGCCGGTCGGCGAGATCATCGTCGGCGAGGAGACGTACCGAGCGACTCGCAGCGCGATCGAGTACGAGGCCGTCGAGCCGGTGACCGCCAAGGGGAAGGCCGCGCCGATCGAGGCGTGGCGCGCCGTGGCGCCGACGACGGCCGGCGGCGAGCGAGACCTGTCCACCACGCCGTTCGTCGGACGCGACCGCGAGGTCGGCCTCCTCGACGCGACCTGGGAGCGCGTCGAGCTCGAGCGCCGTCCACACCTGATCACGGTCCTCGGCGAGCCGGGCGTGGGCAAGTCACGCCTCGCGGCGGAGTTCACCGAGCGAATCGCGGCTCGCGGCGGCCATGTCGTCCGGGGTCGCTGCCTCCCCTACCGAGAGCGCAGCGCATACGGCGCGTTCGCCATGCAGATCAAGGATCTCGCAGGCATCTTCGACAGCGACGACGTCGACGTGGCGACCGGAAAGCTCCGAGCGCTCGTCGAAAGGCTCGTCGGCAAGGAGGAAGCCGAAGTTGTGGCGGGCCACATCGCGATCTTGCTCGGGCTCGAGACGAAGGCGACCGCGCCAGATCGCGACAGCCTGTTCCAGTCCGTGCGCGTCTTCATCGAGGCCGGGGCGCGGGACGAGCCGACGGCGTTCGTCTTCGAGGACATCCACTGGGCGGATCCGGCGCTCCTCGACCTGATCGAGCTTCTCGCGGCGCGACTGCAGGACCTCCCTGTGCTGCTCCTGACGCTCACACGGCCGGAGCTGCTCGATACGCGCCCGACCTGGGGAGGCGGGCTGCTCGCCTACAACGCGCTGTCGCTCGAGCCCCTCGGCGGCTCGGATGCCGCCGAGCTGGCGCTGCACCTCCTCGGCGCCGATGCGAAGGCGGCCCAGGTCGCCGAGGCGGCGGAAGGCAACCCGCTCTTCATCGAGCAGCTCGCCGCCGTCCTGAGCGAGCGTGGGTCCTCGGCGACCGAGAGCCTGCCGACCACGATCCGCGGGCTCGTCTCGGCCCGCCTTGACGCGCTGCCGCCGGAGGAGCGCGACGTGATCCTCGATGCCTCGATCTGCGGGCGGAGCTTCTGGATGGGCGCTCTCGCGCGGATCGCGCGCGATCCCGAGTGCCTCCGTGCCGCGCTCGCCGCGCTCGAGCGCCGCGACCTCATCCGGCGGGACACGGTCTCGAGGATCGAGGGAGACGAACAGTGGTCGTTCAAGCACGTCCTCATCCGCGACGTCGCCTACGACCTCCAGCCGCGCGCCCGTCGCCGCGACGGCCACCGGCACGTGGCCGAGTTCATCGAGGCCTCGACGCCCGAGGTCGGCGAGGCCGGTGCGGCGCTCGCACGCCACTGGCGCGGCGCGGGCGAGCTCGAGCACGCCGTGAAGCACTTCGTCACCGCGGCCGAGGAGGCCGAGCGCGGCTGGGCGAAGCAGCTCGCCATGAACCTCTACAAGGAGGCGCTCGACATGACGCCGGCAGAGGACGTCGAGCGGACGCGCTTCTTGCGCAAACGGCTCGCCGTCGCGACGCAGACGTACGTCCACCTGGACGATGCCCGGCTGCTCGGGCTCGGCAGCGACCCTAGCTAG
>DATGEB010000043.1:0-3553 GCA_035310545.1 Gaiellaceae bacterium
GCGCATGCCTGGCATACGCCCCGCGCGGGCCGAGCGGTCCCGGGTGAGCTACGGTTGTGCTCGCCGCGGGGCGTGGCGCAGCCTGGTTAGCGCGTTGGTCTGGGGGACCAAAGGTCGCGAGTTCGAATCTCGCCGCCCCGATTCAAACAGCGCTCGAGCAGCCGAGAGCGGGGAGCGGTGGCGGGGACGGAACACTTGGCGGCGTGACGGCTGCTGGGCGCGGCGTCGTTCCTGATCGCCGCCGCGCCCAGGTTCGGAGGAGTCCTCGTTGCCGTGCCTACGCAGGCGAGTGGCCGCAGACGGTGCTGTTGTTGTATCCGGTCGCTCCGGGGTCCTGACCGACGGCGCCGTCGTGGTAGCCGGGCGTTCCGCCTTCCGGACCGAGGAAGCCAAAGTTGCCATTCACGTTGGCAAACGCGCCGTGCGTTGCTCCGCAGTAGCTCGCGTGGTTGTCGGCGGAGGCAGCGCTCGCACCTACGATTGCGAGGACGCCAGCGGCAGTGACTGCGGCGAGAGTCTTCATACCCGCTTTCCTTCCTGATCGGGGGACGATGTATGCCTCCTGCTATCGGCGAGCCCGAGGAATGTCACGCCACCCCGAATGGGGGATACACCGTCCGCTGCCGAGCGGCGCCGTCTCAGCCCGCAGCTGCGCGGGCGGCTTCCACGACCTGATCGAGCCACGGGCCGACGGCGAGATCACGGGCGCCGTTCTCACCGAACTCGCCGACCGCCCAGCCGTCGAAGCCGTAGCTCTCGCCCGAGCCGCTGGCCTGCATCCCCTCCCGCACGGGCTTGACGAAGATCCCCGAGCCTCGCTCGTTCGTCTGCATGAGCAGGTCGCGGATGAGGCTGAACGTGCGCTCCTCCTCCGCCGTCGCCCACAGCTCGTCGCCTGCCGGCCCGAGCGTGAAGTGGTGCTCGTCGTCCATTCGGGACCTCCTCGATCGCGGTGACCGAGAACCTAGCGGGTGAGCACGGCGGACGAGCAGCCCGCGACGAGCGCGTTGCGCCAGTCACCGACGCCTGCGAGCTGAGGATGCCCGACGTCCACGGCGATCTCGGGCCACCGGTCGAGGCCCAGCGCGCGACCGCCGGAGGCGGAGCCGACCTCCAGCAGCTCGTCCACCGCGAAGACGTCACGCCGGCCGGATTCGCGCCGACCGATCCCGTCGAGCTCGCGGAGCTCCTCGAGCGGGTCGATCCGCACGTTCGAGTCGGAGCCGATGCAGAGCTCGATGTCGCGCTGCAGGACGCGCTCGACCGGAAGAAACCCGTCACCGAGGTTCGCCTCCGTCGTCGGGCACGCGCAGATGCGCGCGCCCGCAGCCGCCAGCAGGTCGAGCTCGTGGCCGTCTGCATGCGTCGCGTGGACGATCGTCGTGCGCGGGCCGAGGCACCCGCATGCGTCGAGCAGCTCGATCGGGCGCAGCGCGTGCTCGGCGAGGCACTCCTCGATCTCGCGCGGCTGCTCGTCGGCGTGGACGTGCAGCGGCAGATCGTGATCGGCCGCGTAGCGCCCCAGCTCCTCGAGCCAGTCGCGAGGACACGCGCGAACGGAGTGGGGGGCGACGCCGACGCGGATTCCCCCGGCGCGCAGCCGCTCCAGCTCGCCCAGGTACGCCGCGACCGAGTCCCGCCGGAAGCGCTCGATCCCGCCGCGCGCGTATGCGACGTGCAGAAGGACGAGCTCGATCTCCGCCTCCGCCGCCGCTTCGGCCGCCGCGCGCGCTTCCTCGAAGCCGAGGTAGTGGAACTCGCCGACCGCGGTGTATCCCGCCGCACGGAGCTCGCTGTAGACCTGGACGTAGCTCGTCCGCACCCGTGCCGGGCTCTCACCGCGGGCCAGCTCGAGCATCGTCTCGCGCCACGCCCAGAAATCGTCGCCCTCGGTGCGCCCACGCAGCGCGCGCTGGAACGCGTGGCAGTGCGCGTCGACAAACCCCGGAATCCGCGGCAACTCGGGCACGCGCGAGAGGATACGGCGCGAGCACACCCGTATCCTTCGCTACATGGAGGCTCGCGTCGTCTCACCGCCGCTCGCGCAGATCCCCAACGCGCTGACGATCGCGCGGCTCGCGCTCATTCCGGTCTTCGTCGTGCTGATGGTGCGCGCGGGTCACCGGCCGAGCTGGCCCGCCGGGCTGGTGTTCGGCGCAGCCGGGCTGACCGACCAGATCGACGGGTTCCTGGCGCGTCGCTGGCATGTGGAGTCGCACTTCGGGAAGCTCGCCGATCCGCTCGCCGACCGGCTGATGATCGATGCCGCGGTGATCCTCCTCTTTGCCTACGACCGGCTCCCGTGGGCCGGGCTCGTGGTCATCCTCGGCCGCGACCTCGTCCTGCTCGCCGGTTCCGCCTTTCTCGCGCCACGCGGGCTCGAGATCGACGTCAACGTCGTCGGGAAAGCCGCGACGTGGGTGCTCTATGGCGCGATCTTCCTTCGCATCGTCACCCACAGGGCGACGGACTGGTCGCTCGACATCTTCTGGGCGGGTATCGCGCTCGCGCTTCTCGCCGGCGTGTTCTACATCGCGACCGCGTGGAGAGAAGTGCGCGGATGAAGGCCGTCGTCATGGGCGGGGGCGAGGGCACCCGGCTCCGCCCGCTGACCTCGAATCAGCCGAAGCCGATGGTGCCGATCGTCGGCAAGCCGTGCATGGAGCACATCGTCGAGTTGCTCAAGCGGCACGGCTTCGAGGACGTGATCGTCACGGTCGCGTTCCTGCCGCAGGCGATTCGGAGCTACTTCGGGAGCGGCGAGTCGCTCGGCGTCGACATCGGCTACTCGGTCGAGGAGTCGCCGCTCGGCACAGCCGGCTCGGTGAGGCTCGCGGCCGCCAGGCTCGACGACACGTTTCTCGTCATCTCGGGCGACGCCCTCTGCGACGTGAACCTGACGGAGCTCGTCACGGCCCACCGCGAGAAGGGCGCGTCCGTGACGATCGGCCTCAAGTCGGTCGAGAACCCGCTCGAGTTCGGGATCGTCGTGACGGACGAGGACGGACGAGTCGAGCGCTTCCTCGAGAAGCCGTCGTGGGGGCAGGTCTTCTCCGACACGATCAACACGGGAATCTACGTGCTCGAGCCGGAGGTGCTGAAGCACATCCCTCAGGACCGGCCGTACGACTTCTCGAAGGAGCTGTTCCCGCTCCTGCTCGAGATGGGCCGGCCGATCTACGGCCATGTCTTCGACGGCTACTGGCAGGACATCGGGAACCTCGACCAGTACCGCCAGGCGAACTTCGATGCGCTCGACGAGCGCGTGCAGCTCGACATCACCGGGATCCGCATCCGGGGCAACATCTGGCTGGGGGACGGGGTGGACCTCGACGACCTCGACGCGATCGAAGGGCCGGCGTATCTCGGCAGCTACTGCCGCATCGCGCGCGGCGCGCGCGTCGGCCCGCACGTCGTGCTTGCGTCGAGCGTGACCGTCCGGGAACGCACGCGCGTCGTCCGCTCGATCATCGACAGCTCGACGTACATCGGCCGCAGTTCGGAGATCGAGGGTGCGATCATCGGGCGCAGCTGCGACCTGCGCGCGCATGTG